>JBIIJH010000042.1:0-18350 GCA_044233905.1 Phycisphaerales bacterium
CCTCCAGGGAAGCCGCGACTACCAGGTGCTTGTCATGGACTCGCACGACGCGTACATCCAGGAGACGCTCGCGCTGTCGCCCGGCGCGAAGGGCGTGACGGGCCGCTTCGACGACCAAGCCGCCATTGACAAGGCGCTCGACGGCCAGTGGGCTGTGGTGAGCTGCGCGCCGTTCTTCTGCAACCCGATGATCGCCGAGCGAGCCAAGGCCAAGGGCGTCCACTATCTGGACCTCACCGAGGACGTGGCCGTCACCAAGAAGGTCATGGAGCTCGCCAAGGGCGCCAAGACCGCCTTCATCCCGCAGTGCGGCCTGGCACCGGGCTTCATCACCATCGCGGCAACCCACGTCATCCAGGGAATGTCGAACCTCCAAGAAGTGAAGATGCGCGTCGGCGCGCTCCCGGAGTTCCCCTCCAACGCGCTCAAGTACAACCTGACCTGGTCCACCGACGGCCTCATCAACGAGTACATCCAGCCCTGCGAGGCGGTGATCGACGGCAAGGTGACCGAGGTGCCGGCCCTGGAAGGGCTGGAGCACATGAAGATCGACGGCATCGACTTCGAGGCGTTCAATACCTCGGGCGGCCTGGGCACCTTCGCCAGCACGCTCGAGGGCAAGGTGAAGCACCTCTCCTACAAGACGATGCGCTACCCCGGGCACAACGCCATCCTCAAGCTCCTGCTCTGGGACCTGGGCTACCGCGAGCACCGCGAGGAACTGAAGGCCGCGTTCGAGCGCGCGCTCCCCACCACGCGCCAGGACATCGTGGCCATCTTCGTGAGCGCCACGGGCACGGTGGACGGCCGCTTCACCGAGCGCACCTATGCCAAGATCGTGCGCCACAACCAGATCGGCGGCCACCACTGGACCGCCATCCAGATCACCACGGCCTGTGGCATCACCGCGGTGCTCGACCTGCTGCGCGAGGGCAAGCTTCCCTCGAGCGGCTTCGTGCGCAACGAGGACGTGTCCTTCGCGGACTTCATCGCGAACCGGTTCGGCCGCCACTACGCATGAGCCGCGCGGCACCGGGCATGAGCCGCGCGGCACCGGGCATGAGCCGCGCGGCACCGGCCGCAACGCACGACACCCGCAAAATCAAAGGCCCCGCAGCGCGATCCGCTGCGGGGCCTTGTGCTTGTTCAGAGACTCGGCGAGCGATCAGTCGTCGTCATCATCGTCGTCATCGCCGTCCTTGCCCTTCTTGCCGCCGCGCATCTTCGGGCCGTTGCCCTTGCCGGGGCGACCTTCCGGGCGCATCTCGGGACCACGGTCGGGGCCACGGTTCATCATCGGGCCCTGGTCCGGGCCACCCTGCATCGGGCCACCGCGCATCATCATGGCGCCGCCGCCCATGCCACCCATGCCGCCCATCGGCATGCCCTGCACCTCGATGCGGCGCACTTCCTCGCGCCCGCGCGGGCCACCGCGATCCTCGTGCTTGTCTCCCTTGCCGATCCCGATGCCGATCAGGAGGATCAGGAACCCGAGCGACACGAACAGCCAGAATCGGATCCGGGAGACGGTCTTCTCGAGCTTCTTGAGGCGGCCATCGCACGGGCAGCATTCATGGCCGCAGCCGGCGTTGGCGGAACTGGACGGGTGGGACGCGGGGGCAGTGTCAGTCATGTGGTTGACTCCTTGAACCCACAGTTTGCCCGAAACCCGCTTCGCGGGACAATGCCCGCCCATGGGAACCCACCCCCACCAACCCGCCCGCGACAGCCACCGCGCCGAATCGCCCGTTGCAGCGCCGCAGGCCTTTGATTTCCGGAAGCACGGCCACGCCATGGTGGAGTGGATCGCCGACTACCTGGAAGGCATCGAGCGCCACCCGGTGCAGTCCACCGTGGAGCCGGGCTGGGTGCGCTCGCAGCTTCCCGCCGCACCGCCGGTGGACGGCGAACCGTGGGACGCGGTGATGGCGGACGTGGACCGCATCGTGCTGCCGGGCGTCACGCACTGGCAGAGCCCGAACTTCTTCGCGTACTTCCCCGCCAACTCGAGCGGCCCGAGCATCCTCGGTGAGTTCCTGAGCGCGGGCCTCGGCGTGCAGGGCATGCTGTGGAGCACATCGCCCGCGTGCACGGAACTGGAGACGCACGTCATGGACTGGCTGGCGGACATGCTCGGTCTTCCCGCGCAATTCCTCAGCACCTCCACCGGCGGCGGCGTCATCCAGGACACTGCGAGCAGTGCCACGCTCTGCGCGCTCATCGCCGCCCGCGAGCGCGCCACGGGCTTCGCCGGCACACGTGACGGCCTGCAGGCGCACGGCCCGCGCCTCATCGCCTACGCCAGCACGCAGGCGCACAGCAGCATCGAGAAGGACATTCGCATCGCCGGCCTCGGCGCCGCCAACCTGCGCATGGTGCCGGTGCGCGCGGATCGCTCCATGGACCCGGCCGCGCTGCGCGCCATGATGGAGGCCGACGCCGCCGCGGGCCACCGCCCCTTCTTCTGCGTGGCCGCCGTGGGCACCACCTCGACGCACGCCGTGGACCCCGTGCCCGAGATCGCCGAGGCCTGCGCCGCGCACGGCGCGTGGCTCCACGTGGACGCCGCGCACCTGGGAATCGCATCGCTCTGCCCGGAGTTCCGCGCAATCAACGCCGGCATGGAGCAGGCCGACAGCTACTGCGTGAACCCGCACAAGTGGATGCTCGTCAACTTCGACTGCGACGCCTTCTGGGTCCGCGACCGCGCTGCGCTGGTGCAGGCGCTGAGCGTGCTGCCCGAATACCTGCGCAACGCCGCCACCGACACCGGCAAGGTGATCGACTACCGCGACTGGCAGGTCCCGCTCGGCCGCCGCTTCCGCGCACTCAAGCTCTGGTTCGTGATCCGGCACTTCGGCGTGTCCGGGCTGCAGTCGCTCGTGCGCCGGCACGTGGCCCTCGCCGCGCGGCTGCGCGATCGCCTCGCCGCGGACCCGCGCTTCGAGCTCGTCGACCCCACGCCATGGTCGCTCGTCTGCTTCCGCCTGCACGGCGACGATGCACACAACGAGGCACTCCTGGCCCGCGTCAACGCCACTGGCCGCGCGTTCCTGAGCCACACCAAGGTGGACGGCCGCTTCGTGCTCCGCGTCTCCGTCGGCGCACCCGGCGTGGAGGAACGGCACATCGACGCGCTCGGGGACCTGCTCTGCGCGTGACCGCGCGGCCGGTTCCCGGCCCGCTCACCCGCAGCGCACCGTCACCAGCACCACCTCCGGTGCGCAGTGGAGCCGCAGCGGGAACCACGCACCCGCGCCCACGTTCACGTAGAGCGAGCAGCCGTTGCGCTCGTACAGCCCGGCGTTCAGCCGGTGCGCGAACGAGAAATTGACCCGCGGCTTCCCCTTCCACGCCACCTGCCCGCCGTGCGTGTGCCCGCTCAGCGTGAGCGCAATGCCGTGCCGCGCGGACGCATGGAATGCCTTGGGATTGTGGGCAAGCAGAAGATGCGGCACCCGCGGCAGCGCGTCGACGCGCCCGTCGAGCTCGCCCACGGTGCGGCCCCAATCCACGCCGCCCACCAGGAGCGGGGTCTCGGCATCACCCGCGGCCACCACGTGGCCATCGAGCACCTGCATGCCATGCTTCTCCGCCAGCGTCGCCAGCGCAGCGCCATCATCCAGGTGATCGTGGTTGCCAAGCACCAGGTACCGGCCAAGCGGCGCGCCGATCGAACCCATGGCGGCCAGGAGCGGCCCCACCCCGTCCATCTCCAGATCCACCACGTCGCCGGTGCATGCCACCAGGTCCGGCCGGAGCATGGCCACGCGGTTCACCGCATCCACCGCGCGATCGACGGGCATCAGGTCACCCAGATGAAAATCCGAGAGATGCGCGATTCGCACACCGTCATGGCAACGCGGCCAGTGCGGGATCCGCAGCTCCACGGTGCGCACCTCGATCGGCTGCGCCATGTGCCGGCGCCCGAGGATGCCAAGCGTCAGCCGGTTGGCCGTGCGCGTCAACACCACGTGGCGCAACTTGGCCCGCAGGAAGCCGTTGCCCCGCCGCTTGGAATTGCCAGGCTTCTCGCCCTGCGACATGCCGCTCCTTCCGTTGCGCCCTCCGCGGGTGCCCGTGGTCAGAACTTCACCGCCACGCCGCCGAACAGGCCGCGCAGGCCAGCGTCCACCTCGGACGGGCCGTCCACCAGGTTGAAATCGAACAGCCGGTACCCGAACTCCACGCCGATGTTCTCGTCGATCAGGAGCGCCACGCCCACGCGCACCATCCAGATCGCCTCGCCATCGGGGATCGAAGGCCCCACGCCCGCGTTGCCATAGATGCGCACGTCCTGCACCAGCGGCACGCGCCCATCCAGGCCCAGGCGCACGTCGATGCCCGCGCCGCCGTAGACGCACGCCACCGTGCGATCGAAGCCGGAGGAGCTGTCGGTGGTGGTGTTCGTCAGGTCCTGCTCGTAGTGCAGCGCCAGCACGCCACCCAGCAGCAGGAACTGCGCATCGAAGAGCGGACGCCCGTTGGCGCCGAAGTCGGTGGATGCCTGCTCGCGTTTGGTTCCCGCCCCGCTCCACGGCCACGGCTCGTCGGCCATCGGGCGCCACAGGAGGTACGCCGCCTCGGCGCCGGCCATCCAGCTGCTGTAGCTGCCCTTGATCCGGTCACCCACCGCAATGGCGGTGCTGCCGAACGTGCCGGCGGTCGGCGCCGCCTCGGAGCCCGAGCCGGACACCGAGTAGCCCATCCCGCCCACGCGCCAGCGGCCGCTCGCCACGGCAAACTCGCCGGCGATGGCCGCCTCGCTGTCCTGTACCGCCAGGTCGCTGTCCAGCTGGAACTGCGTGCCGCCGGAACCCACCTGCGCCGTACCAGTGAGCCGCGGCACCCAGACTCCCACGTCGGCGGTGACCGCCAACCGCTCATCCACGCCCAGGATGCGCGCGGCCGTGGGCGTTTCGGGCGCCTGCATCGCGACGCAGCATGCGACAATGATCATCACCATGGCCGAAGCGTACCCATCGAACCCGCCGCCGCCCCCACCGCGGCCGGTGCGCCCGCCGGGCGCGCTCGACCTTGGCCGCGGCGCATGGGTTCGCCCGCAGGACCTGGAGTGGACCTACACCACCGCGCGCGGCCCCGGCGGCCAGCACGTGAACAAGGCCAGCACCGCCGCCGTGCTCCGCGTGCGCGTGGCGGCCATCGGCGGGCTCGACGATGCCGCCATCGAACGCCTCCGCACCATCGCCTCCGCCGTCTGGGTGGGCGAGGGAGAACTCCTCTATCGCTGCGACCTCCACCGCAGCCAGCTCCAGAACAAGGACGCGTGCGAGGCGCGCCTCAAGACCATGGTCTCGCAGGCCGCCGCACGCCCCAAGGTGCGCAAGAAGACCAAGCCCACCTGGGGCAGCGTGAAGCGCCGGCTGGAAGGCAAGAAGAAGGACTCTGCCCGCAAGCAGTCGCGCCGCTGGGACGGGGACTGAACGCAGCGACCATCCACCGGGCGAGGACACCCGCGCGCCATCGCGCGCAGGGAGTGGTCACGCACACCCGTTCCCGGCACGCGGCTCCAAGAGCCCGAAGAAAGACATGGGCCGCACGAAAAAAGAAAGCGGCCCCCGGAACAAGTCCGGGGGCCGCGTGGAACTCACTGTCTCACCCCACCCAGCGGGGTGAATTCACTCCGGCTTAGGCGCAGGCGCCCCACGAGCCGAGGAGCAGACCGAGGTCAGCACCGTTGACGATGCCGTCCGCGTTCAGGTCAGCAGCGCAGCCGGGGCACGGGCCCCACGAGCCGAGCATGAGACCCAGGTCGGCGCCGTTGACCACGCCGTCCTGGTTGAGGTCGGCCGGGCAGCTCGGAGCGGCGGGGGCGATGATCTCAATGTTGAACGGACCAACCTCGGTGTTGTCGTAACCACCCACTGCGAAGTAGTAGGTCTGACCCGCCACCGCGTTGAACACCAGCTTGCTGGCGTACGGAGCCTCGCCGGTGCAACCGTCGTCGTCGCAGGCCACGACCGAGTTGGCAACGCCGCAGGTCGTCATCGCCACGATGCGCGCGTCGACGTTGCCGGTGGTGTCAGCGCAGTTCTGGACCGTCATCGAGCCCGTGCCCGGCGAGGTGAACTTGATCATCTTCGCGTTCCAGACGTCGCCGGTGAAGACCGAGCAGAGCGCGCCGGGCGTGAAGTTGTCGTAGGCGGTATCAAGCGTGACGATCTGGCTGCCAGCGACGCCCTGGATCAGGTTGGCCGGATCGCAGGGGTTCGGCGGGGGGGCAACGCTGAGCGTCAGCGTGCCGGTGCCCGACGCGCCTTCGAATCCACCGAGGCGGACCAGATAGTAGTGGCCACCGACGATGCCGGAGACCGACAGCGTCGAGGTGAACGCCGGGTCATCGCAATCCTCGTTGCAGCCGATGAAGTAATCGGGCAGCTGCTGGGGATCGAACGCAGCGAGGTTGGTGCCAATGTCGTACGCAGCGATCTTCGAGTCGAAGTCACCCGCGAAGCAGTTGGTCGCCGTGAGGACGCCGTCGGTCGGAGCGATGAAGCGGTACCAGACATCCTTGTGGATGGGGGTGTCGTTGTCGCTCGAGTTGCAATCCGGTTCCGGCGGACCATCGGTGGTTGCCGCGGTGGTGTCGAACGCAAAGCCAGTCGGGGTGCCCGTGACGGTCACCACCTGCGGGGAGATCGCGCAGTTGTTGGCCGGGCTGTTCGGCGAGGTGCAGTTGTAGACGAACAGACCGCACTCCGGAATCGCAACGTCCACGCAGCCCTGGTCCCAGCCGGTGTCGCAGCAGGACGGCAGGATGCCGCAGATGGTCTCGCAGCAGCTGACGATGTTGCAGCCACCGGTCGGGTGGGCAGCATCGCAGTCGCCTGCCGACGGCGTGCACTGAGGATAGGCCGGCGCGTTTCCAACGACGGCCAGCGAATCCCACTTGCCGGTGGACGAAATGGTATTGGTGCCCAAGGTCGGTGAGCCACCGACCCGGATGCGGTCGCAGGTGAGCGCACCCGTGGCGTATCCCGGCACGAACTCAGAAGTGCCCACCTTAAAAGATGGAGTCTGGGCAACCGGATCCCAGCGAACCACCATCTCCGTCCACTGGCCCGGAGTGAGAACCAGCGGCGTGGCAAACTTGATCTGATAGTTGCCCGCGGCAGCTACGGTCGGCGGTTCCAGCCACTGAAGCATCACGACTTCGCCTGCAACGACCGAAAACGAACCACTAGTGTAAGGCCCCGCGTAGGTCTGCAGCCCACCGAGGTAACGAAGCGTGGTCGAGCCAGCCGCCGGAAGGGCGAAAACTCCGACAAAGTGGGTAGAAGGGCCCGTTGAGGTCGCGGGGAGCATGAACTGCACAGACGCATCCACCGAGGTCGCGCCCCCGGCGATTGCCGTCGAGTAAGCCGACCCGACCGCCGCGATCTGATCGACCGAGTACGAGGAAGCAGTCCCGGTTCCGTTCCAGGTGTTCAGCTGATAGCAGCCGTTACCAGCGAACGGGGCGGTGCCGACGACCTGAAGAGCGGCAGGGGTTGCCGTCGAGCCCGCGTTGCCCGCGACCCAGGCCTGCTGGTTGATGATCGTGGCGTCAAGGGTGTACGGCGGCGAGTCAAATGTGGCCGTGTACTGGACCTGCGCCATCGCGGGACACGCGAACGCGAGGGCTGTCGCGGCACAAGCGGTGAAGAAGGTGTTTCTCATGATTCGTTGCTTCCTTGTAAATGTGAACGGGACTTCAATGCCTTGAAATGCGGGGATGGTGAGAAGCCAGGCACCAAGGCCGATCACCAAGACTTCGTGGACAAACCGACAAACGTGAACGGGGGACAACTCCCATCAGGGAGCCGACCCGGATCCTCGGAAATTATGGCGTGAACCGTGAGGAACACAACTGCGGATTTACGGAAATAGAACGAAATCGGACCCCGGTTATGCGGCGGGGAGGCCAGCGTGGGGGAGGTTTGCCCGCCCCCGGTGGGCCGGCCAGTTCCAAATGGGGGATTTCCGGCACGGCAGGCCCCATCCAGTCGGTGAAGATTGCACGGGCAAAACGAACACGGCCCCCGACGAATTGCCGGGGGCCGCGGAAACAGTCGCATTCTCGGACGTATCAGCGCCCGTGGCGTCAGATCCGGACTTCGCCGGTGCCCTTGACGATTTCCCCGATCACTGCGGCACTCTCCCCCATCTTGGCCAGCTTGGCGCAGACGGAGTCGGCGTAGGTCGGGCGGACAATGATCGTGTAGCCGATGCCCATGTTGAACACCCGGTACATCTCTTCCTGGGTCACGTTGCCGTGCTCCTGCAGGAACGGGAAGATGGGATTCGGGGTCCAGGCGGCGGGGTCGAGCACCGCATCCACCTTGGGGCCAAGGGCGCGGCAGAGGTTTCCGGGCAGCCCGCCGCCGGTGATGTGGGCCATGCCGCTCACCACCTTCTTCTTGCGGTAGCCCGAGAGCAGCTTGATGATCGGCTTGGCGTAGATCCGGGTGGGCTCCAGGAGCACCTTCCAGAGCGGGTCCGGGCCGAGCTCCGGGTAGACCCGGTCGAGGTCCAGCCCGGCGTCCTTGACGATGCGGCGGACCAGCGAGAAGCCGTTCGAGTGCACGCCCGAGGCGCGCAGGCCGATGACCACGTCGCCCTTCTTGACGCGCGCGGCGTCCACCACGCGCTCGAGCTCCACGACGCCCACGCAGAAGCCGGCGATGTCGAAGTCGCCCGGCTTGTAGATGTCCGGCATCTCCGCGCATTCGCCGCCGATGAGCGCGCAGCCGGCGATTTCGCAGCCCTTGGCGACGCCCTCGATCATCTTGGCGGTGGCGTCCGGATCCAGCTTGGAGAGGCCCAGGTAATCGAGGAAGAAGAGCGGCTCGGCACCCTGCACGATGAGGTCGTTGACGTTCATCGCCACGCAGTCGATGCCCACGGTGTCGTAGATCCTGCGCTCGGCGGCCAGGATCACCTTGGTGCCCACGCCGTCGGTGCAGCCCACCAGCACCGGGTCGCGGTAGTTGCGCTTGAAGAGCTTCTGGTTGTAATCCAGGCGGAACATGCCGGCGAAGGCGCCGTGCTGCCCCATCACGCGCGGGCCGTGGGTGCGCTTCAGGACGCCCTTGATGCGGTCCACCACCTCGTCGCCGGCGTCGATGTCGACTCCGGAGTCCTTGTAGGTGAGCGGGCGGCGGGGCGTGGCGGCGGGCGTCGAAGCGGTGGCGACGTCAGGCATAGGAAGGTCATCGTAGCGCAGCAACGTTCAGGCGCCCCCGCAGCCAACGTCCCTGAAATCACGGCATTTTCGAAGGCTCCGGAGCTTCCGGCGGCTGCACGAACGCAATCAGCGCCAAGGCCGGCACCCCCGAGAGCATGGCCGCCACCAGGAAGAGCGGATAGTCGAGCTGCGCCGCCAGGATCCCGCCGAACTTGCCGGCAAGCGCGTTGCCCGCCGCCATCAGCGCAGTGAGGAGCGCGTACTGCGTGGCGGTGTAGCGGCGATCGCAGATCTGCATGAGGAACGCAACGAACCCGCTCGTCACCATGCCGATCACCACGTTCTCCACGCCGATGACCGGGATCAGCGGCCAGATGGGCGGCGCAACGGCGGGCACGGCCTTCACCGTGGCGCCGTAGGCAAGCGCAAGCACCAGGAACCCCACGATGCTCACGCAGTGCGCAATGCCGAAGGCCCAGAGGCAGCGGACCAGTCCGAAGCGCGCCACCATCCATCCGCCCGCCGCCGCACCGACGATGGTCATGCCGAAGCCGAACACCTGGTTCACGCCGCCGATCGCCTCGCTGGAGTAGCCGAGCCCGTTCATGAGGAGCGGCGTGGTGATGGCGCCCGCCATCTGGTCCGGCAACTTGAACAGGAGCACGAAGGCCGCCAGCACCAGGGAGCGCAGGCCCCAGACCTGCCAGAATTGGCCGAGCGGGCGCACCACCGCATCGCGCAGGCCGGGGCGCGCGCCGGCGTTCTGGGCAGGCTCGCGCGCCTGCAGCGTGGCCACGATGCCAAGCAGCATGGCCGCGGAGGCCGCTACACATGCCACGGACCAAGAGACCGTTCCGGCCGCCAGCATGACGCCGCCGCCGAGGGCCACGAACGCCACGCGGTAGCCGGAAACGAACATGCTGGCACCGGCGCCCAGCTGCTCGGGCTGCAGGCACTCCGCGCGGAACGCGTCACCCACGATGTCCTGCGTGGCGGAGAAGAATGCGGCGGCGAGCAAGAGCAGCAGGAAGACGCCGTTGTGCGCGTCCGCGTCCGGCGCATCGGGCGCGAGCGGCCCCCACAGCGAGAGGGCCAGCAGCGCGGCCATGGCAAGCACCTGCGAGGCCAGCAGCCACGAGCGGCGGCGCCCCAGCCGCCCAAGGAGCGGAAGCTGGAGGCTGTCGACGAGCGGTGCCCAGGCGAACTTGAACGCGTAGGGCAACGTCCACGCCGAGAGCGCGCCGATGGCCGCCACGTCCCAGTGCGCCGCGGAGGTCCACGCCTGCGCCACCTTGGTGACCATGACGTTGGGCAAGCCGCCCGCGAAGCCCAGCGCCAAGAGCACCAGCATGGTGCGGTTGCCGTAGAGCGCGGCAAACGACGGACGCTTCGCAGGGGGTTGAATGCCGAGGGGCCCATCCGTGGCCATGGCGGAAGGCTACAGACGTACCCGGGAAGGGAAGCGCGGGCAAAAAGAAGAACCCCGGCCTTGCGGCCGGGGTCCAGTTGGAGCGAAATGAGTCTCGGTCCCGTTCGGACTCAGGCGCGACGACGACGCGCACCGGTCAGGCCCGCGACGCCGAGGAGCGCGAGCGCGCCCGGGGCGGGAACGAGGGTTCCGTTCACGTCGACCATGAGGCGGCTGGGCGAGGATCCCGGCGGGGTGCCGAAGGCGAAGAACGCTGCGAACACACCGCTACCAGCATTGTTGAATGCGCCGAAGGCGTTGAGCGACGCGCCAGTGGTGGGGGCGTTCACGACGCGCCAGCCGTTGGCCGTGTTTGCGGCATTTGCGCCGGTGAACTCGACGCCGATCCACCAACCGCCCAAGCCCGCGTTTGAGACGGTTTCCAGGTTCAGAGTGACCCCCGATACCGCGCCCGTGTTCACCAACTGAGTGACGCTCGCAGCGCCAGCGCCGAGGGAAGCGGAGGAGTAGATCTCGTAGTTGGCTCCTCGGCCGAAGTTGGTTCCGTCGTAGGTCATTTCAGCGGCATAGATCTTGATGCCAACATCAACCAACGCACCGGATGCTACGAGGCGGCGAATGCCGACGATCGCGCTGTCGACCGCGAGCTGGGTCTGGCCCGCGCCCACGGCGGTAAAGCAGTTCATGTAAGTGATCGCACCTGCGCCAGGGTTAAAGCGGGAGCCAGTTTCTGAGCCGCCGCCGTAGACGAGAGCGGCGTTAGACGCGGACGTGGCGACCAAAGCGACGGTAGCGGAAGCGAAGAAGACGGACTTCATTTCTAGGGACTCCAACGAAAGGGGAAAGGGAAATGGGGACGAGTTCAACCGGCGCACCTGCCCAGGGAAAGGCCGATGCGGGGGTCCCAATTCTTCTCTCTCGCTGGATCCAGAAGATCCGGAGAGAGCATGCCCCCGATTTCGGGGTGCGCAAGTGCGGAACCTGAACAAGCCACAAGAATGCGTTCAGACGACGGGCGCAATAAGGTTGCGCCAGCGGCGCAGGAAACGGCATAAATGCCGTCCGTTATGCGCGACGGGCGAAAACAAGCCGCACTTCCGGCAGCCGAATCGCCCATCACGTCCGGCAGACTGAGGTGACGTCCGCTCCAACTTTGGGCCGGAACTCCGCCGCGTTCAGAGCTTCAGGCCGGCAGCCATCGCCGAACCAAGTTCTGCGGGGCTTTCCGCCACCACCAAGCCGCAGGCCCGGAGCGCGTCCATCTTGGACTGCGCGGTGTCGTCGGCGCCGCCGATGATGGCGCCGGCGTGGCCCATGCGGCGCCCCGGAGGAGCGGTACGGCCAGCAATGAAGGCCACCACAGGCTTGTGCGGCATGTTCGCCTGGATCCACTTGCCGGCGTCCACCTCGTCGGTGCCGCCGATCTCGCCGATCATGATGACGCCGTCCGTGTCCTGGTCGGCCGCGAACATCTCGAGCACATCGATGAAGTTCAGGCCCTTGACCGGGTCGCCGCCAATGCCCACGCAGGTGGACTGGCCGATGCCCCGCTCGCTGGTCTGCCAGACAGCCTCGTAGGTCAGGGTGCCCGAGCGGCTGACGATGCCCACGGCCTTGCGGGTGGAGGCATCGAGGCGGTGGGTGTGGATGTAGCCCGGCATGATGCCGATCTTGCATCCACCTTCATAGCGGCCGGGGGTGCCGGTCTTGCGGCCCGGGGTCATGACGCCGGGGCAGTTGGGGCCCACCAGGACGGATTCCGGATAACCAGCCAGCTGGGCGCGGACGCGCACCATGTCCTGGACGGGGATGCCCTCGGTGATGGCCACGATGGTCTTGACGCCCGCATCGGCGGCTTCCAGGATGGCGTCGCCGGCGAACGGCGGCGGCACGAAGATCATGCTGGCGGTGGCGCCGGTGGACTTCACGGCCTGGGCCACGGTGTCGAAGATCGGCAGTCCGTTGGCATCCTTCTGGCCGCCCTTGCCCGGCGTGGTGCCGCCCACCATGCGCGTTCCGTAGTCGAAGCAGCCCTTCGTGTGGAAGGCGCCCGAGGTGCCGGTGATGCCCTGGCAGATGACCGAAGTGTTGCCGTCGATGAGGATTGCCATGGAATGTGTGCGGTGCGTTGGTGCGTGGCGCCGAAGCCCGGCGCGGGGCGGGCGAGGATAGCCGATGCCGCTACGATCGGAGGACGATGGGAGCATCCACGCAGGACGGAACCCACCGCGCCATCGCGGACTCGATGGCGGCCCACCCGGCCACGGCCCGGATCGGTGGCCCGGCGGTGCTGGACCATGCCTCCGCCGCCCGGCTGCTGGCGTCCATGCGCGAGATTGCCTTCCCGGGCTTCCACCCCGTGACCCATGCGGCCGTCCATGAGGACGCCGAGACCTTCGTGGCCGAACGCGTCCGCGCCCTGCGCGCCGGGCTGGTGCAGTGCATCGCGGCGGCGGCACGCGCCGTGGACGCGAGCACCGGCGTCGACGAGGAGCGCATTGCCGACGAGCTGTTGGCACGGATTCCGGCCATCCGCGAGCTGCTGGCGGCGGACGTGCAGGCCGCGTTCCGCGGCGACCCAGCGGCGCGCACCGTGGCGGAGGTGATCCTCTGCTACCCCGGCATCGCGGCCATGACGGCGCACCGCTTTGCGCACGAACTGTGGATCCGCGAGGTGCCCATCCTGCCGCGGATGCTCTCGGAGCTCGCGCATTCCACCACGGGCATCGACATCCATCCGGGCGCGCGCATCGGCCGCGGCGTCTTCATCGACCACGGCACCGGCGTGGTGATCGGCGAGACGTGCGAGATCGGCGACGGCTGCCGCATCTACCAGGGCGTGACGCTCGGCGCCAAGAAGTTCGAGCGCGACGCGGACGGCTCCCTGCGCAAGGGCACGAAGCGGCATCCCACGCTGGGCGCGCGCGTCACGGTCTATGCCGGCGCCACCATCCTGGGCGGCGACACGGTAATCGGCGACGGCTCGGTGGTGGCGGGCGGCGTGTTCGTCACGCAGAGCGTGCCGCCCGGTCACCTGGTGGCCAACCAGAAGGCGCAGGTCCGCGTGCTGCCGCACGGCGAGGACCCGGCATGAACAGCCGGATCGGCGTGCGCGGCCTCTCGGCGATGGCGCTGGTGCTGGCCTTCGTGACGGTGCTGCTGGCCGTGCCGGCCACCATGCCCGTGAGCCTGGCACGCGATGCGACGCCGGGGATCGATCCGTCCACGCTGTATTCGCACGTGCACTTCATCGGCGCAAGCGCCACCGCGGGCTTCGGCGTGCGTGCTCCGCTTGCGCGCGGGCGGCAGGGCCGGCTCGAGCAGATGACGCTTGCGAACGTGGCACTGAGTGCGCGCGTTGCTGCAGGCGCGGTGACCGGCGATGCAACCGGACTGTTCTTTGCCAACCCGATTCCCGTGGGCACCGCGCAGGTGGACGGCGCGCTCGCGGAGAACCCCAAGGCAACCCTGGTGGTGGCAGACGACTTCCTCTTCTGGTTCTGCTACGGCGCGCTCGGCGCGGACCGCACGCCGATCAAGGACGAGGCGCAGCGACTGGCCCTCCTCAACAAGGGGCTCGAGCAGCTCGACCGCGTGGTGGCAGCCGGCATTCCGCTGGTGGTGGGCGATCTGCCCGACATGCAGGCCGCGGTGGGCAAGATGCTCACGCCCAAGCAGATGCCACGCAAGGAAACGCTCGCCAAGGCCAACGAGCGGATCCGCACGTGGGCGCAGGACAAGCCGCGCGTGGCGGTGATGCCGCTCTCGAAGCTGCTGGTCGAACTGCGCTCCGGCAAGCCGTTCGAGGCCGGGCGCCGCAGCTGGAGCGTGGAGACCGACGGCGACCTTCTGCAGCGTGACGAACTGCACCCCACGTTCGCCGGCAGCGTTGCGCTGGTGGCGCGCACGGAACAGGCGGCCAACGAGCGATTCCTGGGCGTGCGCCAGCCGAATGCGCCCGGCGCGCCGACGGCGTTCGAGCATGACCCGGCGAAGGTGCTTGCGCGGCTGCGCGAGACGATGGGCGGCGAGCGCACGGGCGAGAAGGCCGCGCGGAACACCACCGAGTGACGATCGCGATTCAGCCGGGGCCGAGGAGCTCCGCGAGCTTCCGCTTGCCCTCGGGGTCGGGGGCACGGATGATCAACCCGTTCAGCCACTCGACCGCGGCCACCTTGCCATCGAGCGAGCGCACCGCGGGGAGGAGCACCTTCGCGTCCATGTCGAGGCGCGGGCCGCGCAGGTTTGCCTTGAGGAGCGACACCACGGCCGGGTCGCGCACGGTGGCAAGGTCGAGCGCCCAGAGCTGCCACAGCATGTCGAGCTCCTCGGCGGTGGGCTCCTTGGCCATGGCAAATGCATCGGTGAAATCGGCGCGCGTACCGGCGCGGAAGAGCGGGCCGAGCGCGGTGCGTGCCACCGCGTCCGCGGCACCCTTGGCCTTGGCGAGCTTCCAGAGCTGGGCAGCCACCGCATCGTCGCCGGTGAGCACCAGGTCGTGCATCGCGGTGCCGATGGCGTCGCGCAGTGCGGCTGGGTCGGCGGTCTTCACGCGCTCGAGTGCGGCACGCGCGGAGGCGCGGACGTCGGTCTCGCCGGGGCCGACGGCCGGCGCGGCATCGCGGCCCGGGAGCATGGCGATGGTCTTCGGCGCGGGCACCGTCATCAGCGGATCGCCGATGGTGGCGATCCGCCACACCTGCGGGATGGTGTCGCCTTCCCACTGGCGCCCGGCGATGAGGAACGGGCAGTAGCCGGCCATGCGCTGGATGATCAGCGAAGGCGGCACGAATGCCGGGAGGTACGGTTCGTGCACCGAGCCGACGTAGGCGTAAACGCCGTGGTCGAGCCAGCGGCCGCCGACCGTGTAACCGGAATCGGGCTGCTGCAGCGAGAAGCTGTGGGTCATGGCCAGCGTCAGCGGCTTGCGCAGGACGGGAATGTCGGTGGACGGCGCGATGCTGTTGGGCTCTGCCTCGAAGTAATCGGGGTTGCCGCTCGAATTCATGAACAGGATGTCTGCCGAGATCCCCTTAGGAAGCAGCGAACGCCACGAGGCCATGGTGCCGTCTTCGCCGTCCCAGCGCTTGGTGGTGAAGCCCTCCTCCGCCAGGATCGGCGCGCCCTTCTCGAAGGAGAACGCGGACCACATGTTGCCCGTGCGCTTCGAGTAGCCGTCGAACATCCACGCGTCGGTGCGGTGCAGGAAGAGCGAGCACATGGCCATGGACGCCGCGCGCTCGCGGCTTCCGAAGATCTGCGCCGCGAAGGCCCAGCGCGAGCCGTCCTGGTTGCGGCACAGCGCGTCGGTGACGGACAGCGGGCCGTTCTCCTTGGGAAGCTGCGGATTGCGTCCGCCCGGCGGTGAAGGAAGGTCCACGCGCAGCGCCGCGTTGCGGCAGAGCGTGAAGGTGTCCAAGTCATCGCCCAGCCGATCCCAGCGCAGTCCGCAGGAGGCGAAGACGTTGCGCACGGCAACATCGAGCACGGTGAACGCGGAGGCGCCGAGGACGTCGTTGGCGCCGGAACCGACGGGCTCCTCGATCCAGACGAGCGGTTCACCGCGACCGGCAGCGAGTGCAAGCGCAGCAGTCCAGGCAGGATCCTTCACGGAGGCTGCCACGATGCCCGCGGGAACCAGCCCGATGGCGCGCATGGCGCCGATGGAACCGGTACTTGCGTCGCCGCCCCAGCTCTTGGCGATGGCCAGATCCACCGCGGCACGGAACGCGGCCTCGTCGGCCGGCGCGAGTACCGGCGTGCGGCGGATCACCTGCGCAGGCTTGAACGCGCGGATGAAGCGCGGCGCAAAGGACTCGTCCTCGAAGAGCACGGGCCAGCGAGCCTTGGGCGTCCAGCGCGCGATCTCCGCGAGGTAGGTGCCGGCATCGGGCACGAGCACCACGCGATCGATGACGGGCAACTTGCTCTCGATGCCGATCGACCGCATGCCGAGGCGCGCGAACCACGGCAGCTTGTCCATGTCCTGGACAGGGTCGCGGGCGATCGAGGCGGGCGCGGCAGGTGCGACGGGCGGCGCCGTGGGGGGCTGCACCGCGGGTGCCGGCGCGGCCGGTGGATTCTGGATCGACAGTGCAGCGACGAGCGCGAATGCGGCGGGCATGCACGCGATGATATGGACGCGCGCGTCAGGCCACCGTGGCGCGCCAGACGGCGGCAGCGATGAATGCGCCGAGCGCGGGGCCCACGATGGTGATCCACGCATCGCTCCAGTCGGTGCGGCCCTTGCCCGGGATGGGAAGCACGGCGTGGCAGACACGTCCGCCGATACCCAGCGCGGGGTGCAGCGCACTGCCGATGGCGCCGAAACCGAGGATCACGGCGGCGAACGCAAGCCCCGCCAGGAGCGATCCCTCGGCCGGGTTGGCCACCATGAAGGGCGGCATGGACGCTGGCAGCATGCCGGCGTCGGAGGAGTCAACGTCCATGGGCACCGGCGCGCCGGCAGAGAGGCGCAGCAGTACGGAAAGAAGAATCGCCGAACCGAACGTGCTCGAGAGGAGGTTCGAGAGCGGCGCGCGGATCGCGGGCACGCGATAGAGGACGCCCGCAGCAGTGCCCTCCGGCGCGCGCGCCCAGTGCGGGATGAATGCGGCCCACGCGAGCGCCATGCCAACCACCGTGCCGACACCCTGCCCCGCCACGCGCGACCAGGCGTCCGCGGTGCTGGTGCGCTCCACGCTCCACATGGCAAGCGTGAGCGCGGGATTGAGGTGCGTGTCCATGCGCCGGTTCACGAAGTAGCCGAGCGCAAGTGCCGCGCCCCAACCGAGCGCGATGCCGAGCCAGCCCATCCCGGGGCCATCGGAGGCGCTGCCCGCGGTGCGCGGGAGCCGCGCCGCGCACATCACGGCCGTGCCGATGGCTGCCAGGACCGCAGTGCCGAGGAATTCGCTTGCAAAGGGCGTCATGGCACGGAGTCTAGGCCGTGGCGGCGGAGGAGGCTCTTCATGGCGGAGTCAGAGCGGGACATCGCGCCATCGCAGTATTGACGCATGAGCGCGCTGAACTCCTCGCTCTCACGCAGCAGATCTGCTGCACACGCATCCGCCAGCCGCTCGACGGCCAACGAGAGGAGCGCGTAGCGAAGGTGATGGCAGGCATTGATCCCCTCAAGGTGAGCCTCATCGTCCGAAGTCTTGGCCTTGCCTGCGGCACGATCGGCGTTCGCACGGGTCGTGGTCTCGCGACGCTCGAGCTCCAGCGCCATGTTCTCGTTGGATGCCGCCACCCAGGCGTCGGCGGTGCGCGCCAGGCGGACGCGCGCGGCTTCGTCCTCCACGGGCAGGCGTCCGAGGAGGTTGGACACCACCTTGAGGAACATCTCGTGGCCGAAGAGGACGTCGGGGTAGCGGCGGCGGTTGACGGTGCCGCGGAAGGCGAGCGCATCGTCGGGCGGGATGGCGGCGATGATCTCGTCGATGGCGGCGCGTTCCGCGGCGTCGACCGCGCGCCGTGCCGCGACCGACCGAAGCCGCTGCGCGACCGCTTCCTCGCGGTAAGCGCGCATGATCCGGTCGAACGCGTTGCGGTTGGCGGGGTCGGAACGCTCCTGGTCCATGCGTGCACGCGCCCGGAGCTGGGCGAAGTGCGCGTCCATGATGACCCGGCGGAACTCCGCGAGCTTGGCTTCGAGCTCCGGGCCACGCCGCAGTGCCACCGCGATGGCCGCCGCACGGGCGTCCGCGGAGAGCTCGGTTGCCAGGACCGCCG
>JBIIJH010000162.1:0-5407 GCA_044233905.1 Phycisphaerales bacterium
AGTTCAAGGGCACCGGCAACGCCGAGCTGCACCTCGACCGCAAGCTCATGGAGAAGCGCGTCTACCCGGCGATCAACATCGCCGCCAGCGGCACCCGCCGCGAGGAGCTCCTCATGGACCAGAAGGAGCACGACCTCATCGTGCGCCTGCGCAAGGTGGTCAGCGACATGAACACGGTGGAGGCCATGGAACTCCTCCGCAGCCGCGTCGCCAAGACCAAGTCCAACGCCGAGTTCCTGATGACGATGGCGCTCAGCTGACCTGCACGCCGGCCCCGCGCGGCGTGCGCCGTGGCGGGTTCCGGCAACAGGAATGCCCGCCGCTTCCGTATAGGTACCTGCACCCCGCAGCACGAGGATCGCCATGCACGAAGCCAACACCACGCGCGCCCCGCAGTTCGCGACCCGCAGCACCTCCCGCCCGTCGAACGCGCGCCGCATGCGTGCGGGCGTCACGCTCGTCGAGGTGATGGTGGTGGTCGCCGTGATCGCGGCACTCGTGGGAATCCTGCTCCCGGCGCTCGGGATCCTGCGGAAGAACGCGGACATGGTTGCCAGCCAGAGCAACCTGCGCACCATCGGCGCGCTGATGACGACGTACTCGCTCGACAACCGCGACCACGTCCTTCCCAGCCAGTTCGACTACACGGCCGCCGCCGGCAAGACCCAGGTGCGCACGCCGTCGCCCGCCGGCACCGTGCCCAACACCGGCGCGGTGCTGAAGGGTTCGTGGACGGACATCCTCTGGACGCTCGGCAAGTTCGGGCCGGTCGTGCCGCTCGGCGGCACCGACGTGCCGAGCCCCACGTGGGACTACCGCTACGACTCGCCTGACTATTGGGCCTACGACCGCCCCGACATGGTGGACAGCAACCCGTTCCGCTCGAAGAGCCCGATCGTGAAGCCGTTCTCCGACGGCGGCGGCGATGCGCGCCCCTTCGGCAACGGTGCCTCCATCCGCGAGAAGGGGCAGCCCGGTTACTTCGCGGCCAACGACTTCTTCGATGCGCGCAGCAAGTGGTACACGAACGCGATGATCCGTCAGCCGGCGAACTCGGTGTACGTCGTCGACAGCCGCGCCGGCGAGACGATCCCGCTGTCGACCGTCGCACCCAACGCGTGGAAGCCCGCGGAGACCGACTGCGAAGTCGAGTTCCGCTACGTCGGCGACGTCTGCTGCATGCTGTTCCTGGACGCCCACGTCACCACGTCCAACAAGTGGATCGACCTGGCCGACCTTCAGAACAACCGACAGACGCGCGTCGAGCGCCTCGACCAGCGCAACTGAACGGTCTTTATCAGCCAGCTCCATATCGGTCATCGCTCGGCTCGGAATCGTGTTCAGAAATGCCGCATTGTCGGCCCCCGGATGATTTCGTCGGCTTGACTGCCCCGACCTTTTCGGTAGGATTCCCGACTCGCCGCTCGTGAAACGGGCGGCGTTGTCATCGTTGGCCACCGTAGCTCAGTGGTAGAGCACACCCTTGGTAAGGGTGAGGTCGAGGGTTCAAGCCCCTTCGGTGGCTTAGGTCTGGCAGGCGCGGCCGCACCTGTCATCCTCGTTCTGATCGCGCGGCCAGCATCCAAGCGCTACCGCGCGCACACCTCTTTCTTCTCGGAGTAATCACCGCCATGGCAAAGGGAACCTTCACCCGCACCAAGCCGCACGTCAACGTGGGCACCATCGGCCACGTCGACCACGGCAAGACGACGCTGACCGCCGCAATCACCGCCGTCCAGGCGGCGAAGGGCCTCAGCGCGCCCGTCGCCTACGACCAGGTCGCCAAGGCCTCGGAGTCGGAAGGCCGTCGTGACCCGACCAAGATCGTGACCATCGCCACCTCGCACGTCGAGTACGAGACCCCGAACCGTCACTACGCGCACGTCGACTGCCCCGGCCACGCCGACTACGTCAAGAACATGATCACCGGTGCCGCCCAGATGGACGGCGCGATCCTGGTCGTGTCCGCCGCCGACGGCCCGATGCCGCAGACGCGCGAGCACATCCTCCTGGCCCGCCAGGTCGGCGTGCCGAAGATCGTGGTCTTCCTGAACAAGATCGACCTGGTCGACGACTCGGAGCTCCTGGACCTCATCGAGGTCGAGGTGCGCGACCTGCTCACCAAGTACGGCTTCCCCGGCGACGAGACCCCCGTGGTCCGCGGTGCCGCCTTCCCGGCGCTCACCACCCCGGCCGACGCCAAGGCTTCGGAGTGCATCACGAAGCTCATGGAAGCGATCGACACCTACATCCCCGAGCCGCAGCGTGAGATCGACAAGCCGTTCCTCATGAGCGTCGAAGACGTGTTCAGCATCAAGGGCCGTGGCACCGTGTGCACGGGCCGTATCGAGCGCGGCATCGTGAAGGTCGGTGACGAAGTGGAGATCGTCGGTCTCCGCCCGAACCAGAAGACCACGATCACCGGCGTCGAGATGTTCCAGAAGACCCTCGACCAGGGCATCGCCGGCGACAACGTCGGCTGCCTGATGCGCGGCGTGGAAAAGGACGACATCGAGCGTGGCCAGGTGCTGTGCAAGCCCGGTTCGATCAAGCCCCACACCAAGTTCGAGTCGCAGGTGTACGTGCTCACGAAGGAGGAAGGTGGTCGCCACACTCCGTTCTTCAAGGGCTACAAGCCGCAGTTCTACTTCCGCACGACGGACATCACCGGCCAGATCGCGGAGCTCAAGGGCGCCGAGATGTGCATGCCCGGTGACAACATCACCATGCTCGTCGACCTTGGCGACAAGGGCGTCGCCATGGAAGAGGGCGTCCGCTTCGCAGTCCGCGAAGGCGGCCGCACCGTCGGCTCGGGCGTCGTGACGAAGATCATCGCCTGACGCGCAAGCGTGAGGCGCTTCGAAGCGCACCCGTCACTTCTGTCTGACTGAATCGCCTTCCTCCCCCGCCGCACGGCAACCCCGTGCGGCGGGGAAAGGAAAGGCGCGAGCGGCTGGTGGGCAGCCGGATACATGGCTGCCGGATACATGGCTGCCGGATACATGGCAGCACGGATACACGGCTGCACGCAGCCCAAGCAACGAGGATTGACCGATGGCAAAGCGAGCTCTTGACCGCGAATACGTGTGGCTCCAGTGCACCGAGACCGGCGACCTGAACTACCGGACCGAAATCCGCGTGAAGGGCGGCATCTCCGAGAAGGTGAAGGAGGGCTTCATGAAGTACAGCCCCCGCCTCCGGAAGCACACCCTGCACAAGATCAAGCGCAAGTGATCCAATGCGGCCCGCGCCGGCCATCGGCCTGCGCGAGCCGCGACCCGGACGCCAGTAGCTCAATTGGCAGAGCAGCGGATTCCAAATCCGCAGGTTGAGTGTTCAAGTCACTCCTGGCGTGTTCTTACTCTGGCGTGTCTGGTCCGTGGCCCATCGCCGAAACTGGCATGGGTCCGCCCGGCGCGCCCCGCAAACGAAGGAACCGAACCATGGCATCCGAAGCGATCTACAAGAGCGGGCAGGGGTACTGGACGCGGATGGTCTCCGCGGCCGGCTTCGGCCTCCTCCTGGCGCAGGGCACCTTCTGGATCTGGACCAAGTTCGGCGCCGGCACCGTGGGCACCGCGCGCTACATCGCCGCCGCCCTGGCGCTGGTCTTCCTTGCAGGGCTCGGTTCCACGATCTTCTGGGTGCTCGGCCGCAACTCGCGCACCGTCGACTTCCTGATCGCCACCGAAGGCGAGATGAAGAAGGTCAACTGGTCGAGCCGCCGCGAGGTGATGAGCTCCACCGGCGTCGTGATCTTCACGATGCTGACCATCGCGATCTTCTGCTTTGTCTGTGACCGCGTCTTCGCCTGGAGCTTCCTCCAGATCGGCGTGCTCGACAACAGCGTCCTTGAATCCGAATGAGCGCGCCGCACCGCGGCGCACAGAGGCAACCAACGATGGACCTGACCAACGAAACCCATGACCACGCGGACGCCGGCGCAGATGCCGGCAGCACGCGCTCCGACGGCGGCAAGACCCTGTCGCGCGGCCGCGAGGCGATGTCCAAGATCTCCGGTCCGCGCCTCGCGGACTTCGGCGTCGAGACCGGCAAGGCCCTCGAGCCCACCCGTCGCGGCAAGAAGGCCGCCGAAGTGGTCTCTGCGCCGCCGCAGGACGAGTCCGAGATGCCGATGTTCCGGCCGGGCTTCAACTGGTTCGTGCTGCGCGTTGCCTCCAACAAGGAGGATTCGGTCCGCAGCACGCTGCTGCGCAAGGTGCAGATCGAGGGCCTCGAGCAGGCCGTCGGCCGCATCATGGTGCCGACCGAGAAGACCAAGACCCTGAAGGCCGGCAAGCAGAAGATCACCGAGACCAAGCTCTACCCGGGCTACGTGTTCGTCGAGATGCGCCTCGAGGCCGATGGCCGCATCCCGCAGGACGTGTTCTTCCTGATCAAGGAGACCACGGGCGTCGGCGACTTCGTCGGCACCGCCGGCCGTCCCACCCCGATGGGCCCCGCCGAGGTCGAGAAGATGCTGTTCGACAGCCGCCCCGCGGAGCAGATGCCCCAGGTCAAGATGGACTTCGCCGCAGGCGACGCCGTCACGATCAAGGAAGGCCCGTTCCAGAACTACGAGGGCACCGTCGAGAGCACGATCCCGGACAAGGGAATCGTCCGCGTGCTGGTCACGATCTTCGGTCGGCAGGTGCCGGTCGACGTCGAGTACTGGCAGGTGGCCAAGGCCGGGACCTGAGCCCGCGCACGGCACGCAACCATGCAACCTTCCCGACCCCGCCGTCCTGGCGGGGTCGGTCGCTTTTGCCGCTGCGCCACGCGGCGAGCAACCGCTAGACTTCCGCGCATGTCGACGAATTCCATGGACCGGAACTCGGTTGCGCGCACCGGAACCCGCGCGTTCTCCCGCATCCTTGCCGCCGCGCTGCTCTGCACCGCCGGTCTGGCCGTCACCGGCTGCTCCGCGCCGCGCACGTGGCCCTCGGTGAGCGGCTCTCCCGACATCTCCGTCGACACCCCGCCGCTGCCCGACGTGGTGGTCTCCGCGCTCAACTACGCGCACGACGAGATCGCCAAGGGCACGCCGATGACCTACAACCTGCCCACGGAGATGAACGTGGCCGCGTGGAACACGTTCGAGCGCCGGCTTGCACCCGCGAAGCCCATGTGCCCCGGCGACACCGCCGTCTGGACCGTGCGCCAGGTGCGCATCGACGGCAGCAAGGCGCAGGTGGACATCGAGTACCCGTCGCGCGACGGCTTCTACCAGACCGTCACCGTGCACATGAGCGGCGCAACCGGCGGCTTCGGCTACAAGCCAAACTTCCTGCAGTACTGGAAGGTGCCCGTCAAGGATCCGGTGTGCCAGCAGCCGCTGAGCGTCGTGGAGAAGCAGTGCGGCGCCGCCGCCGCCGAGAAGCTCCGCAAGGAGCGCGAGGCAGCCAAT
>JBIIJH010000163.1:0-5399 GCA_044233905.1 Phycisphaerales bacterium
GTGCGCCATTCCACGGCGCCGTCGCTGAAGATCATGTTCTGACCCTGCTCGCCATGGTTCAGCGAGTTGACGGCCGTGGAGGGCAGGAGCATCCCGCGCCGACGCGCCTCGACCAGCGGGTTGGCATCGGTCGCCACCACGGTGCGACCGGGCGTGCGGAGCATGAAGCGCTCGCCGCGGGCGGGCACGCGATAGGCGATGCACGGGAGGCCGGCCGCGCATGACGGGCACTGCAGCGCGCCCGCCTCGAGGTAGCCCTTCGACACCAGGTGCGAGAGATGCGCGCCGTGGTTGAGGTTGGACCAGTCCTGGGTGGACGGGGTCAGGATGATGGTCGTCTGCGGCGTACGGATCACCACGATGGTCTGCCCGCTGGGCACGCCCATCGCCTGCCGGCGCCCCCAGCCCTCGGTCATCGGCTGCGCAGCGGGCGGCATCGACGGAGTCGGAGCGAAGAGCGACGAGAAGTTGCCGATCGACGCAGTCGCCGGCAGGGCACCGTCGTTGGCGTCGGCATAGGCACCGAACGCACCGTAGAGCGAGCGCATGTTGTTGGAGCAGACCGTGCTGAGGCTCTGCTCGCGCACGCGCGCTGCCACCGGCAGGAGCACGCCGATGCCCACCAGGATGAGCGCCGCAATGCTCACGAAGTCGGAAAGCCGGAACTTGGCGAAGCCGCCGCGCTGGATCTGCATGGACTCCGCGCGCGCCGCTTCCCAGCGGTCGATGCGGGCCATGGTTGCATCGACCAGAGTGTCCTCGGCGGATTCGGCCGGGTAGTGGTCGAGCACCTGCATCTGGCTGATCAGCGCCATCGCCCGCGGCCGGTCGGCCTCGGGCAGCAGTTCGATCCTGGATGCGTCGAAGCCGTGCTCGGCAAGGAAGTCGAGCACGCGCATGTCTGCGTCGGTAAGTGATGGTCCCGTCGGGAGCTCCGACGGGGGGTCCAGTGGGTTTTTCATGCGGTGGACTCCTTCCCTGATCCGGCGCCGCGTCGTGCGGCGGGCTTGCACGATGCCTTCCATGCATCGGCGAACGTGGCCACGGCGGCGTGCAGCCTGCTCTTCACCGTCCCGAGCGGCACACCCAGGACTTCCGAGATCTGCTGGTAGCTCATCCGCTGGAAATAATTGAGCTGCAGCACCTCGCGGTAGAGGGCAGGCATGTCATCCACCACTTGCTTGACGCGAACGCGCGTCTCGGACGACTCGAGCATCACCGGCGGCGCTTCGGCCTCCGACGGCAGCAGGTCCACCATGCGCGCGCCATCCGCATCGTTGCCGATGGTGGCGTCGAGGCTGGCGGCGCGACGGCGCTTCTGCCGACGGTGCCAGTCGCGAGCCTTGTTGGCGGCGATGGTGAAGAGCCACGGCTTGAACACGCGCGTCCGGTCGAACGTGCTTGCCGCCATGTGGACCTGCAGGAACGTCTCCTGGAACACGTCGTCGGCGGCCGCGGAGGAGCCGAGGAAGCGTGCGAGGAATCCGTGCAGTTCCGTCCGATAGCGCTCCACCAGGGCGGCGAACGCTTCGCGATCGCCGTCGAGGTAGGCAGCCAGCAGGGTTTCGTCGGAGCGCTCTGCGTTGGCCATCGGGAGGGTGGCGCTTCCGGCGGAGGCGCTCTCCCGGATGGTACGGGCAGCGCCTGCAGCGCCGCGGGCGGTGGCGCCTGCCGCGCGACGGAGCCGGCAAGCGACCGTTCCGGTCAGCTCGTCCAGCCCGTCGATCACGGCGTTGACGGTGCCTGCCGGTCCCACGGGGGAGCGCAGCAGGTCT
This sequence comes from Phycisphaerales bacterium, assembly GCA_044233905.1. Taxonomy (GTDB): domain Bacteria; phylum Planctomycetota; class Phycisphaerae; order Phycisphaerales; family SM1A02; genus UBA966. The sequence continues at coordinate 1,776 of JBIIJH010000163.1, forward strand.
TCGAGGCAAATCGCTTGAGCAGCGATGGAGGTCATGCCCGTGCTACGATCCCGCCCCCGACCGGGATCGCCCGAGTTCGGATCGACCGAGAAGATTTTTTGCCCTCCGCCGACGGCCCTCCGCCGGCCCAACCCACCAGGACCCCGGAAACACCCCATGGCAGTCCCGATTTCCCAGATGTGGACCGTTGCCTCGTACGTTCTCGGACAACGTCTGCGCGGGAACAAGCACTACCCCCTGGTGCTGATGCTCGAGCCGCTCTTCCGCTGCAACCTGTCCTGCGCGGGATGCGGCAAGATCCAGTACCCGCCGCACATCCTCAAGAAGAACCTGAGCGTGGCGGAGTGCATGAAGGCCGTCGACGAGTGCGGCGCCCCCATGGTGAGCATTCCCGGCGGCGAGCCGCTGCTCCACCCGGAGATCAAGGAACTGGTCGAGGCGCTGGTGGCCCGCAAGAAGTACATCTACCTCTGCACCAACGCACTCCTCCTGAAGGAGAAGCTGGAGGCCGGCTGGTTCAAGCCGAGCAAGTACCTCAGCTTCAGCGTCCACATGGACGGCCAGGAAGAGCACCATGACTTCGCCGTCTGCCGCGAGGGCACCTTCCAGAAGGCCGTCGAGGGCATCCGCCTGGCGGTCAAGATGGGCTTCCGCGTCACCACCAACACCACGCTCTTCCAGGGTGCCGACCCCGCCTCGGTGCGCGGCTTCTTCGACGAGATGATGGAGCTGGGCGTGGAGGGCATGATGGTGTCCCCGGGCTACGCCTACGACAAGGCCCCCGACCAGCAGAGCTTCCTCGGACGCCGCAAGACCAACGAGCTGTTCGAGATGATCCTCTCCAACCGCAAGAAGAGCTGGAAGTTCAACATGAGCCCGCTCTTCCTCGAGTTCCTCATGGGCAAGCGCGATTTCGAGTGCACCCCGTGGGGCAGCCCGGCCTACAACATCTTCGGCTGGCAGAAGCCGTGCTACCTCCTGCAGGAGGGGTACTACGACTCGTTCAAGGAGCTCATCTCCGAGACGAAGTGGTCCAACTACGGCGTCAAGAGCGGCAACCCGAAGTGCCAGAACTGCATGGTGCACTGCGGCTACGAGCCGAGCGCCGTGGACTACACGTTCTCCGGCGTCGGCGGCATCTGGGCGAACGTGAAGTCGATCCTGGCGCCGCTCTACCCGAACACCGCGGCCGCCAAGCGCCTGGCCGAGGAAGCGAAGAAGCCCCACCGACCGATCGAGCGACTCGTGCAGCTGGGCATCGCGAAGGACGTGGGCGAGAAGAGCGCGGCCTGAGCGCACGCGATTTCGAGTGACCGATTCCGCATCGCCGACCTCCTGGAGGTCGGCGATGCTGTTTCCGTGATGCGGTGTTCGTGGCGGGGCGCGGCCGGGGTCAGCGCGCGGCGAGCGGGCGGCCGTCCACGAACACGTGCGTGGCGCGGCCGCGGAGGGCGCGCCCGGCGAACGGGGTGTTGTGGCTCTTGGAGCGTCCCGCGGGGTCCACGGTCCACTGAGCATCCGGGTCGATGACCGTCACGTCGGCGGGTGCGCCGATGCGCAGCGTGCCGAGGCCCATGGCGTCGATCCCGAGGAGCTTGGCCGGCTGGATGGTCAGGAGCGCGATCAGGCGCGCCCAGCCGATGGCGCCGCTGTCGACGAGCGCCTCGCGGTAGAGGGGCAGGGCGTGCTCGAGGCCGATGATGCCGAACGGGGCGTTGGCGAAGTCGCGCGCCTTCTCGGCGTCGGCGTGCGGTGCGTGGTCGGTGGCCAGCACGTCGATGGTGCCGTCGGCAACGGCCGCGCGCAGTGCCTGGACGTCCGCGGCGGTGCGCAGCGGCGGGTTCATCTTGGCGTTGGTGTTGTAGCCGTCGCAGGCGGCATCGGTCAGGAGCAGGTGGTGCGGGCTGGCCTCGCCGCTCACCGGCTGGCCGGCGGCACGGGCGCGGCGGATCAGCTCCGCGCTGCCGCCCGAGGAGAGGTGCTGCGCGTGGTAGCGCGCACCCACGGCGCGGTTGAGCATGATGTCGCGCTCGAGCATCAGCTCTTCGGCGATGGCGGGCCATGCGCCGAGGCCGAGCTTCGCCTGCAGCGGTCCGGCGTTCATGGCGGCGCCCTTGGTGAGCGTTGCCTCCTGGCAGTGCTGCATGAACGGGCAGCCCACCACCTTGGCCATCTGCAGCACGCGGAGCATCATCTGCGCGCTGGCGATGCCGTCGCCGTCGTCGGTGAAGGCCACGGCGCCGGCGTGCTTCATGGAAGCCATGGGTGCGAGCTGCTCGCCGGTACGGCCGACCGTGGCGGCCGCGGCCACGAAGACGCGCGAGAGCCCCGCCTCGCGGGCGCGCAGGCGCACGAATTCCACCAGCGGCGCGGAATCCAGGCACGGCGTGGTGTTCGGCATGCAGCAGACGCTGGTGAATCCGCCCGCCACGGCAGCGGCCACGCCGGAGGCGATGGTCTCCTTGTGCTCGCCGCCCGGCTCGCGCAGGTGGACATGCGGATCGATGAGCCCGGGCGTCACCAGCAGGCCGTCGCAGTCGATGGTGGCGCCGCCGGAGGCGGATAGTTCGCCGCGGGTGGTGCTGACGGCGGCAATGCGGCCTTCCGCGATCAGGACGTCGGCGGTGGCGTCGAGGCCGGATTCGGGGCAGATCACTCGGCCGGCGCGCAGCAGGGTGGTACTCATCGGGGGCGGAGGGTACCGGGAGGCGGGTCACCCGCGCGGGCACGGGGGCGGTGGTTGCCAAAAGCACGCGCGCCCGCCTGGAGGGCGGGCGCGCGGATGGTCTGTCTTTGTTCATGCGGGCCGTGGCCCGCGTGAATCAGCCCTGCTTGGTGCAGGAGGACTGCGACTTGCAGCAGCCTTCCTTCTTCTCGCTGACGGCGCCCATGGAGGCGTCCTTGGTGGTGCCGGTCACGGGGCAGGTGGCGCCTTCCTTCATGGCCGGGCAGCAGCTCTCGGTCTTGGCCGAGGCCTTGGTGGTGGTCTGCGAGCAGCAGCCTTCCTTCTTGTCGCTCACTGCGCCGGGGGCAGCGGCCTTCTTCTGGCAGCAGTCGGTCTTGCTGCAGCTCTTGGCGTCGCCGGTGCACTTGGCGTCGCACTTCTTGTCGTCGGTGCAGCAGGCGGACTTCTCGCCCATGGCGCCGGCAGCGGTCTTCTTCTCGGCGGAGTTGCAGGCGACGAGGGTGAGGGCGGCGCAGAGGCCGGCGGTGACGAGGGCGAACTTCTTCATGGTGAGAGCTCCTGAAAGAGGGTGGTCGGTGCGGACGCCCAACGGGACGTGTCGGAGGAGTATACGCAGGCGCAACGCCCGGAACCCCCTAGGATTTCACCGATGTCGGAGGAAACCCCGCCAGATCGCCTCCGGAAGCTGTCCGAGAAGGCCCGGGCGCTGCCCAAGGTTCCCGGCGTGTACCTGATGAAGGACGCGTCGGGGGCGGTCCTGTACGTGGGCAAGGCCTCCTGCCTGCCGGACCGGGTCTCGAGCTATTTCGTTCCCAGCGCAGACCTGGGGGCGCGCAAGCAGCCGATGCTCGACGTGGTGGCGGACTTCGAGTTCCTGGAGTGCGAGGCCGAGTGGGAGGCACTCCTCCTGGAGAGCCGGCTGGTCAAGGACATCAAGC
>JBIIJH010000043.1:0-17987 GCA_044233905.1 Phycisphaerales bacterium
CGCTCACCTACGACAAGAAGGGCGAGTACGAGGTCCGCATCAAGGCCCGCGACCTGGTGCACAGCTACACCTACACGTACCACCCGCTCGACGTGGTGGGCTGGGACGGCTGCTACTACCCGTACTGCTTCAACATCGACGACTTCAGCCCGATCGTCGGCAAGCTGCACATGCCGCCGCCGATCCACCAGACGTTCGAGGGCCACAACTTCGTCATCTGCAGCTTCTGCCCGCGGCTTTTGGACTTCCACCCGGACGCCATCCCGGTGCCGTACAACCACTCGAACCTCGACAGCGACGAGATCCTCTACTACGTGGAGGGCAACTACAAGGCGCGCAAGGGCATCGAGCAGTGCTCCATCACGGTGCACCCGCAGGGCATCCCGCACGGCCCGCACCCGGGCACGGTGGAGAAGTCGCTCGGCGCGAAGGAGACCACGGAGCTTGCCGTGATGTGCGACACCTTCCGCCCGATGTTCCCAACCAAGGCCGCCATGGAGTTCGACGACCTGGCCTACCCCAAGAGCTGGGAGGGCGAGCACTTCCCGGTGTCGCTCGAGCAGCACCACGCCGACGGCGCGCACCGCACGGGCGCCAAGGCGAAGGGTGGCAAGGCCACGGGAACGAAGTCCAAGGCAGCAAAGGCAAAGCCGGCCGGGCGCAAGAGCCCGAACATCGGCAGCACGTGGCAGTGAGCTGGGCCAGCTCAGGATCGAGCGAGTGATGGTTACGCCACTCGTCCGCTCTTTGGCGTCCACTTCATCGCAAGCGTGCGGCCGGATGTGGCGCAGTCACGCAGGTACAGGTTGATGAGGCTCTGGTACGGGAGCTCAAGTTCCTCGGCAAGCTTCTTGAAGTAGCGCACGGTGGACTCATCCAGGCGGATGGTCACCGGCTTCTTCAGCTTGCGGGCGTAGGGATTTGGCTTGGCCTTCGTAAAGTCGTATTCGCGGCGCATGGGTGCTTCTCCTGGCTGGAGTGATGGTTCAGGTTCCGGCGGCGTACTGCGTGTGCTCGCGCCGGGTGGCTTTGCGTGCCGAGATGATGCGGATGACGGATTCAGACTCCCGATAGCAATGGACGACCACGAGGACCCTGGCCCGACTGCTGATGCCGAGCAACACGAAGCGGTCCTCTGATTCCGAATGCGCAGGGTCCGGAATCAGGAGACCCGATTCGTCCTCGAAGACCGTCGCGGCCTCCTCGAACGACACGCCGTGCTTGGCGCGGTTCGCCGTCGACTTGACCGGGTCCCACTCGAAATCGATGTCCGACATACAGACATTGTATGTACGGCAGTAACGGAGTCAAGGACAAACTCAGACCGCCGGCAGCACCATGCCGCGGCATTCGCCGAAGCCGATCCTCGGCAGGCCGGGCTTCTCGCACCAGCCGCGGATGATCAGTTCGTCGCCATCCTGCAGGAAGCGGCGCTCGGTGCCGTCGGCCAGCGTGATGGGCTCAGCGCCGCGCCAGGTGCGCTCCAGCATGCAGCCGCGGCTTTCCTTGGCGGGGCCGCTGATGGTGCCGCTGGCCAACAGGTCGCCGGGGCGCATGTTGCAGCCGGTGGACGTGTGGTGCGCCAGCATCTGGCTCATGGTCCAGTACATGTCGGCGAAGGTGCCGATGCTCACGCGCGTGGGGGCCATGCCCTTCTCGCGCATGGCGGCGCTGGCGATGAGCACCTCGAGCTTGACGTCCACCACGAAGTCGTCGGACCACCGCAGGTAGTCGAGCACCGGCGGATCGGTCTCCTTGCGGGCCGGGCCGGGAATGCAGTACGGGCGCAGCGCTTCGAGCGTCACCACCCACGGGCTGACGCTCGTGCAGAAGTTCTTGGCGTTGAACGGGCCGAGCGGCTGGTACTCCCACTTCTGCACGTCGCGCGCGGACCAGTCGTTGACGATCACGCAGCCGAAGAGGTGCTCCGCGGCCTTGGCCACGGGAATGCGGCTGCCGAGCGCATTGCCCTGCCCGCCGAAGAAGACGCCCATCTCCAGCTCATGGTCGAGCAGCTTGCTCGGGCCGAAGCTCGGCGGTCCGTCGTCCGTGGCCGACGTCTGGCCATGCGGGCGGCGCACCGGCGTGCCGTCCACCACGATGCTGGACGCGCGGCCGTGGTAGCCCACCGGCAGGTGCTTCCAGTTGGGCATCAGCGGCTGGTTCGGGCGGAACATGCTGCCCACGTTGGTGGCGTGGAACTCGCTGGCATAGAAGTCGGTGTAGTCGCCGATCTCGGCGGGGACGCGCATGCGGAGCGAGGCGCGCTCGAGCAGCACCTCCGCGCGGCGCGCGTGCTTCTCGATGCTGCGCGGGCCGTCACTCACGAGCCCTGCCACGAACGCGCGTGCCGTGTGCCAGTCCGCACCGCCGAGCGCCATGAAGGCGTTCAGCGATGGCTGCCGCAGCGCCGCCACGATCCGCGGCTCCAGTCCCTCCAGCATGCCGAAGCCCGCGGCCTCGGCCATGTCGAACGCACAGTCGCCGATGGCCACGAAGATTCGCGGCTCGCCCGGGCGGTCGGCCCGTTCGCCCACGCCCCACGGCAGGTTGGCGAGGGGGAAGTCACCGTCGGCACGCATGGCGCCCGGGACCCAGGAGGCGGTGGAGGTGGTCATGTCAGGGCTTGCCTCAGGACTTGGCTCAGGACTTTGCCGCATGCGGTGGAAGGAGGTGGATGGAGCGGAGGTCGCCCAGCGGTTCGTCGAACGAGCAGCTACCGAAACTGGCGCAGAACTTCTCGCGCGCCTCGCGCAGCTGGATCAGCGAGACGCTGCGGCCCTTCCAGGCCACGGACATGGGCGAGAACTCGAAGTGCTTGCCGTGGTTGTCGGAGAGGAGCATCTCGAGCTCCTCCTGCTCGATCACGCCGTGGTGCAGGAGCGCCGCGCCGATGAACACGTTGACGAAGCCGAACTGGTCGCAGCCCACCGACTCCGCGCGGTGGCGGAACGGGTGGTGCAGCCCGGCGGTGGCCTTGAACGGCACGTCCGCGTGCTGGCACGCCACCATGAATCGGGCGAGCGAGAGCGGGTCCGGATGCGCGTCGGCGGTGGTGCCGCCGGTACGGATCTTGGCGCCCGACTCCATCTCGGAGAGCGCGGCGATCATGCCGCGCGGATCCTGCTGCCAGGGAATCTCGAACCACGGGAACAGCGTCTCGGGCATCAGTTCGAGCGCGCCCTCCACGGAATTGGCGCCGCGCGCCTTGATCTCGATGGCGTCGATCACCGCCCGGCCCGCGCCCGGCTCGCCGTGACGCTGGTTGAAGCGGTCGATGGCGTCGAGCTCGTCCTCGAAGGCCTCGTCGCCCGCGGCCTCGCTCAGGACGGTGAGCGTCCACGGCTCCTCGCTGTCGTCGCGGTCGCCGGTGGGCAGGAGCCCCTCCGCGCAGCGCTCGAACTCGCCGATCCGCTTCAGCGGCACCACCAGGCGCCCGAGCGCCCAGCGATCCTCGCCGGAGCGGTAGCGGGCGTAGTTGGCGACGGTCTTCGGCATGTCGAGCGACGCAGGCGGAAAGAGCCCTGCGTAATCGATGATGCCGTGCATGAGTGCGCGGGTGGTCTCCATGGGACGGGCATTATGCCCGTTGCGGGCCGTCCGCGTCCGGCGGCTCGGTGCGCGAGCCGTCGGCGGCCTCGGTCCAGTCGAGGCTGGAACCGAAGGATTCCTTCAGGGCCATGGCGGCCACCATCGCCACCGGGATCAGGATGGCGCCCACCAGGGCCGCGCCGCGCCACGGCGCGGACGGGTCGCCGGCATCGCCCGTGGCGCCACCGCCGAAGAGCGCCTCGAACTGGTGCCAGAGGAGCGCGCTGCCGGCCGCCGACCACCGCACGAAGTTGGGTGCAGTGGTGGTGGCCGTGGCGCGCAGGTTGGTGCCGAACTGCTCGGCCGTGGTGGTCACGAAGACCGCCCAGTAGCCGGAAGCGAAGCCGATGGCGGCGCACACGCCGTAGAACAGGTTGAGGCTCTGCGGCCCCACCGTGAAGTACGCGGCCACAGTGACGGCGGTGAGCACGTGGAACGCCAGCAGCGCCTGCCGGCGGCTGCGCAGCAACTGGCTCAGGAGCCCGCTCGCCAGGTCGCCGAGCGCCAGGCCCACGTAGCACCACATGATGGCCAGGCCGGGCTTCGGCTTGCCATCGCCAGCCATCCCGAGCGACGCGCCGATCACGTCGCAGTACTTCATGAGGACGCCCACGCAGTACCAGATGGGCACGGCCGCCAGCACCAGCGAGAGATACCGCCGTGCGCGCGCTGCGGGCCACGCCAGCATCCACAGGGCGCCGCGCCCCGCGGCGTGCGACTGCTTCACGCGGTCGAACATACCGCTCTCCACCACGCCCACGCGCAGGAAGAGGAGCGCCAGGCCGAGCATGCCGCCAATGAGGAAGGCGTTGCGCCATTCGGCCACGTATTCGGTGACGAAATAGGCGCACACGGCGCCCAGGATGCCGACGGTTGCCACCATGGTGGTGGCAAAGCCGCGCTGCTCCTTGCTGACGAGCTCGCTGACGAGCGTGATGCCCGCTCCCAGTTCGCCGGCGAGTCCGAACCCAGCGATGAAGCGCAGCGTGGCGTACTGCCCGTACGCGGTACCGAGGCCCACGGCGTGCAGCCACGCGAACATCGAGTCCGCGGGCACGTCCGCCACGAACGCGTTCAGGATGTTGGCCACCGAATACACCAGGATGGAGCCAAACAGCATCTGCAGGCGCCCCAGCCGGTCGGCCAGCACGCCCCACACGATGCCGCCGAGCACCAGCCCGGTGGTCTGCAGGATGTTGTCGAGCATGACGCCCGAATCGCGCAGGATCCGGTCGGCCAGCAGGTCCTTGGCGCGCTCCATGGCGGCCGCGTCGGTGAAGCGCGTCCGCGAGAGCATGTCCGCCTGCGCCGCGGAAATCTGCGTGGCCAGGATGTCCTTCAGGCTGCGCACCCGCACCAGCGCAAAGAGCAGCAGATCGAAGATGTCAACGAAATAGCCCAGCGCCGCCACCGTGGTGGCGAGGGCAACGTTGCGATCCTTGAACACTGCTCGCACGGGGCCGCGGGCTCAGTGGGCGTCGGCCGGGGTCACGCCGCACAGCTTCAGGAAGCGGCGGATCTCGGCGATCTCGTGCGTGTCTTCCAGGGTGTGGTGGCCGGCCTTCGGGATTGCGAAGCTCATCTCGTGGCCGTTGAGCTTCACCTTCAGGTGATCCTTCTTGGTCTCCTCGCAGGTGGCGCCGTGCCCCTCGAACATGTGGACGATGTCGCGCCAATGGATGTTGTGCGACGTCGGGTGCGCGAAGATCTGACGGAGGGTCTGCTCGGGGTGATGGCTCATGAATCGTGGCTCCTGAAAATGCCTGTGATGACGCCGAGTGTATCGCGCGGCGATGAACGCAAAAACGAAAGGGACGCGCGCCCGTGCGAGGCGCGCGTCCATGCTTTCGGAGAAATGATCCCTGCAGCTCAGCGACGACGGCGGGCGCCGATGAGGCCGGCAGCGGCCAGGAGGGCCACGGCGCCGGGAGCGGGGATCGGGGCATTGACGCCGGCGTAGCCCATGAAGAGGTTCGTGGCACCCACGTAGTTCTGCCCGCCGGAGCTGCCGAACGGCTCAAGCGTCAGCGAGGTGATGACCACGTTGGGGTCGGTCAGCCAGAAGCCGCCGAACGATTCGTCGGAATTGAAGTTCCGGATGAGTCGCTCGCCGCTGGAGAGCGTGAGGGTCAGCTTTCCGTTGATCGAGTCACCATCCTCGTTGAAGAAGCGGAATCCGCCGCCGATGCCGCGCAGGCCGCTCGTGAAGCCCTCTGCAGTGTCGGTCGGGCCGTCGAAGATGAACTCCAGGGCCGAGCGAGCCGGGTTGGAGAAGATCACGGTGTCGCTGTCACCGGTGCGGTAGACGACCTCCACCGAGCCGCCGGAGGCGGTACCGGACTGCGCGGACCACGTCCACCAATCGGTGGGATCGCCGTTGCTGACGGTTGGGTAGTTGCCCGGCTGCAGCGAGGAGAACGTCTCGACGTACTCCATGGTGAACATCGAGCCGAAGAGGCTGGCGGTCGGGTCGGAACCAGCGAAGGCAATACCGCCTGCTTCGCGCCAATCGTCATAGTTGCTGGTTGCATAGGCGTTGGTGACGCCGGCAAGCGCCGAGCCAGTGACAGCCGCCGAGATGGCGACCGCGATCATGGAATTTCGCACGATTCAGTTCTCCGAAAGGGGTGAAAACAACAACTCGGGCCCCGCCCTCCCGCTGATGCGGTCGGACGGCCCTTTGCCCCGGTGCTGCGAACAACGCGCAGCCCAATGATCTGCCTCCGGAGGAACAGGCGAGATCCGTGGGAGAAGTGGATCATTGGTTCTGGAAAAATTGTGAAGTTGCGGTTCGGTAGGCCTGCGGCAGGCTCAACGGAGGCTTCTGCGGGTCGGCTGAGCGTTCGTACCCTGGCGGCCCTGGACGTGTGGAGCACCAACCGCAACGCTGCCGATGACGCTCATTCGCACCGAGAGGACGCGGCGTTACAATCAGGTTCACGCGGGCATAGCTCAGTTGGTAGAGCGTCAGCTTCCCAAGCTGAATGTCGAGGGTTCGAATCCCTTTGCCCGCTTTGAATCGAAACCCGTAGGGACCACGCACTTACGTCCCTAACCCAAGCGCGTGCTTGGCGCGGAATCTCAACGATCTTCCGTACTTCCGTACGGAAATCGAGGATTGCCATGCGCCGCCTGCCCGCTTACTGCATCCACAAGTCCCGCAACCTGGCCTAGATGACCCTCGGGGGCCGAGAGGTCTACCTCGGTGGCGCCGTCTCACGGCCCGGTAGACCGCCAGAGCGAGGCAGCGGCCGTCACGTTGGTCCGGTGGTTTGGCGACGAGGCCATCCGGACCTATGCCCTGCTCGGCGAGTCGGACAAGGACAGCGACCTGAAGCGGCTAACCGACTGGGTCGGTCGCCAGCCCAACGGGGTCACGGTACGTGACCTCGTGCGAGGGCCCACGCCGTGGCGAGGTGATGCCGATCGGGCGGAAGCCGACCTCATGCGGTTGGTTGAGGGCGGCCGGGTCACGCGGTGCACCATGCCACCCGGCCCATCGGGTGGCCGCCCCACGGAGCGGTTCGTGCTGAATGCCAACCCCCGCGATACGTGCGACGGCGACACAACCTCGAAATCGAGCAGCGTGCTCGAGGTTTCGTCGCTGTCGCAGCGAACAAGGAAACCCCATGAAGAACACAACTGACCTGATCCCCAATCCTGTCAAAGATGTCCGGTCACCAAACGGTCAAACCGCCCGTGGCCGATTCGCCCAGGGCAACCTCGGCGGGCCGGGGAACCCCTACGCACGCCGCACCGCCGCCCTGCGTTCCGCGCTCCTCGACGCCGTCACCGAGCAGGACATCCGGGCCGTGGCCCGAGCGCTGCTCAAGCGGGCAAAGGCAGGCGAGATCCCGGCCATCCGCGAGCTGCTCGACCGCCTGCTGGGCAAGGCCGGGGACGCCTCGCCCGAGGGCGCGGGAGGAATCGTCCTGAACGTCGTGACGGGCCTTCCGCCGGACGATTGAAGGGGTGAGCAAGCAGAAGGAACACTCCCCCGGGAGCTGCACCGCATACGGTTCCCGGGCGTGAGGTTGAGTCCCCCTTGGCCGTCAGGGGACTAACGGCGCGAGGGTTCCCCCTGGAATCGTCATGCAGGGGAACGTTGCCTCTGGCTCGCACGGCGGCTGCTGGCCCCAGTTCGCGAGAATGATGCCGAGGTCAGCACCGTCGATGACTCGATTGCCATCGAGGTCAGCTCGGCAGGCGAAGCCGTTGCCGGAGGGTGGCGGAGGTACTTCCACCCACGAGCAGCCGGTGGGGTACGCCGAGCAGCCGGAGTAACACGCGGCAAATCGAACTTCAGTCCTGCCGTCGGACCATAAGCGGTGATAGATGATGTTCTGTTGACCGCTGCCAACACTTGTTGCAGTCACGCCGTACCACACAATCGTCGGCCCGGTCTGCGCCGCAGCAGCGGTACTGACGGCAGACGCTGCCGTGGTGACCGCGCTGGCGTTCGCGCTCGGCGCGAGGCTGCTGACGAAGGGGTAGGCGAGGGCTGCTGCCGCCGCCACTCAAAGGCCGAAGCCGGTGGAGATGTTCTTCATGGTTGAGCTCCTGGGCGCAGAGGCCCGTGGTGAGAGGGATATGAAATCAGGGGTTCCTCGCGACGCGGAACCCTGAGTGCTCGCCGGCGGAATTGATGGGCGGAGCCCCGAATCGGTAGGGGCAAGTCGATTCCCAACGGGAGGACGCTGAGCTGCCTCCTCGATAGGCTCGCCAACCCAATTTGCCCGGTTGTGAGGGCCCCGTCGGGTTGGTTTGAGGAGCACCTCCTGTTGGGTAGAAGTCGAGCCAGTCACTGACCCACTCCCAGGCATTCCCATGCATGTCATGGAAGCCGAGTGCATTACCGCCTTTCATGCCTACGGGGTGGGTTTGCCCCCCAGTCCCGGCATTCAAGTTGCACCACGCAATGATGCCGATAGCACCTTCATCAGAAATCCCATTGGGGAACCCCGGTGCGCTATGAAATGCGGTTCTCGTGCCTGCTCGGCAGGCATACTCCCACTCGGCCTCCGTAGGCAGTCGCATCCCGAGCGCTGATGCAAACTCAGTTGCCAAGTTCCAGGGGATTGAATCGACCGGCCGCTTGGGCACATCTGACGCAGGTACCTCCGGAGAGGGGCTCTGGAAAGTTGATGGATTGGACCCGCGTTGCGCCTGCCACTGTGACTGGGTGACCTCGAAGCGTCCAAGATAGAAAGGGTTGGTCAGAGTTACTTCGTGTACGGGGAACTCTTGAGGCGTGCACTGGCTCTGCAAGGTCGGAAACTGGCACCCCATCTGAAACGTGCCTGGCGGCACCAGCAGAAACTCAATCTGAGTCTGTCTGTCACGTACCCGCCATGCATATCTGGTTGCGGAGATAGAAGCTCGAAGCGATGCACTCGTAACGACTTGAGGATCCGGAGTCGCTTCAATCAACTCCGCCCAAGTCGGCACAATGATCGGGCAGGTTCCCCAAGACCCGAGCAACATCCCTAGATCGATGCCAGACACAACGTTGTCGTTGTTAAGGTCGCATGCTCGGGAAACTGCACTGCTTGAGACCGGCCCCCAATTGGCGAGGACGAGGCCCAGGTCACCGCCATCGACGCGACCGTCCTGGGCGATGTCGCCCTGACAGCTCTGTGCGCTCGCGGGCGCGGCGAGGGCAAGGACGGCAAGCGCACCGAGCGCGGCGTTCCGGATGTGGTTGAGCATGTTCGGTCCCTGGAGTCCGCCGAAACCGCCCGCTACGGGACACCCCGGGCGGAGGGCTTCCGCAACCGGGAAGGCGGAATCCGCCCGGAACTGGGATCAAGCCTCCCCCGGGGGTTGCCGTCAGCGGGCTTGCCGCCGAGATTCGCCGAGAAGTACGCGCACGCGAGGGGAGCGATGCCGTGGACGGCCGGGGAGGTAGCGCGGAACCGCCGGATCCGGCGGGATACCGCCAGGGCGGGGCTAGCCTCGCGGCATGACCTACCCACACACCATGCAAGAACCGCTCCGAGACCGCCCTGCGCCCGTAACTGCGCACACGCCAGCTGGCTAGCGCAATGAACTGACTAGGAACGGCGCCATACCCGGGATTGTTGTTGGCGTCGAGCGCCATCCGTAGTACCTTTAGCACTTATGGATAGATCGAAACTCATCGGGCGCATTGATTCACTCCTTAGGCGGGCGGGGCTTGTGGCTGGGTTTTTTGCGACGGCGGGGAGTGTTGGAGCACAAAGCAATACGATTAGAACATGGCCGGGCGGCGCCGGGGATCTCGGTACCTTGAGTGCGGTCGTGGGCGGTGGCAGCCACTTCTTGGCTCTAACTCGGGATGGAGCCGTCAAAGCGTGGGGTGGTAACGGGAACGGGCAGTGCGACGTGCCAACCGACCTTGGATCCGTTAAGGCAATCGGCGTCGGCTCTTGGCACAGCCTCGCAGTGAGACAAGATGGAGTGATTCGGTGCTGGGGATACAACGGGGTCGGACAGTGCAATGTGCCTATTAGCATTGGACCTGCACTCGCGGTCTCTGGCGGCGCTTGGCACTCGATTGCCTTGTTGTCTGACCACACCGTGATATGTTGGGGTGAAAATGGATCCGGGCAATGCGCGGTCCCGGTAAACTTGGGCTACTCGAAGGCGATAACTGCCGGCTACTATCACTCCGTAGCGCTAAAGCGAACAGGTGAGGTTCGCTGCTGGGGGGAAAACTATAACGGCCAATGTGCCGTCCCCTCGGAATTGCCAGCCGCTCGTGCAATCGCGGCCGGAATGCAATATACGCTTGCGCTTCTCGAGAATGGAACTCTCCGAGGTTGGGGATGGTTAGCTCCGCCCTCCGATTTGGTGGATGTTGTTGCTATTGCCGGCGGAAATTTCCATTGCGTCGCGCTGACCAGAGCCGGCCAAGTCCGCTGCTGGGGCTACAACCTTTATGGCGAGTGCGATCCTCCGACCGATCTCGTAAATGTTTCCGCTGTTGGTGCCGGCCCGTACCAATCGGTCGCCATCGAAGGGCCTTTGCCGGACGGGGATAGCGACGGTGTGCCAGACCTGGAGGATAATTGCCTCACGAGTTCAAATCCCGACCAAGCTGACTGTAATGACGACGCTGTGGGCGATGCCTGCGAGATTGCTGGGGGAGTTCCTGACGTGAACGGGAACGGAAGTCCCGATAGGTGCGAGTGCCTGGGCGATCTTGTCCCGAACGGCAGAATTGATGGAGCAGACCTATCCATTATGCTTGCACAGTGGGGGCCCGCGTCTTCAATGACAAGTGCCAATCTCAATGGCGATGGCTTCGTAGACGGCGTCGACCTTAGTTTCTTGCTTGCAGCATGGGGGCCTTGCGCCCCGTTCGTACCTTCGTGGGCAGAGGTGATTGAGGCGCAGCCCGATCCGGAGATAGTGACGAACCCGACCGCGAGGTCTGCAATCTCTGGCTCGGGACTCGCTTGGCGAATTCGCGACAAGTTGACGAAAATTGAAATGTTGCTGGTTCCATCCGGGACATTTCACATGGGCTGCATCATGCCTGCCGACGCAGAACCATGTCGAGACTTTGAGTTACCCGCCCATGAAGTGACGATCTCGCAACCATTTTATTTGGGGCGCTACGAGGTGACGCAAGCGCAATGGATGGAAACAATGGGTTCGAATCCATCGGTGTTTCAGGGTTTTGACGATTCCACAAAGAGGCCTGTTGAGATGGTTAGTTGGCAAGAGATTCAGCATTTCCTCCAGACGACTAATCTTCGACTTCCCACCGATGCCGAGTGGGAGTTCGCGTGCCGAGCAGGCACGGACACTCCTTTCTCGATCGGAACAACAGTGTCGTGGTATGTGCAGTCGGTCGCTTGGGTGCAGTGGAATGCGGGTTGGCGAACTCACCCGGTCGGATTGAAGCCACCAAACAATCTGGGGTTCCAGGACATGCATGGAAACGTTTGGGAGTGGGTTAGTGATTGGTACGAGAACTACGCTTCTATTGCCCAAGTCGACCCGATTGGGCCTCCATCTGGGGACTCCAAAATCACACGTGGTGGCAGCGCTGCGGACCCATTCACTTACGTGAGATCGTCGTATCGACAAGCAATGTCGTCCGATGCTACGAGCCGGTATATCGGCTTCCGAGTCGCCCGGGACCCTGGATACTGAAATCCATCATGACGACCAAGCTCGTTACTGCTCTTGCCGCACTCCTCATCGCCCCCTTTGCCGAAGCACAATGTGTCGGTGACATTGCCGTCGATGGCAGTGTTGATGGCGGCGACCTAGGGGTGCAGTTAGCCAACTGGGGACCAGTGACTTCGACAGCACTGTCGCGTGGTCTTCCCCCTGATTCCTGAGCCAAACCGGCTGCGAGTTATCTGGGACACTTCGGCCTCCAGCCAGCTTGGAGGTTCGCGTGAAGAAGAAGCGTTTCACGGAAGAGCAGATCGCCTACGCCTTGGCGCAGGAGTCGACGGGCCAGACAATCGCGGAGATCTGCCGGAAGCTCGGCGTGTCTGAGCAGACGTTCTACCGGTGGAAGAAGAAGTTCGGTTCGATGGGCGTCGCGGAAGTTCGTCGGCTGAAGCAGCTCGAGGACGAAAACGCCAAGTTGAAGCGGCTGGTCGCTGACCTGAGCCTCGACAAGGCGATCCTGCAGGACGTGCTCCGAAAAAAAGTCTGACTCCCGACCAGCGCCGCGGGCTGGTCGGGTACGCGCGGGATGCCTACCGAGTGACGGAGCGTCGGGCATGCCGCGTGCTGTGCTCTTCGCGGGCGACGATTCGTTACGTGTCGGTGAAGCCTGGGCAGGAGGACCTTCGGATGCGGATCAAGGAGATCGCCGCGGTGCGCCCGAGCTGGGGCTCGCCGCGGATCCACGTGCTGCTGCGCCGCGAGGGCTGGCTGGTGAACCACAAGCGGACGGAGCGCCTGTATCGCCTCGAAGGCTTGAATCTGAGGCGAAATCGACCTCGCCGCAGGAAGTCGGTGGTGACTCGTGGCCCGGTGGTTGTGCCGACGCGCCGCGACGAGCGCTGGAGCATGGACTTCATGCACGACCAGCTGCAGGACGGTCGCAGGATCCGCGTGCTGACTGTGGTCGACCAGTACACGCGCGAGGCGCTGGCGACCGAGGCGCGCGGTTCGTTCTCCGCGCACGACGTGATCGACGTGCTCAACCGGCTGTCGAGGTCTCATCGGAAGCCGGCCGTGATCCAGGTCGACAACGGGACGGAGTTCGCTTCGCGCGCCCTGGATGCGTGGGCCTATCGAGAGGATGTGAGGCTCGACTTCAGCCGTCCCGGGAAGCCGACGGACAACGCGCACATCGAGTCGTTCAACGCGCGGCTGCGCGCGGAGTGCCTGAACGCGCACGTCTTCGAATCGCTCGAAGACGCCGAGGAAACCTTGACTTCGTGGCGGAGCGATTACAATGCAGTGCGTCCACATAGCGCCCTGGGCATGCTGACCCCCAGGGAATTCGCTGAACTCGGTCAGAGGAGTGCAGGCCGCTGATGGCCCGAATTCCTCGCAGCTCGAGTGGCATCAAATCGGGGTGAAGACCAGTCGTTATGAAGTGACGCAAGGGCAGTGGGTTGCGAAGATGGGGAGTAATCCGAGTTTGTTCCAAGGTCAGTCTGACTCTGCAAGCCGCCCAGTGGAGCAGGTGAGTTTGAACACTATTCAGAACTACCTGAGTGTGACAGGCATGCGTTTACCGAGTGAAGCGGAGTGGGAGTATGCGTGCCGCGCAGGTACGACGACGGCGTTTAACAACGGCAGTAGTGATGACGCCACCGTGGGGAATATTGCGTGGTATGGCT
Source organism: Phycisphaerales bacterium (assembly GCA_044233905.1). Lineage (GTDB taxonomy): Bacteria > Planctomycetota > Phycisphaerae > Phycisphaerales > SM1A02 > UBA966. The sequence goes on from JBIIJH010000043.1 coordinate 13,392, forward strand.
CGAACTCCGGCAACCAGACACACGCCGTCGGCGGTAAGGCAGCCAACGCACTTGGCTTGCATGACATGGCAGGCAACGTGTGGGAGTGGGTGAATGATTGGTATGGAAGCACCTATTACTCTGTGAGTCCATCGACTAACCCGCTTGGTCCGGTGTCTGGTACGTACCGCGTGCTCCGCGGCGGCTCCTATTTCAAACCCTACGGCAGGCGAGAACTGCGCTCCTCGTACCGCGGCAGCGTCACGCCCGGCTTCACGACCTACGACGTCGGGTTTCGCGTCGCGAGGAACCCCTGATTGCTTTTGCAGTCCCACACTCCCTGCGAGTTTGTGGCCTGACGAGTCGCTCTAACCACTTTGCGCTCTTCTGGCCCTTCTGAGATCCGCTGTGCCAACGGAATCAAGGTCCGTTGCACGCAGAACCCCGACCCGGCCAAGCCCTCGCTTCGCCGGGTTGTGTTTCATTTGCGCACGCACCACATCCACCGCTACGCCTAGTTCATCAAATCATGTACGTCGGTACACACTTGTACACACTTTGCACGAAACAACTGGCACAAACGGCACACGCTTCGGTATCATGATCGTCGTTCGGAGCACCGCAAGGCACTTTCTCGCACAAGCACAGCCTAGGGTCCGCGTTTCCCAAGCTGAATGCCCAGGGTTCGAATCCCTTTGCCCGCTTTGAATCGAAAGCCGTGGGTACCACGCGCTTACGTCCCGAGACCGGGTGCGGCACGGCGCGGCAATGGGAGGGCTCGCTGAATTCCTGTACTTTCCGTCTTTCTGTTCTATTTACGCAACATCCGGCTATATTCGCCACTGGGTCCGTGCGTGTTGCGGGATACTGCCATTGACGTCAAGCGGGGGTCTCGTTCGTTGGCGAGCCTGCACCCGCAGCCTGCACCCACCAGCACGTGACGCCTCTTCCGGAGATTTGAACCATGGGACATTCCGCAAGGCGCCGTTTCAACCTGACGCCGATGCGCCTCGCAGCAGCCGTCGCCGCAGCTGCCATCAGCGCCAGTGCCTCGGCTGAAGTTGAGTTTCACGTCGTCGATTGGACGCTGCCCGCGACTTTCGACGGCTTGTTTATCAACTTCCCGGAACGTACGACAGGTACCAGCGCTGGCAGCGTGTTGGGCTGGGACCTGAACATTTACAGCCGGTCGGCCACGTCAGCGTCCAGTCGCATCAGCTGGAATCTGCCATCCGCCAACTCGGGATGTGTGGTGGTCACTCTGCCCAGCGGAAACGAGGAGGTCGGCAACCTGCCGCCGGGCACGCTCGTCGGTCCGAGCTCGACCTTCGGCGCAGACTCATCCAGGCTCATCACCAACAACGGAGGGTGGCAGAGCGAGGCGCAGAACTACTTCGGCTTCCGGTTCGTGGCGCTCGACGGCCTGGTCCGTTATGGGTGGGCACGCATGGCCATCGGTGCTGACATGACGACAAAGACCATCAACCAGATCGCCTGGGAGACCTCGGCGGCAACGCCGATCCGCGTCGGCGATTCAGGTGCCCCGTACGACCCCTGCGATGCCATCAATCCGACCCTCTCGACGGGTTTGAACGACGTGCGGATGAACGTCCGTGCCTTGGACCTGGCAACAGACTGTGGAATCATCCACAAGGCGAATTACTTCAAGTACAGCGTTCCGGTCGACGGCGAGTACACCTTCGACACCTGCTTCAGCAAGGCAGACACGACGATGGTCGTCCTGGACGCATGCAAGGGCGGGAATTCCCTTGGCTGCAACGACAACGGCTGCTGGCTTTCGTCGGAGGTGACGCTCACACTCACCGGTGGCAGCACCGTCTACGTGGCGATCGGCGGCTCGAACGAGGAGTCCGAGATCCCGGACACCCTGTACGTCGGCGTCTACGCGCCACCGGTCACGGCATGCGTGCAGGCAGCCGATCTTGTCTACGGCGACAACGCGTTCGACACGGCAAGGAGCGGCAACGGCCCGCTGCGCGTGCAGGGATCGATGTTCGGCGATTCGGTCGCCATCATGAACCATCCGGTCTGGTTCAGATTCTCGCCGCCCGTCACGGGCCCGTATGGGTTCGAGACCTGTTACTCGACCGGGGACACGCTCTTGGCGATCGGCGAGGACTGCCCGGAAGTCGGGAGCACCTTCGGCCCCATTGCGTTCAACGACGATGCCCCCTGCTCGCAGGCGGATTCCAACCGCAGCTACATCGACGCGACCAACAACGGGGCCAAGGGGCCTAACGCCGGATTCCCGCTGACAAAGGATCTGGTGGCGGGTCGCGTCTACTACTTGTGCGTCGGCACGTTCAAGTCAAAGGATCAGGTGATTGGGTCGCTGCACGTGATCGGCCCGAAGTACAACACCTGCCCGGCGGACCTCAATGGTGACCGCGTGGTCGACGGATTCGACCTGGCACAATTGCTGGCATCGTGGGGCGCCTGCCCGTAATCAGACTGCCGAACCCTCGGGCCTCGCAGCCAGCGTTGCCACATGCGCCCGCATCGGCAACGACGGAATCGCCCCCGCCTTCATCGCTGCCAGCGCGCCGGCAGCATTCCCCCACGCCATCGCTTCCTCGAGCGCACGCCCCTCCGCCAGCGCCGCGAGCGATGCGCCCACGAACGCATCGCCGCAGCCCACCGTGTCCACCGCGTGGACGCGGTAGCCGGCATGGCGGATCGTTCGTCCGCCCTGGCTCGCGATGGCACCCGCCGCTCCCAGCGTGATGATCACCGTGCCCTGCGGCATGCGTGCGGCAAGCGCCTGCAGCGCCATCTCCGGGTCATGGTGGCCAGACATGGCCTCCGCCTCGGTCTCGTTCACCGCCAGTCCTGCCAGCAGCACAACGTCCACGCCGCGCACCGTGTCGTCCGCGGGTGCCGCGTTGAGCCACGCGCGCAGTCCCCGCGCGTGCGCCGCGCGGATGCCCGCCGCGAGTCCGGCGCATTCGTTCTGGAAGAGGGCCAGGTCGCCGGGCGCCGCCTGCGCCAGGAACGCCGCGACGTGCGCCTCCGACAGCCGTGCGTTGGCCTCGGGGGCCACCACGATGGAGTTCTCACCGTCATCCGACACCATCACCACGGCCGTGCCGGAAGACGGGTCATCCTGCTGCACCGCGCCCACGTCCACGCCGGCCTGTCGCAGGGCGTCCACCACCAGCGCCCCGTCCGCCCCCGTGCGCCCGCACATGCGGACCGCCGCGCCGCATCGCGCCGCAGCCACTGCCTGGTTGGCGCCCTTGCCTCCGGGGTGCACGGCCAACGACCGCGCCAGCACGGTCTGGCCGGCCCGCGGAAACGCCGCCACCCGCATGACGCGGTCCACCACCAAGGAGCCCACCACGTGGATTCGGGATGCCATGCGGGCAGGGTAACGGGCAGCCAAACCGCACATTCTGGAAATTCACCGGTTGAACAGTCGGAATTGCTTGCGCAGACGGACCACGAATCCAAACCTGTTCCAACGCATGGCCGGGGCGATGTGGCGGATGCCACCGGCCTTGCACGCCCTGCCCTCACTGGTCGAGCACCAAGGATGGCGCCGATGGAACGTCCGACCAAGTTCACCAGCAGCTTCGCGTCCGCCGACGGCACCTCTCGTCTGCCGGCACCCCGCGCCAGGGGCTCCATCCGGAGGGTGGCCTCCTTGGCCCTGCGGCGCCCGCGCGTCCTTGGAACGACGGCGGGATTGCTTCTCTTCACGTTCGCCGCCTTCGGCATGCTGGCAGTGCACAACTTCGCAAGCAACGCCATCGAATCCGCCGTTCGCCGGTCGCTGCAGGGCGTGGCGATCGCTGCCGCCAGGAGCGTGCCGGTGGAGGCCCATGCACGGATCCATACCGCCGCCGATGAGGGTTCTCCCGCCTACCAGCAGGCCATCGCGCCGCTCGAGGAACTGCAGCGCACCCTTCCCGACATTCGCTACGTCTACACGTTCCGGCAGACCGCCGATGGCATCGAGTTCGTGGTGGACCCCACCACGGAGCCCGCCCCGGCCTCGCGGCCCGACGACCACACGCCGCCGGGGACGTTCTACAAGCCCACCGATGCCGCGATGATCGCCGCCATGCAGCGCAAGGCGGCCACGGTGTCCGGCGAGGTGTACACGGACCGCTGGGGCTCCTTCGTGAGCAGCTACGCGCCGGTCTTCGCGGCCAATGGAAGCGTGGAGTGCTTCGTGGGCATCGACATGGATGCCGCCACCTACCAGGCGCACCTGCGCGCCGTCGATGCCGCAACGGGCGTGGGCACCGCCATCGCGGCGCTGTGCAGCACGATCGTTGCGTACGCAACGTGCTGCTGGGCCACCAGCCGGCGTGCGGAAGAGGTCTCGATGGTGAAAACGCGCGAGGAAGCAGTGCGCGCCAACCACGCCAAGAGCGACTTCATCGCCAACGTGAGCCACGAGATCCGCACCCCCATGACCGCCATCCTGGGCTACGCGGAAATCCTGCGTGAGGACGCCGCCAGGGGGCATATCAGCGACCTGGGCAGTTCCGCCGGCGAGGTCATTGCCCGCAACGGCCAGCACATCCTGGGAGTGGTGAACGACATCATCGACGCGGCCCGCGTGGAGGCCGGCGAGATGACCAGATCGGA
>JBIIJH010000164.1:0-5356 GCA_044233905.1 Phycisphaerales bacterium
TGTCCGACTCGAAGAGCAGGGCCCCGCTGACGTCGGTGGCGCGCCGTCCGAGCGCGTGCACCTGGTCGAACTGCAGCCCGATGCTCCCGGCAGGCTCGCCGCCCACTGTGGTGATGTCGAAGCGCAGCAGGCCGTCGATCTGGTCGAACGTGACGCCGCCCTTGAATCGCGCGTTCGCGATGCCCAGGTCGCCGATCACGGACACCCGGTTGCTGCCGTCGCGCGGCACGTCGATGAGGAGCCGCATCGCGTCGGTCCACACCGCGGACCCGGCGCTGAACTCGATGGCCTCCAGCGAGCGACGCGCGTTGCTCGGCATGAGCGCCCGGAGCGATTCCGAATCATTCGTCGCGGACGCGTTGATGGTCAGCTGTCCGACCAGGACGCTCGAATCCGTTGGCCCCAGCGCCCCGTCGATCGACAGGTGCCCCTGGTCGAACGTGAGGTCCATGGCGTCCACCTTGAGCCCCTGCGGCCCCGCCAGCAGCGCACCCGCGCGACGCCGGACCTCGAACGGCCGCTCGTTGCGCTCGCCGCGGATCCACGATGGCTCGACCACCACCTCCCACGAACCGCCGGTCCGCGTGCCGGGAAGCTCCACCTGCGCGTCGATCGCGCCTTGCAGGCGCCAGTCGCGGAGGATCTCCAGCGCGGCCGTGGCCCCGGACGCTTCCAGCCCGCAGCGCACCAGCGGGTTGCCGAGCGATAAGGCGCTCACCTGCGCGCGGAAATCGGGATGCGCGCCGATGATCACGCCGCCGGCCTCGATGCGCAGCGGGGTCTCGTCCGTGTCCGGCCCGCGCAGGTCCACCGAGTCGAGCCGCAGCTCGCCGTTGCGGAAATAGAGGTCGCCGCAGACCGGGTCCAGCTTCACCGCTCCCGCGAGCGTCATGGCGGTCGGGTGAATGTGCGCGTACGTGTCCCGCCCGCCCTCGTCGCGGTTCCACGTCACCTCGCCGTCGAAGGCGCCGCTCGGCGCGATGGCGTCCCACGCTGCAAGCGCGCGGTCCACCGAATCGCCGTCTGCCACGCGGACCAGCTCGCGGTCGAACGGGAAGTTCCGCAGGATCACCTCGAGCGTTCCGTTGTCGCCCTCGAGATCGAAGCCGCCGTTGGCGGTGACGATGCCGGTGCCGTGGGTCGCCGAGGCATCGCGCACGTCCACGCGGCCGGCATCGGCGATGATCAGGCTGCGCACGTCGTCGAGCGTCATGCGACCGGGCCAGCTCAGGCCGTTCTTGCGCAGCGCGGTGGCAAGGTCCTCGGTGGGGCGGATCACGCCGTCCTCGATCTGGACGCGCACCGTCACCGCATCGCTCTCGTCGGGGCGGGTGATCACGGTGCCGGTGGCCGAGAGCCGGCCGCCGAGGCCGAGCTCGGTGAGGACGTTGCTGATGGGGCTGAACACCGCACCCGGCCAGCCGGCCGGACGCTTGGAGCGATCCTCGAAGCTCACCGGGATGGCGGCGAGCAGCGCGCGCGAGACGATCTCGCCGCCCACCTGGAAATCCAGGTAGCTGCGCACCAGGACGCGGTCGTTGATGCGCGGAAGCTCCAGGTGGCCGCGGATCCAGCCCGTGCCGCCGTGGATCGTCTGCACGGCAATGCCGTCGCCGAGGAAGTCGACGCGGTCGTCGCGGACCTCGATCTTTCCCGCCGCCAGCAGGGGATACGGGAACGCGTTCAGCACCACCTGCACGCCGCGCAGTTCGATGATTCCCCCCACGGAGACCTTCTCGCCGCCATCGCGCTGGTGCTTCACGGAGAAGTCGACGTCGACGATGCCACCCGGGCGCGTTTCCTCCTCCAGGATGCCTGCCTCGCGAAGCGACCGCCAGCTCTTCTCGTCGAGCAGCGCGCCGAAGATGCGCGACGGTGCCTCGCGGAACGCGGAGACCAGGCTGCGGTCGAGCGCAACATCGGTGCCGACGAGGCGCAGCGAATACGCGGGATCCTTGCCGGCGACCTCCGACTCCCCGTCGATCCGGAAGACCGACCGTCCGTTGCCGCTGCCCTTCAGGCCGCGCAGGGAGATCTTCTCCGCGGTCAGTTCCACCACGCCGCCCACGTCGCGGACGGGGTAGGGGAATTCGGGGCTTTCGATGGTGCCCCCAAGGAGCTCCAGCTTTCCGGTGACGGCGATCGGTGCGGACGTCGCCGCGCCGGCCGCGCCTGCCTCGCCCGCCGCGCGCGCGATCCGCAGCGTGATGTTCGCGGCCCAGTCGCGCGCACCGAGCACCGTCAGCGCATCGGTGACCTGCACGGGGAGCTCCACGCGCCGCGGCGTGCCGTCCTCTGCCGGACGCGCGTCCACCTGCGGGATGCGCAGGTCCAGTTCGAACGACGCCATCGCCAGCGAGCGCTCGAGCCACGCGTCGTCTGCATCGAGCGCGCCCTCGATGCCGCCGATCGAACCAAGGTCGCAGTGGCCGGAGAGTTCCAGCGGCACCGCCACCGTGCCCGAGCCGGCCGGTCCGGGCATCAGCGTGGCGCGCTTGGCATCCACGCGGACGTCGTTGCCGCGCAGCGTGACGTTCGCCTCGCCCATGAAGACACCCAGCTCGCCGCTGATGGGCGTGGTCTTTCCGTTCTCCATGCGCGCCCACGCGAGTTCGCGCACCGCATCGCGCTCGCGCAGCGTCACGTCCCGTACGGCAATGTCCACGGAGCGCAGCGGCTGCGACGGGCTGCCCTCGATCCGCGCGCGCTCGATGCGCCCGGCGAGGCCCGAGCGGAGCGCCCAGCGCCGCGCCTTGGCGGGCAGTGCGCGCAGGAGCCGCTCGTCGATCACCAGCCCGTCGAGCGTGGCCGCGTAGGTGAAGTCGCGCTCGTTCCAGGTGCCGAAGAGGCGAATGGCGTTCTCGGTGATCGGCTTGCCGTCCTGCTCCCGCTGCTCGAGCCGGAACGAGTACGTGGACGGATCGTCCGGCAGGTGGTCGAAGTCGGCGGCAAACTGCTGCGACGCGATCGTCGTCACGGTGCCGCCGTTGGACGTCCCGAACTCAAGACGCAGGTCGCGCAGCAGCGCCTTCTGCGGCTGGCGCACGGACGTGCCTCCACCCGACTTCGGCTTGAGTGCCAGGAAGTTGAAGTCGCCCGGCTTGTCGGCGCGCTCCACCAGGTGGAGCACCAGTCCCTCCACCTCCATGTCGACGAGCTCGATGCGTCCCAGCAGGATCATCAGCGGCGAGAACACCACCTCCGTGCGGTCCATGGAGGCCACGGTGGCCGCGTCGCCTTCCCAGCCGCGGGCGCGCAGGTTCATGTCAGTGGCCGTGATTCGGTTCCAGCCGTCCCACTTCACCTTCTTGATCCGCACCACGCCGCCGAAGCGCTCGGAGAGCTGCGACTCCATCGCCTCGCGGAGGATGGTGGTCTCGCGAAGCGCTGCCCAGGCCGACGCCATCACGGCCATCAGGCCAAGCAGCACGAAGACCGCCACCGTGCGCCGACGGATCCGCTTGCGAAGCCGCGAGGGCGCGAGGGCCGGCACGTGTCGCGCGATCGCCGCGTCGGCACGCTGCGCGAATTCGTGGGGAGCGCGCCGCGCCATGGCTTCGAGCCGCTCGAGGTGCATGTTGGGCACCCGGGGTTCGCCTTCGGGCTGCGGCGTTTCGGGTTGATCCGGTCCTTCGCTCACGGGCCGCGGATGGTACGCGCGGGATGGTGGTCGATCGGGTCGTACACTCCGGCCATGCCGCGTCGTGCCATCGTCATCGGTGCTGCCCGGCGCGTCGGCCGTGCCGTCGCGCTCGAGTTTGCGCAGGCCGGCTGGGACCTGGTGCTCACCTACCGCGCGCGCGAGGCCGAGGCGCTCGAGACCGCTGCCGAGGCGGGGCGCATTGCTGCGGACGCGGGTCGCCAGGCGTCCGTCACGGTGGAGCGTCTGGAACTCTCCGACCTGGCCGCCGTCGAGCACTTTGGGCGCGCCCACGCCGATGCGCCGGCCGATGCCCTCGTTCTCAGTGCTGCCGCCTACTCGCGCACGCCGTTCGGGGAGATCACGGCGGCCACGGCGGAATCGGAACTGCGCATCAACGCGGTGGCGCCGCTCCTCCTGGTGCAGGCGTTGGCGCCCGCGCTGGCGCGTTCGTCGCTTGCCGGCGGAGGTTCGGTGGTCGCCTTCGGCGACATCCACGCCATGGGCCGTCCGCGGCGTGCGTTTGCGCCGTACCTGATGTCGAAGGCGGCCATCCACTGCATGGTGGAGTCGCTGGCGCTCGAACTCGGCCCCGCCGTCCGCGTGAATGCGGTGGCCCCGGGCGTGGTGGCGTGGCCGGAGGACGCACCCGCGGAAGAACGCGCGGCCTATGAAGCGCGCATCCCGCTCGCGCGCCCCGGCACTCCCGAGGACGCGGCGCGCATGGTGCGTTCCATCACGGAGGACATGCCGTACGTCACGGGCTCGGTGTTCCGCCTGGACGGGGGCCGCTGGCTCCGCTGAGCGCCTCGCGCACTTCGCTTGGCGGCGCACCGGCCAGGCCTGCGGCTTCCGCCGCAATCGTTGCCTTCACCGGGTCACCGGCGCGCATCCACGCCGCGGCGGCACGCAGCGCGCGCTTCCAGTCGTTGGGCCGTGCGGAGGCGGATTCATCGAGCGTCGCCGCGGCCTCACGCAGCTTGCCCATCGCGGTGTAGGCGGCAGCGATCTCCTCGGCGCAGGCCGACTCACGCCGCAGCGGTGCATCGAGCGCCAGCAGCAGTTCAAGCGACTCGCCGGGCGCGCCGGACATGCGCCGCATGCGCGCATCGGCCACGCGCAGTTCGTTGGACGTGGGCGAGAGGGCGCGCGCCTCGGCGATCTTCGCGCGCGCGCGGTCGGTGTCGCCACTTCGCATCGCCAGGTCGGCCAGCGCCGCCTTTGGATCGGAAGACTCCGGCATGGCGCGCTCGGCTTCCTCGATGAGCGCGCGCGCATCGTCCATCCGCCCGTCGCGCGCCCGTGCCATCCCAAGATAGAGCGCAAACTGCGCGTTGCCTGGCTCGTCTGCGTGCGCCGCCTCGTAGGCGCGCACGGCATCCGCGTGCCGGCCGGCCGTGTCGCAGACCACGCCGGTGGCGTGCTGGAGCGGTCCGTTGGTGGGCGCGAGCGCAGCCGCGCGCATGTACGCATCCGCCGCGCGCGCAAAGACCGCCGCACGGTCCTCGGTCGGCAGGTCCGGCCGCATGGCAAGGGCCACCAGCGCGCGCCCATGGATCTCGTGCGCGCGCATCAGTCCCGGGGCGTCCGCCGCCAGCTTCTCCGCCACGAACACCGCCTCGCTCGGCTTGTCGGCCGCCATGTACGCCTCGATGGCACGCATGGCGGCGTCGATCTGCTTGGAGTCGGGGCCCGCGGCCTTCGCCGGGGGTTGTT
>JBIIJH010000044.1:0-17986 GCA_044233905.1 Phycisphaerales bacterium
CCTGGAACTCGACGACCTCCTCGTCGATCTGCGGGCTGACCCACGAGCCCCACGATCCGGGCACGAAGTCGGAGACCAGCTTGGCGCGCGGGTAGCCGCCGACGTCGACGAACATCGCGGCGCCGTGGCGCACGCCTGCGGCACCGGCGCCGAATGTCTCGAAGATCGAGCGTATGCATGGCGCGTCCGCCGCGGCGGGGGCGGCGAGCGCGAGGGCGGCTGCGCAGCAGGCCCAGGCGTTGGATCGGATGGCCATGCGGCAAATGTAGCCCGGATGGCGCGGTACTCAACAGTTGCCTTCGGGATATGGGTCACTTTGGCGGCCCCGATGGGCTGGCGTCCATCCGCGGGGCTGCCAAGCGGCCAGGCAGGGCGGGCGTATCATCCTCGCCATGAATGGCCAGCCCGCCACCTTGTTCCGTGCAAGTTGCCTCGCGCTCATCGTCACGTCCATGAGCTTTGCGCTCCGGGGCGGGGCCATCGGCGCCTGGACCGCGGAGTTCGGGCTGTCCAACGAACAGGCCGGTTGGATCAACAGCACCGCCTTCTGGGGGTTCACGCTGGCGATGCTCGTCGGCGGCCCGCTCTGCGATGCCGTCGGGCTGGGGCGGGTGCTCTGGGTGGCGTTCGTGGGCCACGCGGCGGGCATCCTGCTGACGATCTTCGCGTGGAACTACTGGAGCCTGTTTGCGGGCACGCTGATCTTCGGCATCGCCAACGGATCGGTGGAGGCGGCGTGCAATCCGCTGATCGCCACGCTCTACCCGCAGGACAAGACCACCAAGCTCAACCAGTTCCACGTCTGGTTCCCCGGCGGGATCGTGATCGGCGGACTGGTGGGCTTCCTCATGGCGAAGTCGGGCATGGGATGGAAGGCGCAGTTCGCCACCATGCTGCTGCCGCTGGCCGCGTACGGGCTGATGTTCCGCGGCCGTGCCCTGCCGCGCACCGAGCGCGTGGAGATGGGCGTGTCGACCGGCGCGATGTTCGCCGCGTGCACCAGCCCGCTCTTCGTGCTGATGGTTGCCTGCATGCTGCTCACCGCTGCCACGGAACTCGGGCCGGGGCAGTGGATCCCGAGCATCCTGGAGAATGCCGGCGTCTCGGGCATCCTGGTGCTCGTGTGGATCAACGGGCTGATGGCGATCGGGCGCCAGTTCGCGGGCGCGTTCGTGCATCGCCTGCATCCCACGGGCATGCTGCTGGCGAGCGCCGTGCTCAGCACGGCGGGGCTCTTCCTCATGAGCCGTTCGCAGGGCGGGATGCTGTTCGTCTCCGCCACCGTCTTTGCCTTCGGCGTGTGCTTCTTCTGGCCGACGATGCTCGGCTTCGTGAGCGAACGGCTCCCGAAGACCGGCGCACTTGGCCTGGCCATCGTGGGCGGGGCGGGCATGCTCAGCGTGAGCTTCGTGCTGCCGGCCATCGGACACGTCTACGACGCGGGCATTGCGACGCGCCTGCCCGAGGGATCCACGGTCGAGGCGTTCCGCGCCGCGGCCGCGGGGAGCGAGCAGGCCGTGCAGTGGGCGTCCATCCAGTCGGCTGCCGGGCTCGAGGCGCTCGGCAAGGTGGCCGTGCTGCCGGTGGTGCTCACCGTGGTGTTTGCGGTGCTGGCGATCGCGCTGCGCCGCCGGGCCGCCGCGCAGCACTGAGCCCGGGCACCGCACCGAGCCCGGGCCGCGTGCCGATCAGGTCACGTGGGGCGTGTGCTTTCCCACGTGCTTTCCTTCCACTTCCGCCAGGTACTTGCGGGTTGCATTGGGCAGGAGCGTCCACATCCGGATCGCGAAGATCAGGCCGACGATGGTGAACGGGAACAGGAACATCGGCCAGTAGGACCAGCTCTGGGTGGCCAGGATGCCCACCACGAAGGCCTGCACGGCGCTGCCGAACTTGCTGAAGGCGTCGGCGATGCCGGTGGCGGTGGCCGCCGCCTTCTTGCCGCCGAAGTCCGCGGTGGCCGTGCCCGACATGATGCTGTGCACGCCGATCACCGCCATCATGGTGGTGACCGCGCAGATGCCGATGATGAGCGGGCGCGCGGCGATGAGCCAGGCGCCGAAGGAGCCGGGTGCGGCGGCGTCGGCGGCGGCGCCCACGGGTTCGAGCGTCAGGCAGAGGATCATGATGCCGGTGGTGGCGAACATGATGATCTGCATGAAGGCGGCGCTCGGCGCGCGGCGCGACTGGAACAGCTTGTCGCTGACCCAGCCCGCGGCGAAGCCGCCTGCGATGCCGGTGACGCAGCCCCAGAAGCCCCAGTTGACGACGATGTGGTCGACGCCGAGCGTGGTCTCCTTGCTGAACAGCAGGTACCAGTTGAGGATGCCGTCGCGGAGGACGCCGGAGGTGAATTCCACCACGCCGATCATCAGGATGATGGGGTTGGAGAGGATCCGCCAGATGAGCTGGAAATAGCCGTCCTTGCGGTCCGGCTGGTCGTCGCTGGAGGCGTCGTGCGTGTCGAGCGGGTCGAAGCCGGCCTGGTCGGGCGTGTCCTTGAGGAGGGCCACGTCGATGAGCGCCCAGATGACCATGATTCCGGCCGGGATGGCGAAGATGAGCCAGAGCGCGGGCACGGTTCGGCCGTCGAGCGCGAAGAGGTTGTTGAGGATCACGCGCGCGGTGGTGGGGGTGGCAGGCTGCTCAAGGGCCACGGCGTTGGCGATGGCGCGGCCCCAGTCGAAGGCGAAGAAGACGCCCAGCGAGATGAGCGTGCCGAAGATGGCGCCGAAGGTGCCGCGCTCGCGCACGTGGAACCAGTAGCTCTTCACCTTGATGGTGCTGACGGCGCCGAAGCTCTGGAACGCCATGTTGATGCTGTACATGATGGCAAGGGCCACGCCCATGCTCACGTCGAGCGTGCCGTTCAGCTTCATGAAGACGACGCCTGCCATGCCGAAGTTCATGAGCGCCGAGCCGAGCGCGCCGAGGAGCATGCCGCGCTTGCCGCCGAGCTTGTCGACGAGCGGGCCGACGAAGAGCAGGCTGAGCGCATAGGTGGTGGCACCGGCGCTGGCGATGAAGCCGAATTCCTTCTTGGTCATCAGCGCACCGAGCGCCACGGCCGCCACCGTGAGGTTGTATCGACCCATGTACAGGAACGAGTACGTCATCCCCAGCGGGAACCAGTTCATGAAGCGGCGCCACATGAACTTCCGCGTGTGCTTCAGCGGGTTCGTGAGGAAGTAGACGGTGATGATGTAGGTCAGGGCCAGGCTGACCAGGAAGAGAGTCATGGCGGCAGGGTAGCCGGGCCGGCGGTGCGATTGGGCGGCGCCGGAGGTGCCCGATGCCCGCGGATCACGCGTATCGCGGCTCGTACACCTTGCTTCGCACGAACTCGCCGACGTCCGCGGGCCGCGGCACGCGTGCCAGGCCGCGGTCGAAGATGAGCTCGGCGACGCGCACGGCGACCTCGATGCTGGCCTCGCGGATGTTCGCCATGGGCGGGTAGATGAGGTTGACGGCCAGGTCCTGCTCGGTGACCTGCGCGGCCAGGCTCTCGGCAGCCTTCAGGAACATCTCGTCGGTGACGCGGTTGGCCTCGGTGGCGAAGACCGCGAGGCCGATGGCCGGGTAGATGTAGACGTTGTTCCCCTGGCCGGGCACGAAGAGCCGGTCCTTGTAATGGAGCGGCGCGAACGGGCTGCCGGAAGCGAAGATGGCGCGGCCCTTCGACCACTCGATGGCCTCGTGCGCGGTGCATTCGCTCTTGGAGGTGGGGTTCGAGTACGGGAAGATCACCGGGCGGTCGTTGATGCGCGACATCGCCTCGATGACCTTGCGGTTGAAGCTATGCGGGATGGTGCTGACGCCGATGAGGACGCTCGGCTTCACCGCCTCGACGATCTCCGCGAGGTCCCTGACGGGTGCGTGCGCGTGCGCGAAGGGGAGCTGGAACTCGCTCAGGCCGGTGGTCTCTGCCGTGACCAGCCCGCGACTGTTGACGAGCCAGCAGCGCGCGTGGGCATCCCCATCGGACATGCCCTCGCGGACCATCTGCTGGCAGACCAGGTCGGCGATGCCGACGGCGGCGCTGCCCGCGCCGAAGAAGAGGTAGGTGTGGTCGGAGAGCTGCTTGTGGAGGATGCGGTTGGCGCCGAAGAGGCCCGCCACCGCCACGGACGCCGTGCCCTGGATGTCGTCGTTGAAGCAGCAGACCTGCTCGCGGTAGCGCGCCAGGAGCGGCATGGCCGTGCGGTTGGTGAAGTCCTCGAACTGGATGCAGCAGCGCGGGAAGACCTCCTGCACGGCCTGCACGAACTCGTCGAGGAACGCGTCGTACTCCGCGCCCTCGATGCGCTTCATGCGCATGCCCGGGTAGAGCGGGTCCTCGAGGAACGCCTCGTTGTTGGTGCCGAGGTCGAGCATCACCGGCAGCGTGTGCTCCGGTGGCACCCCCGCGCACGCGGTGTAGAGGGCGAGCTTCCCGATGGGGATGCCCATCCCGCAGACGCCGAGGTCGCCGAGGCCCAGGATGCGTTCGCCATCGGTGACGACGATGAAGCGCACGTCCTTCTCCGGCCAGTTCCGCAGCACTTCCTTGATGCGGCCCTTGCGCTTGAGGCTCACGTAGAGGCCCTTGGGGCGGCGCATGATGTGGCCGAACTTCTGGCACGCCTCGCCCACGGTAGGGGTGTAGACGAGCGGCATGTACTCGGCCGGGTCGCTCGTCAGCAGCTGGTAGTAGAGGCGCTCGTTGCGGTCCTGCAGTTCCGAGAGGAAGACGTACTTGTCGAGCGGCGTGGGCTTCTGGGCGAGCTGGATGCGCTGGCGCTCCAGCTGCGTCTCCTCGTCCTCCACGCCGTCCGGCAGCAGGCCGACCAGGCCGAGGCGCTCGCGTTCATGTTCGCTGAACGCGGTGCCCTTGTTGAGGCGCGGGTTGTAGAGGAGGTCGAAGCTGGTGTGGTTGCCGTCCATGGCGGGGTGGAGAATACGGCGGGCGGGGCAATCAGTTGGCCCCGTTCGCGCCGCACGGACCCCAGATGGAGAGCACGATCGCGAGATCCTCGCCCGACACGCGGCCGTCGCCGTTGAGGTCCTCCGCACACGATGTGCACGGCCCCCAGCGCGCGATCAGCAGTGCCAGGTCGCTTCCGCCAACGGAGCCGTCGCCGTCGAGATCGGCGGCGCATGCCGGCACGGTGACGATCTCGATGCATGCACGGCTGATGCTCCCGGAATCGCCGAGGACCGCGTCCTCGAAGACGAGCGACCACGTCCCCGCTGGAGAGAGGCCGGCGAAGGCGGAGAGCTGGCTGCTGGGGCGCAGGTTGCCGGCCAGGACCGGCGTGACGCCGTAGGGGCACGTGGACTCCGCAAGGGCGGACGCGGTGTCGTCGAACCACAGGCCGAGGCCGTCGCCGCCGCATCCCCATGGGCCCGGATAGCCGTTGGAAGGCATTCCGGGACGGTCAAGGAGCAGCACCGACACGCCCGATGGATGGACGGCACGGATGCGCAGGTCGCCGACCCACGGATGCGTGCCGATGACCTGCACGCGCACGGAGACGATCCGCTGCTGGGCGCTGCCTGCGGGCACCGCGACGCTGGCAGTCAGCGTGCCCGCATCGGGAATGGCTCCTCCGGACGTGCACCACGACTCCGTGCTGGACGCATGTGCGGCGGCGCACGCGAGCAGTGCGATGGCGATGGAGGGGAAGCCGTGGTTCATCGTGCTCCCTGCGTGTTGATGACGGCGTTGCGTTCGGCGTCCGTGGCCTGGGCCGGGTCGCGCATCCCGGCGATGTGGCACCATCCGGTCTTCAGGCCCATGTTGTTGGCGCCGGTGATGTGTCCGGCGGAGTGCTCGGTGACGCCGTCCTCGGGATCATTGAGAAACAAGTCGGTGAGCACGTTGCAGTAGTCGTACGAGAACGGGTTGTCGGTGAAGGTGGTGGTGTGCGTGTAGGCCTTGGTGCGCACGCTGGTGGGGACGGTGGCGAGCCACGCAGTTGCGCCGGTGGTGGTCATGTCGTAGTTGGCGCCGCACTGCACCCCGAACACCTGGCCGAGCGCGGCGAGGTTTCCCGCCATCGGCGTTCCCTTGAACGGGGAACCGAGCGTCTGGATCAGGCGCCCGGGGCCCGCCCAGTCCATGCCGCTCCAGTAGAAGGTGTGCAGGTGCAGGCTTGCGCAGCCGCCCTGGCTGTGCGCCGCCACGCCGAAGCTCTTGTACGGCGCCGATGCCGTGAAGATGTCGCGGGCGAACTGGTCGTGGGTCAGGTTGGCGTTGGCGCGCAGGTACTGCCATGCATCCGCGGAGAACCCGCCGAGCGGCCACGGGTTGTACGAGGCGCAGTAGCCGTGGACCAGTGCAAGCGTGTGCGCGCCCGAGCCGGGGAGCAGCGAACTGCTCTCCGGGCCGTCGACGGTGGCGATGCCCGGGATCCCGAACTCGCCGGCGATGGGCACGCGGCCACGCGAGGCCGCGGCGAGGCCAGGCGCGGCGATCGATGCGCGCGCCATGAGCGCGATCGGGGCGAATCCGTCGCGCGCCTGCAGCCGGAGGTTCCGCGCCTCGAGCTGCTCATCGTCGGCAAGCTGGACGCGCGCGGTCTCGCAGCCGATGCGGACCTGCCTGCCACGGCCCAGTGCCTCGACCATGGCGATGCCGCCGACCCAGCCGAGGCAGCGCGGTCCGCGCGCGGACACGGCCCAGAGTTCCGCGGCGGCGAAGACCGAGGATTCGTCGGTCTCGACCGGCATCACCAGGTCCATCCATGCGCCGTCGCGCTGCAGCTCGGCGCGGAGCTCGCCCAGGAGTCGGCTCTGGCCCTGCGCGATGCTCGCGATCCCGGCGACGGAACGGGTCCATGCCGACGCACCCGCGCGGTCCGCCACGTCCGCCTCGATGCGGAAGGCTGCATCGCCGGCGAGCGCGCGGTCGAAGCGGACGACGACGGTGGCGCCGTCGTCGCGCACCACGCGCCCGCGTGCGGACGTGCCGTCGGACCAGCGAACCTCGGCGTTGCGCAGGGTGAATGCAAGTGCTGTGCCGGCCATGGCGCGTTCCACCAGCGGCGGCCAGGTTGCCGGATCGCCGGCCAGCTCGATGGGCATGCGCGCTTCGAGCACCACGTCGAGTGCGTCACCCGCGGCAACGGACCACTCGGCGGGGTATGCCGCGAGCGCCACGGGCGAGTCGTCGTCGACGGCGAGCGCCACCTCGGCGGACGGTCCCGCCGCGGCCATCGAAGCGTCCACCCGCAGGCTTCCGGCAGGCGCGACGACCTCGATGGATCGCGTGGGGGCTTCGGAGCCGAACTGATCCTGCACGGCGATCCGTTCGCCCACGCGGCCGATGCCGCGGCGCGTCAGCGATGCCTTCGGCGGCGTTCCGGTGAGCGGGATGGCTCCGCCGCCGTCGTTGATGGAGAGCTTCCAGTCGATGGCGTCCGGCGCAAGCGGGGAGATCCGCAGCGTTCCGCCACCGGTGCTGAACGCGAACGCCGCGCCGTCCGTCCGCGGAACGATCAGCAGTGCGTTCTGCGAGACCGCGGCGGCATCGCGGATGTTCGGCAGCACCACGATGCCGCTGGCGACATCCTGGGGCGGGGCGAACAGGCGCTTGGCCGCCATCGATTGGCCCATCGTCGGCGAAGCAAGCGCCAGCGTCACAACGACCGCCGAGGCGATTCGGCGGTGCGTGCCATCAGTGTGTGCCGCCCGGGCGGTGGATGGGCAGGGATCCATCGCGTGCAGACTATGCCACCGGGCGGGACGGGCAAGGGAAATCCCGCCGCGTGGGCCATATTGGCCTGCGCCCGGCACATTGTCCCCTCGTCGCAGCGCAAGCGGCGATGGATCGTGGCAGTCGCATCGGGGCTGGGCTGTCGCGGTCAGTGTGCAGGGCCCGCACGGTCTCATGCGCATGGCGGCGTCTCGCCGAATGAATGGCATGCACACGCCTTTCCGCGTCACCGTCCTTGCCTGCTCGTTCATCCTGGTTTCCTGCGGTGCGCTGCCATCATCGGATCGATCTGCGCCCGCCCACGGCGCGTTCACGGCGGCAGAGGTTCCGGGCACCTGGACGCTGACCGACGACGAGAACGTGACCTTCGACGTGGTGCTCTCGGCCGAGGGCACCGCGGTGAGCAACTGGTCGAAGGGGCCGCAGGGCGCGAAGGGCGAGGAAGGTCGCTGGGCGCTGAAGGACGGGTGCATCGAGATCGACTACACGGACGGCTGGC
Source organism: Phycisphaerales bacterium (assembly GCA_044233905.1). GTDB lineage: Bacteria > Planctomycetota > Phycisphaerae > Phycisphaerales > SM1A02 > UBA966. The sequence continues at coordinate 8,196 of JBIIJH010000044.1, forward strand.
ACGATGCCATCATCCGCGACCACCGCGGCTGGCTCATCAAGCAGTCGTACGCGCCGGGCGCATCGCGCAGCGGGCCGCCCACGAACCACGGCCAGGCGGTGCGCACGCCCGAGGCGCTGGCGCGATGGGTCGGTCTCTACGAGACCCAGTCGCAGGAATCGGCCGGCAAGCAGACGTTCCGCATCGCCATCCAGTCGAGCCACGTGGCGTGGAAGACCATCGGCACGCCGACGATGGGCAGCTGGTGGGTGGTCGACGACCGCGTGCACATCCGCTGGGCAGACGGATGGATCGACGAACTCCACGCCGAGGGCAAGGCATGGGCATCGCGGACGTGGCAGGCCGGCACCGAGCTCGATGCGGCCGGCACGCCGGTGGGTGCGCCGACCTTCCAGGGGCGTGGCCGCAAGGTGAAGTGAGCGACGTACGTCGCGCGCGGCATCGCGGGATTCGCATACGCACCGCCGCCCGAGTCCTTTCTGGACGCGGGCGGCGGGTTTCATTCGTGGAATTGCGGTGCCTGCCCTACTGCGCTCAGGGGCACGCGCCCCACTCACCGAGCATCAGGCCGAGGTCGGCGCCGTTGACGATGCCGTCGTTGTTGAGGTCGCCGAGGCCCGATCCGGCCCAGTTGCCCAGGAGCTGGCCGAGGTCCGCGCCGTTCACGACGTTGTCGCCGTTGAGGTCGCCGAGGCAGGATGGCGGCGGCGGCGGCGGGCCGTCGATCACCAGCGTGCCGCTGACGGCGCCGGAGGTGCCGCTGAAGCTGCCGAGGACCAGGTGGTACTGCTGGCCGGCGATGAGTTCCTGGGTGAGCGGGATGCCGGAGTTGGTGGCATTGAGCGCGCTGGCGTACGCGGCGGTGCCGTCGGTACCGCAGCCCGACGTGCACGCGCACGAGTCGTCGTTGTAGGCGAACGTGGTGAAGGTCTGGCCGCTGCCCGGGCAGGTCTGGCCGATGGCCATCTTGGTGTCGCCGACCGAGCCGCACATGCTGAACGTGTAGGCGCCGGTCACGGCGGGCACGAAGTTGAACCACGTGGCGCCGTGGATGGTGCTGGTTCCGGCGGCTCCCACCGACACCACCTGCGTGAGGCTGGAGATCACGTTGTCGAACGGGTTGTTGCCGAAGACGGCAGCCGGGGAGTCTGGGCATGCCGGCGTGGGCGGCGGGGTGACCGCCAAGTTGATGGGCGACGGCAGCGCCGTAGCGGCGGTGTCCCCGCCGATGACGATGTAGTACGTCTGCTGCGCAGCGGCCGTCAGCGTGAGGCGCGACGAGGGCGCGCAGGTGTTGTCATCGCAGGCCAGGATGGCGGAGCCGGCGGTGCAGCCGTCGAGGACGGCGATGCGCGTGGCCGTGCCGCTGGCGCAGGTATCGATGGTGTACGTGCCCGCTGCCGGGGCCACGAACTTGAAGTAGTTGGCCTTGTAGGCCACGAAGCCGCAGCCCGTACCTGCCAGGTTCAGGTCCGCAGCCGTGGCCTGGTTGAGGCCGAGGAGGTTCGTCCCGATCGCGGCGATCGGGTTCGACGGCGAGCAGGGGTCATACGCCGGCGGCGGGCCACCCTGCGATCCGGCGGCGATCGCCACGTTGGCGACGCTTTCGTATCCGACGTCGACGAGGGTTCGCACGCCCGTGCTGGCGCCGACCTGGATGCGCGCCCAGCCGTAGTGCGTCAGGCCGTCGGCGGCCAGGAACTTGAAGCCGCAGAGGTTCACCGAGTTCAGGACCCAGTTGCCTGCGGCCGCACCGAAGGTGACGGCGGTGACGGATCCGGAGTAGCTGCCGAGTGCGTCGATCGGGGTGTTTGCCGCCAGGTTGCCCGCCACGGTGGTGGTTGCCGAGCCGGGGTAGCGGAGCAGGCCGCCGCCCGTGGGCGAGAAGAAGCTCAGGCTCGTCGTGCCGGTCTGGCTGTAGGGGTTGATGTCCCAGCCGGTGACGCCACTGCCCGCGGTGCCGGTCTGGGCCGTCTCGACGTTCACGTAGATGCCGTCGATGTTGGCGGGGAGCGCCACGTTGTACTGGCGGTAGATGATCTCGGCGGACGATGCGCCGGTGATGGCCGCAGCCGCGGCGGCAGCGAGGTGGCGTGCGAGGCGGCTGTTGGTCTGGTGGCGCGTCGAGTTGCTGTGCATCGCAAATACCTCTGGGCAGATACCGTAGGGAATGCCGCGCGCGCGGCACCGCCGCGCCGGCGTGGCGAGAGTCGGTGAGAACGTAGGCCGGATGCCGGGAAAAGCCAGTTCCAGGAAGCCGTTTCTGAACAAACTTGTGGGGCAGAACGGCGATTGGTGCCGTTCAGGCCATGATTTCGCGGACCACGTTCCCGTAGACGTCGGTCAGGCGGTGGTCCCGGCCGGCTGAGCATCAACCGACGGGCGCGCCCATCACCGTCGTACCGGCGGGCACCACGCCGCGCTTCATGAGCACGCTGCCAGATTCGAGCGTGGCGTCCTCCTCGATGCGCGCGCCGTAGAACACCACCGCGTTCTCCGCGGCATTTGCGCCGGCCTCGATGCGCACGTGGTCGATCTTCAGGATCCGGTCCTCGAAGCTGTGTGCCTGGAAGTGGCAGGCCACGGTGGAGCCGTCGCCGAAGCTCAGCATGTCGGGGTCCACGATCTGCGTGGCGCCGGGGCCGATGAGGACGTCGCGCCCGATCTTCGTTCCCACCGAGCGCAGCGCCATGTTGAGGAACGGCGTGCCCTCGACGCGCGCGAGCGCGATCCGCGCGCTGAACCACCAGAGCACGTACAGGTAGTCCCAGCGGCTGCACCAGCAGCTCCACAGGCCGTGCTGGCCGGGGTGGACGCGTCCGAGGAGCACCCACTTGGCGGCGATGCCGAAACTCACCAGCGAGAACCACGCCGCGGCGCTTGCGAGCGGCGCCCAGACGAGCGCGCAGGCGATGGGCGATGCGATTGCGTTCGCATGTTCCACCGCGGTGAGCCACCCGAGCGTCGCCAGGAGCGCAGGCACCGCCACCAGGCAGCGCGCCGATTCCCAGCTCCAGCGCGAGATCCGCTGCGCAACGCCGGGCTCGAAGGTCAGCCGGCGGTCGGCTTCCACCACCTCGCGACGGTGCAGGAGCATCGGCGGCACGCCGAACCAGCCTTGGTCGGGCCCCGGGTGGTCCGGCGCCACCGTGCTGACCCCCACGAACATGCCGTGCGGGTAGCGCCGGCCCGCCGGAATCACGCAGTGGTTTCCGAGGAACGTGCCGTCACCGAGCTCCGTGCGCGCCACGTGCACCACGCCGTCCTGCACGTGCGGCGAGCAGAAGTAGACGCCGTCGGCGAAGAAGCTCTCGCGGCCGATGGCCACGGTCTCGGGCAGCACGTCGATGATGGTGCTGACCTCGCTGCCGCGCCCGATCCGCATGCCGGCCAGGCGAAGCCACATGGGCCAGAACAGCGTGCCGCTCAGCCATCGCCCGGCCGCATCCAGGATGCCGGTGCGGATCCAGATGCGCAGGTACGTGAATCCATAGCGCGGGTACGCGCCGGGCCGGATGCCGCCGGTGACGCGCAGGAGCAGCGCCGAAGACAGCAGTCCCGCGATCACGCTGGCGGCGCTCCACGCGCATGCCAGGAGCGCCAGGTGCCAGGTGATATTCGGATGGGCGCACCACGCCGACAGGTCGAATCCGTCGGAATCCGCCAGCAGCCAGCCCACCAGCACCGCCGGGGCCAGCGAGGCGAGCGTCGCGCCGAGGCGCATGACGAAGAACGCCGCGGTCAACGTCCACGGGTTCCACCCGCGGCGGATGGCGGCGGCTCCCGCGCGGTGCCTGCCCGCCGGTGCAGCCGGTACGCCGGACCATCGCTCGCCGTCGGGGATGGATGCTCCGGAGGGGAGCACGCTGAGCGCATCGATGGCCGCACCGTTGCCGATGGACGAGCCCGGGTGGAGCGTCGCGCGGATGCCCACGTGTGCGCCGGCGCCGATCCGTACCGTGCCGTGGATCACCTCGCCCGCATGGAGGTGGCTGGTGAGGATCGCCGCATCCTGCGCAAGCGTGGCGCCGTCACCGAGCTCCAGCAGGTCCCAGCCGCCGCGCCGCATGTTGACGCCTCGATGGATGTGGACGCGCCTTCCCACCCGTGCGCCGAGCATGCGGTAGGTCCAGCTTACGAGCTCGGTTCCCTCGATCAAGGCCCACGGAATGGACCCCGAGACCTGCTCGACGATCCACTCGCGGTAGTGGCGCGATGACCACGCCTGCACGGTGCCCGGCCGGTATGTGCCAAGGAGCAGTCGCTTGGCCGCCGCCGTGAGCAGGACGCTCAGCGGAAACCAGAGGCACGCGAGGACGACCAGCCCGAGCGGCGTGATCCACAGTGCATGCCGAAGCGAGACTGCGTCCACCAGCGCAGGCAGCGCGTGGAAGAGCAGGGCGTAGGCCGCCGCACCCGTGATCACGAAGCCAAGTGCCACCACGGCGGCTTGGCCGCATGCCGCAGCCGCCATGGCGGCGGGCCGGCTGGCCCGGCGCGCACGAAGCGGTGCGGGGGCCGCGGCGGGTGCCGTGGACTCCGCGTGCGCGATCGTTGCCGCGAGCGCTGCCGCGGTGGGATGCGCGTAGATGTCGCGCACGCCGCTCCGTGCGCCGCACCCGCGACGCAACCGCAGCAGGCATTCAACTGCGCGGAGCGAATCGCCGCCGAGGTCGGTGAAGAAGTTTGCGCCTGGATCGGGAAGCCCTGCCAGGCCGAGCGCGCCGGCGAACGCAGCGCGCACGCGCTCCTCGGTGGGAAGCGAGGCATCGGCGCACATGGCATCGAAGCGCGCGGACGCGTTCGGGTCCGCCGCGGCGAATTCATCGGCAAGCATGGACGCCACCGCGCGGCGATCGACCTTTCCGCTCACGAGCGTGGGAATGGTGGCCGTGCTGCACACGCGCGCGGGCACCATGTACGAGGGCAGTCGCTCGCGCACCCACGTGCTCAGGATGCGCGTGGCATCGTCCGGCACGGGGGCTTCGCCACGCATCACCACGCACGCGCCCACCTGCGCGGTGGGCCCGCTGCCGACCACGGCGCATGCAGCCTGCGCGACGCCCGGGTGCTGCATCAGGCACGCCTCGATGGCCGGCAGCTCCACGCGGTAGCCGCGGAGCTTCACCTGCCCGTCGGCGCGGCCGAGGTATTCGATCACTCCGTCCAGGCGCTGGCGCACCAGGTCGCCCGTGCGGTAGAGGCGCCCGAGTTCCGGGTGCATCACGAAGCGTTCTGCCGTGGTTTCCGGGCGATTGCGGTAGCCGCGCGCCAGCCCGATGCCGAGGATCCAGAGCTCGCCCTCCGTGCCGTCCGCCACGCGCGCGCCGGCTTCATCGAGCACGAACGCCTCGTTGCCCTCGACCGCGGTGCCGATGTGGACCGGCACGCCGGGCTGCATGGTGCCGCGCACCACGGTGACCGAGCACTCGGTGGGGCCGTAGCCGTTCTCGAGGCGCAGGTGCGCGCTCCAGCGGTCGGAGAGGTCCTGCGGGAGCGCTTCGCCGCCCACGTAGAGGAATCGCAGGTCCGGCAGCTCGCGCGGCGGATCCTCGACGCCCATCGCGCGCAGGAGCGTGGGCGGCGGGCAGAACGCGCTGATGCGTTCCTCGCGGAGCCACGGCACCAGGTCCGGTCCGGAGCGCACGCGCTCGTCGTCCACGGGCACGAGCGTCGCTCCCACGCCGAAGGCGAGCCACGTCTCCTCGATGCTCGAGTCGTACGCGTTGCTCGAGCACTGCGCCACGCGATCGCCCGGGCCGAGGCCGAACCGCACGACATCCGAGCGCACCAGGCTGGCGATGCCCGCGTGCTCGATCATCACGCCCTTGGGTGCGCCGGTGGTGCCGCTGGTGTAGATGAGGTAGGCGAGGTCGCCGGGGTTCGGGGTGTGCGCGCTCCCGCCCGCCGCGCTGGCCGGGATCCCCGTCACGTCGAGCACCGGAGCAGCGCCCGCAAGTGCGCGCAGCCGCGCCGCGCCGGCCGAGTCCGTCAGCACCGCCACCGGCAGCGCGTCCTCGATCACCGAGCGGATGTGCCAATCGGGGAACGCGGCATCGACACAGCAGAACGCGCACCCGCGCCGCATGGCAGCAAGCTGGCACGCGTAGACATCAGGGCAGTCGCGCGGCAGCATCACCAGGACGATCGGTTGCTCGGCATACGCGCCCGCCGGGGGAATGCGGTCTGCGATCGCCGATGCACGCGCATCGAGTTCGGCGTAGGTCAGCGTGAGGCGCGCGCGTCCCTCGCGGGGCGGCACGTCGATGGCCACACGGTGCGCGTGCTGCAGGAGCACGCTGCGGAAGATGGCGTCAAGCGTGTCCATGCATCGCACGCGCGCGCAGGTGGGGGGCGGCATGCGCATCCCGGCGCGTGCGGGCTTCGGCGTCCAGGTGGGCGTAGCCGCGGACCTGCGAGCCGTTGCACGCACCGCAGGCGCAGTCGAAGGGCACATCCATCGACCACTCGGTGCAGTTGTAGTCGAACGTCAGCTGCTCGCCGGGCGCGATCGCGCGTCGCGCGCGGAGCGTTCGGCCATCCATCCAGCAGTTGGGGTCGCACGAGTGATTGAGGAAGCGCCAGCGGCTTCGCTCGGTGTCGTCGTTCGCCAGTGCGTCACGGTGCGGATGCAGGTGCTCCTGCTCGCCCACCTGGACGCTGTACACGCTGGGAGAGGCGAGCACTTCGCCATCGAGTTCCAGGATCGCGTCGCCCGCGGCGGCCGCTGCGTGTGCGAAGAGTCCGCGCCCGGTGGGGGTGTTGCGGACCGTGGCGTTGCTGGTGCCGTGATGCAGCGCGTGCATCGCGGGAGGATATGCATTCCCCGCGAGTCCAAAAGCGCGCCGCCCGCACCACGGGGGTGCGGGCGGCGGTAGTTGCGTGGCAGGCGTGGCCGGCCCTCCGGCCGCGCATATCACTGCGGGCAGCTGCCCCAGGCACCCAGGAGGAGTCCCAGGTCGGCTCCGGTCACGGTGCCGTCACCGTTGAGGTCGCCCGTCCCCGAGAAGCCCCAGTTGCCCAGGAGGAGGCCCAGGTCCGCGCCGCCGACGATCCCGTCCAGGTTGACGTCACCGGGGCACGGCGGCGGGCCCGAGGGACCGGCAATGTCGATGTTGAACGGACCCGTCGCAGCGGTGCTGTAGCCACCCACCGCGAAGAAGTACGTGGTGCCCGCCGTCAGGTCGACCGACACCGTGGCGGTGAAGGGCGCCGCGCCGGCGGTGCAGCCGTCGTCATCGCAAGCCAGGTTGGAGAACGCATCGCCGCACGAGGACAGGGCCGCGATGCGGCAGTCCACGGTTGTGCCCGTATCGGTGCAGTTGCTGATCGTGTGCGTGCCGGTGGCCGTCGGGGTGAACCGCAGGTACTTCACCGCGTTGATCGTCTGCGGCGCATTGGTGAAGCTGCACGAGCTGCCGGTCATGTCCAGGTCGGGGAACGCCTGGTCCGTGGTCACCACGTACGAGCCGAGCGTGACATCGATGATGTTCGCGGGATCGCAGGGGTTCACGGGCGGAGCGCCCACCGAGATGTCCACGATCTGGTCGGGGTCGATGCTGACCACAACACCGCCCGCGGTGACGAAGCTACCGATGGCGATGTAGTACGTGGTGCCAGCCGTGGCGGCCCAGCTCACCTTGGAGGTGTACGGGGCGCCGCCGGTGCAGCCATCGTCATCCGCGGCGATGAACGTGGTCGAGTCGCCGCAGGCGCCGAGGACAGCGAGGCGGGAGTCGGACGCGTTGTTGCAGAGGCCCACCTCGTACGTCGCGGTGGTCGGTGCGACGAACTGCATGTAGTTCGCCTGGCCGATCGCCGCAGCGCCGACTTCCGGCGTCCAGTAGCCGGACAGGTCCAGGGTCGCGGCACCGCAGTCGACGTTCACGTTGGTGGTGCCGGTGGTCACGACCGTGGGAGCAGCGCAGGCGTCGAAGCCCGAGGTGCAGTACACGGCGGAGAGCTCGACGGTGGTGGCCTTCGGAAGCACTTCCGTGATGGCGTACGCGCCCACGCCGATCCAGTAGGTCTGGCCGGCCTCGCCCGAGAACTGCAGGCTGGACGGACCGCCGACGATGCCGCAGCCGTCATCGTTGCCCAGCTGCACGGCGTCCGCGTCATTGCACGCGGTGGCCATGATGATCCAGCTGTCGAAGCCGCTGTCAGCACAGTTGGACACGGTGAAGATGCCTGACTGCGAGGGGGTGAAGACGAGGTAGTTGACCTTGTAGATCACCACGTCTGCCCAGGTGATGTCCAGGTCAGCGGCACCGGCGTTCATCGGCAGGGTGTTGGTTCCGACCACGGCAGTCGTCGGCGACGCGCAGGCGTCGAACGGCGGGGCCGCTTCGGCGATGGTCACCGTCAGCGTCGCGGGCGGAGCGGCGGTGGTGCTGTAGAGGCCGACCGCGATGTAGTAGGTCTGGCCCTGCGTTGCGTCGAAGGAAACGCTGGAAGCCAGTCCGCAGGTGTCGTCGTTGCAGGTGAGCGAGGTGGCGGCGTTTCCGCAGCTCGTCAGGACACCCATGACGGTGTCGGTGGTCTGTGCGCAGCTGTCGGCGCTGAAGCGGCCGGTGCTGGGGGCGACGAAGCGCACGAAGCTGGCCTTGTTGGCGTCAGCCGCGAACTCGCCGCAGTTGAGGTCCAGGCTGGGGCTGGTGCCGCTCATCGGCACGGTGTTCGCACCGAGCACGCCGTTGACGGGCGAGGCGCACGGATCGAACGGCGGGGGCGGGTTGCCGAAGGTGACGGTCAGCGTGCCGCTGTTCACTCGGGCGTCCTGCGTGGTGTCGCCGCCGTCGTTGTACGACTCGTAGACGAAGACCTTCAGGCTGGTGGTGCCGGCCGGGATCACGAAGGCGCCGCCGCCGAAGGTGGTGCCGCTGCCGGAGCCGGTGAAGTTGCCGGAGGCCGCCGTGGCCGAGGGCTTGATCGACCAGAAGGCGGTGGTGGAGCCCGGGACTTCGACGCGGATCACGAACTCACTCAGGTAGCTGCCGTTGATCGAGTCGAAGTTGAGGTTGGCGAACGACAGGGCCGAGACGCCGGTAGAGCCCGCGGGCACCGAGATGGTGGTCGAGCTGTTGGCGGTGGCGGCGATGCCGCCCCACGTCTTCCATCCGGTCATGTTCACGTCGGCGGCCGTGGCCGTCCCGACGATGGCCAGGGTGGCGGCTGCCACGACCGGCGAGATGCGAGCGAAGAGTGCGTTCATTTCTATGTGCTCCAGTGAAGAGGTGTGATGAACTTCGTCGGGCGGTTCGGGCGTCAAACATCGGCCCCCAGATCAACGGCCGTTGTGGCGCTGATGCGTGTCAAAACGGACCTCCGGGGAAGGTCCTCCGAGATGTAGACGGAAAGTAGCCCTCGAACACATCGTGAAAAGATTTGGTTATCCCGATTTTGGTGATTTCCGCCGGAATCTTGCATCCAGTCCGGGAAGGAAGCGTGCACGCGCGGTTTGGGACGGGGTTTCCGCTATGCTGCGCGGTCTCGCGGTCGCGGAAGCGGCCATTTGGCGGGGTGTAGCTCAGCTTGGTAGAGCGCTTGCTTCGGGAGCAAGAGGCCGCAGGTTCGAATCCTGTCACCCCGACTCGTCACTCCGAAACCGAAGGCCCAAGCGCCTTCGGTTTCGTCGTTCCTGCGTCGGTGTGGGCGGCCCGGCCCGAGGGGCCGGTCCGCGCGTCCTGCGCCGCTGCGCGGCTTGTCCGCACAGTCTGCGGCGCCGCGGTGCGGCGTCGAATCCTGTCACCCCGACTCGTCGGTGTGGGCGGCCCGGCCCGAGGGGCCGG
>JBIIJH010000165.1:0-5338 GCA_044233905.1 Phycisphaerales bacterium
AAGCGCGGGACGGATCATCGGGGCACCCCCGCCGAAGCGGCAAGGATGCGGTGGAAGACGGATTCGAGCGCCAGTGCCGAGCGTTCCATGCGGCGCACGGCCATTCCGGCGGCAGCCAGCGCGCGCCCGGCGCGTTCGGCCAAGGCCTGCACGTCGGTGCCTTCGTCGGCGTCCACCTCGCAGGCGTACCAGCCGTCGGCAGCACGCGCCACGCGCACGGCGCGCACGCCGGGCAACGCGCGCAGCGTGGATTCGGGATCCGCCGCGCATTCGAGCTCGATGCGCTCGCTGGCGGCGCCAAGCGCGCGCAGCTCCGCAATGGTGCCGCTCGCCACGGCGCGTCCGCGGTCGATCAGCACCGCGCGGTCGCAGCTGGCCTCCACCTCGGCAAGCACGTGGCTCGAGAGGAGGATGGTGGTCTCCGCGCGGAGTTCGCGCAGGAGCGCACGGAAGTCGAGCACCTGCGCCGGGTCGAGGCCCGAGGTTGGCTCATCAAGCACCAGGACGCGCGGCCCGTGCACGATGGCCGCGGCCATGCCCACGCGCTGGCGATAGCCCTTCGAGAGCTGGCCGCAGAGGCGGCGTCGGACGTCGGTCACGTTGCAGCGCGCCAGCGCGCGATCGACCGCCGCAATGCGCTCGCGGCGCGGCACGCCGTAGAGCTCGGCGCGGAAGCGGACGAACTCGTCGACCGTCAGGTCCGGCTGCACCGGGCTTTCCTCGGCCAGGTACCCCACCGCCCGTCGTGCGGCCGCGGCATCGGCGTCCATGGACATGCCGGCCACGGTGACGGTGCCCTCGTCCGGGGCCATCGCCCCGACGATCATCCGGATGGACGTTGATTTTCCGGCCCCGTTGGGGCCCAGGAACCCGCACACCGCGCCCGCCGGCACCGAGAACGACACGTGGTCGACGGCGACCCCGCGACCGAACCGCTTGACGATGCCGTGGGTCTCGATCATTGCGTGGGGTGGTCGCCATGCGCGGGAACCGCAGGGCAGGAATCCCCGAATTCTACCTGACCCGCCGGGATACACTCTGTCCCACCGCACGGAGCGCGCCCTTGTCACCGCAGTCCCGAACGAGCCTCAATGCCAGCGACCCGGCCCTCCTCCTCGAGGAGATCGGCGACGGCATCGGCGTGGTGGACCAGGGCGGCGAGATCCTCTGGATGAACCAGCGGCTCGAGGCCCTCAGCGCGGAGACCCTGCGCCGTTTCTGCGACTGCTGCCGCGACCTCCTCTCGGAACTCGCGCGCGACGGCGCCGACCGCCGCACCCACCTGCGCAGCTTCCGTGCCGGCGACCGCTCGTGGGAAGTGGCCATCACGCCGCTCGTGGCCGACACCGGCAGCAAGGCGCACGCCACCCGCGCGGTGGGCGTGCTGCATGACGTCTCCACGCGCCAGCGCGTCCTCGACCGCGTCGACTCGATCGATGCGGCCGGCGCCGACCTCCTGGCGCTCGATGCGAAGATCGTGAACCCGCTCAACGTCGCCGAGCGCCTCGGACTCATCGAAGGCAAGATCGTCACCGGCCTCGAGAAGCTCTTCGGCGCCAAGGAGTTCGAGGTGCGCCTGGTGGACAAGGCCACGCAGCGCCTGGAACTGGTGACGAGCCGCGGCATCGCACCGCTCGCGCCCGGACGCTTCATGCACGCGAGCCTCGAAGGCAACGGCATTTCCGGCCACGTGGCGTGCTGCGGCGAGCCGTACCTCTGCATCGACACCGAGGCGGACCCGTACTACCTGCCCGGCCTCGAAGGCGGACGCTCGAGCATCACCGCACCGCTCCTCCTCCACGACAAGGTGGTGGGCGTCCTCAACGTGGAAAGCACGCAGGCCGCGCGCTTCGACGAGGAAGACCTGCTCTGCCTCGAGCTCTTCGGCCGCTACGTGGCCATGGCGCTCAACATCCTCGACATGCTGGTGGTGGAGCGCTACACCACCAACCAGCGCGTGAGCGGCGCCCTGCGCGACGAGATCGCCGCGCCCATCTCATCGATCCGCACCGCCGTCGAACACCTGAAGCGCGACCCCGACGTCCCGCCGCAGGCCATCGCCGAGCTCGAGCGAGCCATCGCGAGCGTCGAGAACCGCGTCCGCGGCGCGACCGGCGGGCCGCAGACCGTGCTCGGCGTCGACCGCCTCGACCGCAGCAAAGGCGTTGACCCGGAGATCTCCGGACGCCGCGTCGCCGTGCTCGACGACGAGGAGCCGGTGCGTGACGTGGTGGCCAACGTGCTGGCGGAAGTGGGCGCGTCCGTCGACCGCTTCTCCTCGAGCAACGAAGGCTGCGCCTCCATCGAGCGCGCCGCCGCCGAAGGCAAGCCCTACGACGTGATCATCAGCGACGTGCGCATGCCAGAGCGCAACGGCTACGAGGTCTTCCGCCTGGCGAAGGCCGCATGCCCGCGCACGCAGGTGATCCTGATGACCGGCTTCGGCTACGACCCGAACCACTCGATCGTGCGCAGCACGCAGGAAGGCCTGCACTGCTTCCTCTTCAAGCCGTTCCAGGCACAGCACCTGGTGGACGAGGTGCGCAAGGCCGTGGCGGAGTGGAAGGGCGAGCGGCCGCTGGCCGAGGGTCGCTGATTCACCGCCGCGTTGCCACCAGCACTCGCCAGAAATCCTCGAAATCCTTGCGGACTTCCGCTCCCACGAGCGCGGCGTTGGCCTGCGCCGCGGCGAGCGCGTCGTCGCGCTGGCGATGCCCGATCTCGACCACCAGCCTGCCGCCGGGCAGCAGCCATTCGTGCGCACTGGCCACGAGCGGCGCGGTCACGTCCATGCCGAGCTTCCCGCCCGCCAGCGCGGAACGCGGTTCGTGCTCGCGGACGTTCGGTTCCATTTCTTCCCATTCGTCGTCGCGCACGTAGGGCGGGTTCGAGACCAGGATGTGGAATCCACCGCGCTCCGCGGCAGTGAGCGGCGCGTAGACGGAGCCGGCGCGGAAATCGATGAACTCGGCCACGCGGTGCGCGGCTGCGTTGGTGCGCGCCAGTTCAAGGGCGGCCGGCACGATGTCCGTCGCCACGATGCGCACGTCGACGGGCGGCGGCGCAGCACCCTCGCCCGGCTCGGTGCCCCGCCGTTGCCCGCGCAGGGCCGCTGCGATGCACGTACTGATGCAGCCGGTGCCGGTGCCGATCTCCAGGATGCGCACGGGGTTCGCGCCACCGGCCACGGCCGCGCGGGCCGCCGCCACGCATTCCTCCACCACGTGCTCGGTGGCCGGGCGCGGAATGAGCGTCGCCGGACCCACCGCAAAGCGCTTGGACCAGAACCACGCCTCGCCCACCAGGTACTGGACGGGCTCGTGCCGCGCCGCGCGCACCACCAGGGCACGCAGCCGCTCGAGCTCCGCGGCCGATGCCGGGCGGTCAGCCTCCATGTAGAGCTGCATTCGTTCGGCGCCCAGGACATGCCCCACCAGCATCTCCGCGCAGACACGGGGGGCGTCGATCCCCTTGCCGCCCAGGTGCCCGTCGATCCAGCGGATCAGCCGACGCGTGGTCCAGGTTTCCCCGTTACTTGCGGCGGATTGTTGCTCGGTGTTCACGGCCATGGAAGGGGTATCCTATGCGCCCCTTCGGGAAGAACTCCTCCTATGAACGAAGCACTCGCCACCGTCCTCCAGCATGTCCAGTCGAGCGGCCGCTTCGGCGCCTCCAAGATCGAAGGCGCCACACTGCGCTGCGAAGCCAAGGACGCCGCCGGCGGCGCGTGGTACCTCGTGGAACGCTCGGGCGAGGGCTGGGCCGTCTCGCTCCTCACCTCGGACCGCTGGCTCAGCGAGTCGATCGAGGGCGACATGCTCGAGGGCCGCGACACCGCCGAGGAACTCGTGGACGACGAGCTGGTGGAAGTGGGCTTCCCCCACCGCTGCCCCAAGGTGAAGCACTATCGCGACGATGCCAAGGTCTACGTCTTCCGCAGCGAGATCCCGCTCGATGGCATCGCCGACACCGGCGCAGGCATCGCCACCTACCTGCTGGCCTTCGAAGCGGCGTTCTCGCAGCTCGGCGACATGCAGGGAAGCAGCGCGGAATGACCGCCACGCGGCCGAAGGTCGTGATGCTCGGCTGGGAGTTCCCGCCATTCATCACCGGCGGACTCGGCACGGCATGCCACGGCCTGACCAAGGCCCTGGCGTCCATGGACGTGGACGTCACCTTCGTGCTCCCCAAGGGAGTGAAGGGCGACCACGCGTCGCACGTTGATCTGGTGGTGCCGGGAAGCGCAGCCGACGAGCTGAAGGTGGCGACGCGCGGCACGGAGTCGGTGCCGGCTGCCCTGCCGGTCGACCGTCGGTCCGCGGACCGCGGCATTGCCGCACGGCGCAGCGCGTCCGAACCCGTGCCCGCACCCGGAAGCGCGCTGGCTGCCGCCACCGCCGCCGTGGGCGCGGCCGCTGCCGCCGGAAAGCCGCTGGCCGAGGCGGGCGCGCACATCGGCACCGCCGCGAATCCTGGCCGTATTCACGGAGAGAGCGCGCTCGGGCGCACCATCCGGATGATCGCCGCGCCATTCGTTGCAAGCGGCGCCTACGCATCGCCCGGTGCACGCACCGTGCTCGAGCGCATCGCGCTCGCGAGCGCGGCGCCGCAGCGGCTCCTCCGCCCCGGCGCACTCGCAAGCGCCGTCGGCCCCGACGACATCAGCGCCGAGCTCTTCACCGGGCTCGACGACGCCGCACGCGAGGAAGCGCTCGGCATCCTGGAAGCATGGGAGCGCTACGGCACCGACGATCCGACCGCCGTGGCCGAGATGGTGGAGATGGTGCGCGCCGTCCGCGCCGCGGTCCCCGAGTCCAACGGTCGCGGCGCACGCGTTGCGCTTGCCGGCGGCACCGGCGTGCCTGACTACGCAGGCGACCTCCTCGCGCAGAGCGAGGCCTACGCGCGCTTCGTGGTGGAAAGCTGCCGCGACCGCGACTTCGACGTGATCCACGCGCACGACTGGCTCACCTACCCCGCCGGCATCGCGCTCGCGCGCGTCACCGGCAAGCCGCTCGTGGTGCATGTCCACAGCACGGAATTCGACCGTTCCGGCGAGCACGTCAACCAGCCCGTCTACAACATCGAGCGCCGCGGCATGCACGCCGCCGTCAAGGTGATCACGGTCAGCATGCTGACCCGGAACATCTGCGCCAACCGCTACGCCGTGCCGGTTTCCAAGTGCGAAGTGGTCTACAACGGCGTCGACCTCGACCCCAAGGCCGTGGGCATCAGCACCATCGGCAGGCGCGACAAGATCGTCCTCTACTTCGGCCGCATCACGCTGCAGAAGGGCCCGGAGTACTTCGTGCACGCCGCAAAGCGCGTCCTGGAGAAG
>JBIIJH010000166.1:0-5316 GCA_044233905.1 Phycisphaerales bacterium
CCGCTCGCGCAGCTCGTCGCCGGACGCCATGCCGTGCACCTCGAGCGGCTCGCCGACGATGCTGCCGACGCGCATGCGCGGGTTCAGGCTGCCGCCCGGATCCTGGAAGATGATCTGCATGTCCCGACGCAGGCGGCGCATGCTGGCCGAGTCCTGGCGGAAGACGTCCTTGCCCTCGAAGAGCACCTCGCCGCCGGTGGCCTGCTGCAGTGCCAGGATGGTGCGCCCCACCGTGGTCTTGCCGCAGCCGGACTCGCCGACGAGGCCAAGCGTCTCGCCACGCCGGATGGTGAAGCTCACCCCGTCGACGGCCTTGTGGTGGCCCACGACGCGCTGCAGGAACCCCTTGCGGATCGGGAAGTAGGTGCGAAGCCCGCGGACATCGAGGATCACCGGCTCGTCGCTGCCGGGGGTCGGGGATTCATGGGCGTTCGCCACCATGGGAACGGGATGCTATCCGGCCTACCCCCCACCGACCCGCCGTCAGCGCAGCGGAATCTCCACGTCCCGCTCGGTGCCGTCCGGACGGACCACCGTCACTTGCACGGAGGGCGGCGCGGTCAGGCGGGAGCGCCCGATGGCGCTCCGGGTCAGCCGCACCCAGAGATCGTCCAGGGAGGTGACACGGAGCCCCTCGAGCGCCACGATCAGCGAGCCCGCGGGGATGTCCGCCGCGAGGGGCCCCTGCGAATCGCGCACGTCCACGCCGCGGCGCCCATTGCGCTTGCCGTCGGTCAGCGCGGTGAGCCCGGCGCGTTCGAATGCAGCGACGAAGAGCCGCGCATTCACATTCGGGTCAAGCGTGCCCAGCACCGCGCGCACCTTGAGACGCGCGCCGGTCGGGACCTCCGCGTCGCCGCGCCAGACCTCGAGGGGCAGTTCGGATCCCGGCCGCTTGGTGCCGATCTCGCTCATCACTTCGTCACTTGCGCCGATGCGCTGGCCGCCGATGGACATGATCACGTCACCCACGCGGAGCCCCACCGCCGCTGCAGGACTGCCGGCAGACACCGACGTGATCACCGCGCCCTCGCCCGTGAAGTGCTCGGCCACGGTGCGGAATGCCTGGTCGCGCGCGGCGAGCGACGCAATGCGCCGCAGGTCCATCACGCTGACGCCCAGGAACCCGCGCTTCACCGCGCCGTGCTCGATGAGCTGCGTCACCACGTTCTCGGCGATCGCCATGGGAATGGCAAGCCCGATGCCCGCAAACTGCCCGCTTCCCACGGAACTGCCGCGCCCGGTGGCAATGGCCGTGTTCATGCCGATCACGTTGCCGTGCGTATCGGTGAGCGGCCCGCCGGAGTTGCCCGGATTGATGGCCGCGTCCACCTGGATGAAGCTCTCGTACTCCACCTCGGCCAGGCCCGCGCTGCGGCCCACGCCCGAGACGATGCCGCTCGACATGCTGAAGCGGAACTCGAACGGCGAACCGAACGCAAAGACCATGTCGCCCTGCGCAGGAAGCGCGGAAGAGCGCCGCGCCGGAAGCAATCCGTCGGTGTTCACCCGCAGCACGGCAATGTCCGTGCGTGGGTCGAGCCCCACGAGCGTTGCCGGGTGCAGCGATCCGTCATGGAGCTGCACCTCGAGCGCCGTGGCCCCATCCACCACGTGCGCGTTGGTCACCACGTGCCCCGCGGTGTCCCAGATCCAGCCCGAGCCCGACTGCGTGAACTGCCGCACGCCGAGCCGGCCCTTCGATTCACCGGCCACGCTCACGTGCACCACCGCGGGCTCCACCGCATCGCCGATGTCGCGGATGGCAGCGCTCATGGCATCGAGCACGTTGGTGCCGGCCAAGCGCGTGGATGCCGCCTCCATGCTGCGCGCCGTGCGCTCCACCTGCGCCATGCGCATGAGGGCGGGCACGGTCCAGAGCGCCGTCGCCGCCGCCGCCAGCAGCAATGCCGCCGGGAGCGCGCGCGCCAGTCGAGATTCGCTCATGAGACGTGCCCGGCCAGCTGCTGCAGGCGGGCCAGTTCGTCCGGGGCAATGGTGTACGGGTGTTCGCCCAGCTCGCCGTCGCGCACGCGATCGCGCCAGAGCTTGGCGGCGCGCTCGATCTCGGTGCCCACCGCGGCAAGCGGCTTCGCGAAGGCCGGCTGCCAGTGCGTGAGGCCAAGCAGGTCGTTGAGCACCACCACCTGCCCGTGGCACGCGGCGCCCGCGCCGCAGCCGATCACCGGCACCGTGGCGCGCTCCACCACCATCTGCGTGACTTCCGCGGGGCACGCCTCCACCAAGATCATGCTCGCGCCGGCAGCCTCGAGCGCCGCGGCATCGTGCAGGACGCGGAGCGCGGTCTCCGCGCTGCGCCCGGTGCTGACGTAGCCACCCTTCATCTTGGCCTGCTGCGGACGGCTGCCCACGTGCGCCACCACGGGAATGCCGGCGCGCGCCATCTTCTCGACAAGCGGCGCAAAGGTGCGGTCCGCCTCGATCTTCACGCAATCCGCGTTGCCCTCGGTCATGAAGCGGCCCGCGTTGCGCAGGGCCTCGGCATCGTCGGCCTGGTAGCTCATGAACGGCATGTCCGCCATCACCACGCGCGAAGGCGCACCGCGCTTGACGGCGGCGGTGATCATCACCATGAAGTCGAGCGGCGCATGCACCGTGGACGTGTGGCCCAGGATCATCTCCGCGGCGGTGTCGCCCACCAACAGCACTTCCACGCCGGCCTTCTCCAGCCAGCGCGCCGTGGTGGCGTCGTAGCAGGTGAGGCACGAGAAGCGCCCGCCCGCCTTTGCGGTGCGGAACAGGTCACGCAGCGTGATCGCCGTCGGGGAGTCGCCCATGGCGCAAATTGTAGGAGGCCGTGCTCAGCGCCGCATCGGGTTCATGACCACGTTATCGCGACCACAGACGATCAGGTCCGCGATCTCGATCGCTTCCTTGAAGCTCTCCTGCGCCTGTTCCAGGTTGAAGACCGGCGAGATCACCTTGCCCTCGGAGAGGTGCTCGTGCGTGGCCACCGCGTCGCCCGCCACCAGCACCGTCACCGCCGGCTGCGGCAGGAGCAATCCGCACGAGCCGGGCGTCACGCCGTAGAGCGGGAAGAGGTCGACGCCTTCCGCGAGCCGGTCGGGCGCAGGCTTGCAGCGCTGCAGCGTGGCAACCTCCGCGCGAAGCGATGCGGCCAGGTCGCCGTCACCGGACTCCTCGGCCTCCTGGTACTTGCCGACAAGCTGCGCGCCGATCATCTCGCGCTCGAGCTCGCCCACGTACCACTGCGCATCATCGAAGGCGGCAAGCCCGCGACGGCGCATCGGGTGGAAGTTCGTCAGGAAGACGTGGGTGATCGCCTCGGGCTTGAGCCCGCTGCGCTCGGCAAGCCGCGGCACCAGGATCTGCTCGGGAAGCGACGGGTCCACCAGGATCTTCGCGTCGCCCGCATCGATGAGCACCGTGGTGGCATGCGCCGGCCGCACGTCGCCGCGCTCCCCCCACAGCGGATTGTGCGCGAGCGTGCCGATCGAGATGACGCGGAAGGTGGCCATGGGACGTGGCAGTCTACGGACCAGCCGACGTCACCCCTCCCCGCCCCCATGATGCTCCGCCGCCAGCATCCCCAGCGGGTTGCGCGGGTCCGCCTTCTTCCGTGCCAGCGCCTCGATCACGCGCTTGGGCACCAGCGGCTCCAGCTTGTCGAGCGTGCCGCCGAAGGCCGCGATCTGCTTGATGAGGCTCGAGCTGGTGTACGCGTAGTTCTCGCCGGTCACCACGAACACCGTCTCAATGTTCGCCACCTGGCGGTTGGTGATGGCCAGCTGGCACTCGCTTGCCAGGTCGCTCACGTTGCGGATGCCGCGGATGATGGCCACCGCACCCACCGAGCGCGCGAAGTCCACGGTGAGGCCGGAGTACGTCTCCACGCGCACGGGTGCGCCGCCCGGCGCCGCCTTCACCAGGTCGGCCACGCACGCGCGGGCCAGGTCAAGGCGCTCCTCGAAGCTGAAGAGCGCGGGCTTGCTCGGGTTGTGGCCGATGGCCAGCACGATCTCGCTGAACATGCCGCGCGAACGCTCCAGCACGTCGAGGTGCCCAAGCGTGATCGGGTCGAAGCTGCCGGTGTAGACCGCAAGGTGGTGCTTCATGGCTCGTGTTTCCGGGTGGTTCGGATCGAATGCGCGCGCGCCGACACGGTGTTCCGCGCGTCCGCAGACCGCACAGACGGAACTCCCGCTGCGAAGGCTAGCGCAGGGGCGGGTCTTATCGGGTGGGCCGGAATCAGGCAACAAAATTGCGCGCACATTGCTTGCGGCGCGGCCGGTGGAATCGATTCTCTTCATGTCTCGGGTGCACGTGAGGGTTGCACCCGGGACAACAAGGAATACGCGATGCGGAGCTTGGAAAAGGGAACCGCATCGCCACGTGCGGGATCGTGATCGGTCTCGACCCCGCACCGACAAGCAAAGGGCCCGAGCATTGTGGGCCCCCGAACACGGGCCCGAGCATTGTGGGCCCACGACATACGGGCCCGCTGCACGCGGGCCCAACGGAACTTGGGCCGAGCAGTCTGGCCCGACAATCCCTGGATCGGCCCCGTCTCGGTTGGATGCCTCCCCGAGTCGGGGTTTCCAGTTTTTGGGATGAGAGCAATGCAATGGATGGCGCGCGCGATGCGCCCCCGCTCAATCCATCAAGTGCCCAAGCCCGCTCGCCCGCAGCACGTTCCGGAAGCTGTCGCTGAAGACGAAGTTGTGCTCGGGGAAGGCCAGCCCGCTCATGTTCTGGTCCACGTGGCTGAACATGATCTCGGTCTCGCCGATCTTCTCCCACTGCCCCGTGCGGTGGTCGAAGCGCTCGATGGTGCCGACCGTGCCCGCGCCCATCGGGTCGATGCGCTCGATGCGCGCGTCGTAGCGGATGCACTGGCCGGGCACCACGTCCTGCGTGATCTCGGCCTTCTGGATCTTGGCCAGGACCACCTTCTCCTTGAAGCGCCGCAGGCTGCCCGTGAGGATGCCCGCGGTCTGCGCCATGCCCTCGATCATCAGGCTGGCGGGCATCACGGGCTGCGCGGGGAGGCCGTCCTTCGCCGGGAAGTGCTCGTGGAGGTGCTCCTCCGCGAGCGACACGTTCTTGATGGCCACCAGCCGGCGATCCGGCTCGTAGGTCACGATCGTGTCGATCCACATCCAGCGCATGCGTGGCTCCGTGCAAAAAGAACCGCGCGCCGGACGGGCGGGCGCGCGGGGTGGTTCACTTCTTGAGCTTGATCTCGATGAAGTCGCAGAGGCTCTTCACCGTGAACAGCTTGGCGAGGCCGCGGACGTTGCGGTCGCCGCCGAACGAGGACAGGTCCACGTGCGG
>JBIIJH010000045.1:0-17619 GCA_044233905.1 Phycisphaerales bacterium
GACTGTCCGGCCGGGGCGCCGCCGTTTCCACCGCCGCCGTTGCCGCGGCCACCGCGGCCACCGCCCTGACCGCCGCCCTGGCCACCACCACCCATCATGCCGGGGCCACCGCGCTGACGGAAGTCCTCCATCATGGCCTGGCGCTCGGTGTCGTCGATGGTGCCGTCGTTGTTCTTGTCGTACTGCTTCATGCGGTCCTGCGCCTGCTGCGGCAGGTCGGAGAGCTTGATCGGCCCGTTGTTGCCCCACATGCCGCCCATGCCGCCCTGGCCACCGCGGTTGCCCTTGGGCAGCGACTCGAACTGCTCGGGCGTCAGCAGCTTCTCGAGCCGCTCCATGTAGGTGTCGTTGGTCTCGTTGCGCTTGTCGAACAGCTCCTGCGACTCGCCGCGCCCGCTGCCGGCGCCACCGCCGCCGCGCCGGAACATCTGCGACATCGGCACGTCACCGGACATGAAGCCCACCACGCGGGTGATCTCCTCGGTCTGGTTGACGGGCTCCTCCTTGCGGAGCGCCTGCACGATGCGGTCGTTCATCGGGCTGACTTCCGCCGCGTACTGCGTGTTGAGCCCATTGATGGCCTCCAGCACCGACGCCTCCAGGCCTTCCAGCTTCAGTGCCGCCTCGAAGGCGCGCTGCACGCGGTTCTGCCCGTAGACGCGCTCGTATGCGGACGAGAGGGCCGCAGCGCGGACGCGCGCGGCATCTTCCGGCGAAAGCTCTGCGCAGATCGCCTCGCGGTAGCGGTCGTTCACGTCGCGCACCTTCTCGCGCAGCTCCACGGAACGCGTGGCGAAGCGCTTGGCCGCCTCGGCATCGCCGCCCTGGATGGCCGCGAGGTACTTCCCCTCGTTGGCCGCCAGGAACTCGTTGCGGGCCTTCAGGGCCACGTCGAGCTGCAGCTCGTAGTCGTCCATGATGGTCTGCAGCTTCGCGAAGGTTTCCTTGGAGAGGCCCGCTTCGTCGAGCACGATGAACAGGTTGACGTTCTCGCCGCTCATCACGCCGCGCGACAGGGTCTTCTCGCGCACCAGGAAGCGGTCGAACGCGGGCCACTTCTTGGCCTGCGGATCGGAGAGCGAGGCCTGCAGCCCGTCCACGAACGACTTGCGCAGGCGCGACTTGGTCTCCTGCCACTTGTTGAAGTCGGTGACCATGGTGCCGAGCGAGGCGCGCATCTGGTCGAACGCGCCGCTGGCCTTCATCTCCTTCTGCACCTGCTCGCCCAGCTTGTCCATCTGGGTGCGGAAGAACTGCTGGCGCTCCTCGGGGGTGAGCTCGGCGCCCTTCTCCTGCGCCATCTGCTCCATCTGCTGGCGCGCCTCGTCCATGGCGCCGCGCCACTTCTCCTGCATCTCGGGAGCCATCATGGGCGCCATCATCTGGCGGCCGATCTCCTGCATGGAGTTCATGACCTCGTCACGGGCCGGCTCGAACGCATCCTCGTAGTCGCGCATCAGCTGCTCGGCGACGGCCATCTGGGCGTCCTCGAGCGTGAGCTGCTCCTTGAAGAGCGGAATATCACGGCGCGCAAAGTCGGGCTCGAAGGCGTCGCGGATCTGGTTCTGGATGCCCATGCGACCCATGCCGCGCATCATTCCGCCGCCACCACCGCCGCCCTGGCCGCCGCGGCCACCTTGGCCACCACGACCGCCCTGACCCTGGCCCCCACCCTGACCCTGGCCCTGCCCCTGCGGCGGGCCACCCTGCTGGGCATGCGCGGACACGGACAGCAGCGATTCCGCCGCAAGCACCGCAATCACGGCAAGCGATGCGGTACGGCGGAACGACGAGGAGCGGATAAACAGGTTCATGGATCGGTTCCTGATTCTCGGACTTTGCAGAAACGGGCGCACGCCCGCGAAATGCCAGTTGGACGACAAACGTTGACCGTGACGATCTATGACGAGGATTTCACACAATTTCACGGATAGCAGCGATCCCAACGGGGGCCCCAGATCATAAGTATCAATGGGGAGGGGCACCAGCCCCGCCCCGCCAAGGAAGTTCCCAAGTACATGCTCAACCACCTCCGCCAACTCCGCTCCGCCAGCCTCACGATCGTCGCCACCGTGGCGGCCCTGTCGGCCTCGGCCCCGTCGTTCGCCCGGCAGACCATCGACGGATGGGCGCCCGGCACAAGGTTCCAGGTCGACCCGACCTTCAAGGAAGCCCTCAACACCAACTGCCGGTTCGGCTTCGCGATGGCCATGACGGAGGACTACGCCGTGATCGGCGCGCCCGACGTGCGCCTGGTCGACCTGCGCACCAATTCCGGCAGCAACGGCGCCGGCGCGGCCTTCGTCTTCAAGCGCACCGCGGGCACCAACCAGTGGGCCTTCGTCCAGCGCCTCATCGCACCCACCCGCACCCTGGCGCAGACCGGCTGCAGCGTGGCAATCGACCCGGTCACCAACGACATCGTGGTGGGAGCGTGGGGCTATGACGCGGTGGCGCTGTTCGGCGGCTCCGCGTTCGTCTACCGCAAGGGCGTCGGCGACAGCTGGGGATACGCGAACCCGGGCGGCGGCGCCGGACCTGCCGGCGTGTCGACGGCAGATCGGTACGGCCCCTTCACGCGGCTGCCCGACCAGACGCTCGCCCCGTCGGACCTGCAGCAGATCGACCAGTTCGGCTTCAGCGTTGCCGCGCACGACGGCACGGTGGCCGTGGGCTGCCCGCTCTCGGGCACCAGCAACACCGGCGCCATCTACGTGTTCGAGCGCGACGGCGCCGGCACCTACGCGCAGACGCAGAAGATCGAGGACGTGGATGCCGGCGCCAACGACCAGCTCGGCACCAGGCTGTCGCTGCACGGCGACCTGCTCGCCGCAGGCGTGCAGAACAAGAACATCCAGGGAAAGATCCACGCCGGCAACACCCGCGTCTACTCGCGCGCCGCAGGAGCCTCCACTTGGACCCTGTCGTCGAAGGTCACCGAGGAGATCCCGACGGCGAACGCAGGCTTCGGCGCCTCCGTGGCGGTGGTCGATGGCGACGATGCGGCATGGCTGCTCGTCGGCGCGCCCGCACGCGACTCGGGCAATTCCGGCGACGTGACCGGCAACGGCGTGGCCTACATGTTCCGCAGCGATGACCACGGCACCACCTGGAGCCTGGACGGCACCCTGCTTCCCCGCTCCGACAACGTCAACAACGCCTTCGGCTACGCGGTGGCGCTCTCGCTCACCGATCCGCCGCAGGCGATCGTCGGCGCCCCGGGCTTCGACACCGCCGTCGTCGATCCGAACAACGCGCCCGACCTGCTGCAGGTGGCGAACTCCGGCACCGCCTTCGCGTTCACCCGCGGCGGCGCGGGAGGCACCTGGGCCATCCGCGGCACCGTCGGCAGCACGGGCGACCTGTGGAGCTGGCGCGTCGGTGCCAACTCGAACATCGGCCGCGCGGTCGCCACGGCGCCGTCCACCCTGCTCTACTCGATCGCCGGCGCGGAGACGCCGACCGCGAGCCTGGGCACCAGCTACCCATTCGTCTTCACCAACGGGCCCATCGGCACCGGCGTCGGCGAGGTGGCGGGGCCGGCCTCGGGCCAGCTCGACGAGAACGGCAATCCCAACGACGGCAGCACTCCCGGCGACGGCGGCGGCAGCACCGGCGGCAGCGTCAACAACGGCGGCACGCCGTCCACGGGCGACGGCTCCGCATCGCCGGTCATCCCTTTGTCCCCCATCGTCTACAACTGGGGCGTCATCAAGGGCAGCGCGGTGACGCTGAAGAACGGCAAGATCTCCATCCTCCAGACCGACGGCAAGCACTCCGGCGTGAAGCCGAAGTACCAGAAGCTGGGCACGCTGCCCGCGGGAGCGCGCTACGTCGGCACCATCGACATGAACGGCGACCGCTCCGGCGACATCGTCTTCGTCGACCGGAACGAGGTGCTGCGCTTCTGGAAGCGCGATGCCAACAAGATCCTCTCCACGAACGTGGTCGACGAGCTGCCCACGGGGTTCGACGCGATCGCCGTGGGCGACTACGACGCCGACAGCAAGCCGGATGTCCTGCTCCGCAGCATCCTCGACCCTTCGCTGATCACCATCTGGCACGTCTCCGGCGGCGCACTCACCGGCTCGGACGAGTACGAGCTGCCCGATGGCGAGTGGATCGTCCTGCCCGGCAACTTCCGGAACAAGAACAACAACGACATCCTGCTTCGCGAGCAGGCCACCGGCGAACTGCGCGTGTTCGAGCCCCTCGCGGACAACGAGGACGGCACCTCGAACTCCGAGACGACGCCCATCACCACGATCAACCCGTCCTTCAAGCTCAAGGCCGTGGCCGACATGAACAACGACGGACAGCCCGACCTGGTCTGGCAGGGCAGCGACATCCAGGTCGAGCTCATGGACCAGGACAGCAACGGCGGCTACGTGAGGCTGTCCCGCCAGCGCGTCGGGTTCGCGTCCGGCACCGTGGTGAATGCGCGCGACTGGAATGACGACGGCCAGGTGGACCTGATGATGCGCCGCGGCAACCGGACGTACTACCAGTACCTGAAGCTGACGAACGGCTTCCTCTACGGCGCGGGCAGCCGTGACCTCGGCAACGCTCCCGGCCCGGTGCAGGACATCGCGCAGCGCTGACGGTCAGATGCCAAGCGCCGACAGCAGGCGCGCGTTCACGGCACGGCTGTCGAACTCCGACGCCGCGCGCTGACGCGCGGCCATGCCCATGCTGACCACCAGTCCCGGGTCTTCCAGGAACTGCTCCATCGCAACGGCAAGCGCCGCCGGCGCGCCGGGTGGCACCAGGATGCCGCTCTCGCCGTCGACGATGGTCTCGCGACATCCCGCCACCTCGGTGGTGACCACGGCACGTCCCGTGGCCATGGCCTCGAGCACCGCCATCGGCATGCCCTCGCCGTGGCTCGGGAGGACCATCACGCTGCACGCCGAGAGCGCGGGGCGCGGATCCTCGAGCCTGCCGAGGTCCTGCACGATGCCCGCGCTGACCCAGGCGCGGACCTCCGCCGCGGTGACGCTCGACGGGTTCTCGTCGACGAATCCGGCGATGTGGAAGCCGAAGCGCGAGCCATCCTCGCGAAGGGCGCGGAGCGCGCGTGCTGCCTCGACGAAGTCGACGAGTCCCTTGTCGCGCAGGTAGCGACCGAGGTACAGGAAATCGATGCGCGCCGGCTCCTCGGTGATGGCGGTGTGCTGGAAGTGGGCGATGTCGACGCCCGAACCGGGAATGACGTGCACGCTGCGCACGGCACCGAGGAGGCCAAGGTGCTGGAAACGGGTCCGGTCGTCGTTGTTCTGGAACACCACCGTGGTGGCGAGCGGGAGCGCGCGGCGGTAGAGGCGCATGGCCACCAGCGAGAGCACCTTGGCACGCAGGTCGCTGCTGGTGAACGCATAGCCGAGGCCGGTGACCATGGCCGCGATGTGCGGCACGCCCGCGCGGCGCGCGGCGGGCACTGCGTAGAAGATCGGCTTCGGGTTGTAGGCGATGACCGCGTCCGGGCGTTCCGTCTCCATGAACCTCGCGTAGAAGTTGCGGAGCGCCAGTTCGCCGATGGGATTGGTGCCGCTGCGGTCGAGCGGGGCCTCGACGAGCCGGGCGCCCAGGTCACGCAGCCCGGACTCGACGCCGGCACGCGCCTCCGCGGAGGGCGCCGGCACGCAGACCGTGACGCGATGCCCCGCGGCCCGGAGGGAACGCAGCAGCGAACCTCGCAGCTTGACCACCAGGTCGCCGAATCCGCCGATGAGAGCGACATGCGCCATGCACGTGTTCTACCCCACGAGCGGGGCCAACGCGTCCACCAGCGCCGCATGGAGGCGCGGCGGGGCGCAGATGACGCCCTGCGCCGCGGTGAGCCGGCGGCCGGTGGAGAAGTCCATCGGGACGCCGCGCGAATCGGTGACGGTGCACCCGGCCTCCGACGCCACCAACGCGCCGGCGGCGTGATCCCAGATGCATTCGCGGTAATCGGGTGTGGGGCTCAGGCGGAGGTAGGTATCCGCGTCCCCGCGGGCCACCAATGCATACTTCGCCTGGCTGTCGACGCGGACGGGCTCCACCGGGCCAAGCTGCGCGGCGCGCGACTCGAGCGAGTCCGAGGCGCTGTGGCCCTTCTCGACGCTGCCCGCAAGGCGAATGGCGTCACCGGGATTCCATGGTCGAGCGTTGATCGGCAGCGGCTCCCACGAGGAGAGCGGCGTCTGCACCGCGCCCTGCCCGCGCACTGCGGCTGCCAGGACGCCGGCACCCATGCCGGTGCCGGTGGCCGCCAGGCGCGGAAGCCCAAGCACGCCGGCCATCGGAATGCCGTCGCGCACCAGCGCGATGGCCACCGCGAACTGCCCGCCGCGCAGGTAGCCCTTGGTGCCGTCGAGCGGGTCGATGGCCCAGAAGGTGCCCGCACCGCCGGCATCGGACGCCGCGGCGAGCGCCTCGCGTGCGCGGGATGCATCGCACTCGATGCCCGCAGCGCGCACGGCGGCGGCGACGGTGGCAAGGAGCGAGTCGCCGCCCAGGGAGTCGACCTCCTCCAGGCTTTCCTCGGCAACGATGCGCACGGCCCCGCCGAGCATGGCCCGGAGCGTGATGGTGGCTGCCACCTGGCTGGCGATGTCCGCCACGGTGGCCGGACCGGCGGCGCCCTTGTCGATCACCGCACCGGCGGCAAACGACTGCGGATCGCCCAGGAAGGCGATCGCGTCGGCCGCGGCCCGGGCCGCGGCAAGTGCCGCGGCGAGTTCGACGGTGCGCTGCTGCACGTCAGCGCTTGCGATAGCGGCCTTCGACCCCGCGCTTGCCGTTGGATTCGAGCGATGCGGCGACCTTCTTGCCGCCGCGGATGTAGCCGAGCACCAGGCGCCGGAAGGCGGAGTTGGCCGCCTTGGGGTCCAGGCCCGCGGCCTTGCAGATCTGCTCCTTGGTGCTCCACGCGGTGGGCAGCGAGGCATTGAGCTTGGCGGTCATCGCGTCGACGTCCGCGCTGGCGGCGCGGATGCGCGGGCGGGCGGTGCCGAAGTGGACGGGCTTGCCGCCGCGGTAGTCGTTCCAGGCCTCGCGCGCGCTGCCGGCGAGCACGGTGGTCAGCTCGCGCAGCGAGCCGAGCAGGCCGTTGTGCTCGGCAAGGAGCTGGTCGTACTTGCTGCGCAGCGTGCGCAGGTCCTTGACCTCGGAGGCAAGCGTGCGGATGTCGTCGGTGATGTTCTTGGCGGTGTGCTTGGCGGGGCCACGGTGGGCAAGGGCCTTGGAGGCGGTCTTGGCGGTGCGGTGGGCGGCGTGCTTTGCAGAAGTCTTCTTTGCCATAGGACTACCAAACGTACCACAGAGCCGGAGGCAATATGCAGCGATGCGGACGGAATGGAAAAACTGGCGGAAGTTTCCCGCACTGCCGACGTGAATTCCTTGGCGGTTTCACCAACGCTGCACTTTGCGGGAAAGCGTCCGCGCACTGTGCCGCCGCAATAATTTCTAATCCCGCGGCCCGGCACGCCGCTTGGAGCGGAACTTCCCCAGCGGCGCCTCCGGCCAGCAGTGGCGGGCGCGCCTCTCAGCGCCGCTTGCGGTCGAGGATCATGAGGTGCTTGGCAAGCGTGCCCATCGCCACCACCATGCTCAGCTGGAAGCCGCGCCAGCCATCCAGGAAGGAGCGATGCAGCACGTAGTTGCGGAAGAACGCCCACGACGGGTTGAAGGCGAGCTTCGCGAGGCTGGAGCGCGCATGCGGCGCGGACGCCGACATGCGCGCGT
Organism: Phycisphaerales bacterium; assembly: GCA_044233905.1. Classification (GTDB taxonomy): domain Bacteria; phylum Planctomycetota; class Phycisphaerae; order Phycisphaerales; family SM1A02; genus UBA966. Next base: position 7,729 of record JBIIJH010000045.1, read on the forward strand.
AGCGGAGCTGCTTGGCGAGCGCGTCCTCCAGGTCGATCCAGCTCTCGTGCCGGCAGATCCCGGCAAGGCGCGCGGTGGGGCCGTCGACGCGGACCACCTCGTGCACCTCGCGGAACGGCACGCTGCCGGCGCCCTGGCGGAACATTCGGAGCACGCGGTCGGGGGCGTCAATGTGCACGTAGTCGCCGCCGAACCAGTAGCGGCGGTCGATCCACCAGCCCTCGGCAGCGCCGGGCGACTGGATCACGCCGCGGATGGAGTCGATGAGACGGGCGTCCGGGATCTCGTCGCTGTCGAGGAGAAGGACGAACTCCGCGTCGGAGGCCAGGTCGATGGCGTGCTGCTTCTGGCGGGCGAAGCCGAGCCAATCCTGGTGGAACACTTCCGCACCCAGCGCACGGCAAGCATCCTGGGTGCCGTCCATGGAGCCGCTGTCGACCACCACGATCCGGTCGGCGATCTCGCGCATGGCGGCGATGCTGCGGGGCAGCGTCCGCGTGGAATTCTTGGCGGTGTAGACGACGCAGAGCCGTGGCGGCACGCGCCGCGCGGGTGCCGCGGATTCAGCGCGGGGCGCGGCGTCGTGGGTGTTGGCCTTGCGGTCCATGGAACGTTGAGAATAGCGAAAGCCCCCCGCAGCGGCGCACAACACCGTGGCGGGAAGCCGTGCGATTCGTGCGTACCTGCAGGCCGCGCGGCAGGAAGGCCTATGCCTCGATGCGAGCGGCAGCGCGCGCGGCGGCCTGCAGCGCTGCCACGCACTCCGCGATCGATCGCTCGTGCGTTCGCACCACGATCTCCGGCGCCACGGGCGCCTCGTACGGATCATCGATGCCGGTGAAGCCCTTGATCTCGCCGGCGCGCGCCTTGGCGTAGAGGCCCTTCGGATCGCGGGACTCCGCGACAGCGAGGGGCGCATCGACGTGCACCTCGAGGAACGGGATGCCGGCCTCCGCATGGCGCGCACGGACGCGATCGCGGTCGGCGCGGTACGGGCTGATCATGCCGACGATGGCGACGGCACCCGTACCGGCGACGAGCAGCGCGGCCTCGCCTGCGCGCCGCACCGCTTCCTGGCGGCCGGCGGCGTCGAAGCCGACGCCTGCGTTCAGGCCGTGGCGGAGGTTGTCGCCGTCGAGGCGGAACGCCAGCGAGCCGGCCTCGAGGAGCGAGCGCTCCAGTTCCACCGCGATGGTGCTCTTGCCGGAGCCGCTCAGGCCGGTGAGCCAGAGGGTGACGCCGCGCTGGCGCGCGCATCGGGCGCGCAGGGCTGCGTCCGCGGTGCCGGCGTGCCAGCGGACGTTCGGGTCGCGCGTCGGCTCGGGTTGTTCCTGCATGGAGTGCACGGCACGCATCGTACGAGCGCGGCAGGCAGGCCGAACGCGCGTCCGCCGCCCCGCCCCACCGCTACCATCCTTCCCCACCGTGTCCACCGAATTCACCCATCTCGACGAGCTGGAGGCCGAGAGCATCCAGATCTTCCGCGAGACCGCCGCCGGCTTCGAGCGGCCGGTCCTCATGTACTCGATCGGCAAGGACAGCACGGTGCTCCTGCACCTGGCCATGAAGGCCTTCTGGCCGGCCAAGCCGCCCTTCCCGCTGCTGCACATCGACACCACGTGGAAGTTCCGCGAGATGATCGCCTTCCGCGACGCCACCGCCACGCGGCTGGGCGTTGACCTGCGGGTGCACACGAACCAGGAGGGCCTGGCACAGGGCATCAGCCCGGTGGCGAGCGGCAGCAAGGTGCACACCGACGTCATGAAGACCCAGGCGCTCCGGCAGGCGCTCGACAAGTGGAAGTTCGACGCGGCCATCGGCGGCGCGCGCCGCGACGAGGAGAAGAGCCGCGCCAAGGAGCGCGTCTTCAGCTTCCGCGACAGGCACCACCGCTGGGACCCGAAGAACCAGCGCCCCGAGCTCTGGAACCTCTTCAACACCCGCGTCAACCAGGGCGAGTCCATCCGCGTCTTCCCGCTGAGCAACTGGACCGAGCTCGACGTATGGCTCTACATCTGGAAGCACAAGCTGCCGGTGGTGCCGCTCTACCTGGCCAAGCCACGGCCCGTGGTGGAGCGCGACGGTGCCCTCATCATGGTGGACGACGACCGCCTGCCTCTGCGCCCCGGCGAGAAGCCAAAAATGCTGAAGGTGCGCTTCCGCACGCTCGGCTGCTACCCGCTGAGCGGCGCCATCGAGAGCGAGGCCGAGACGCTCGAGCAGGTGATCGAAGAGATGCTCATGGCCAAGACCAGCGAGCGCCAGGGCCGATTGATCGACCACGACCAGTCCGGCAGCATGGAAGAGAAGAAGCGCGAGGGGTACTTCTGATGTCGACACCCGTGATGCAGGAAGGCGAGCGCGTCGAGGACTACCTCGCACGCTACGAGCGGAACGAGCTCCTCCGGTTCCTCACCTGCGGCAGCGTGGACGACGGCAAGAGCACGCTCATCGGGCGTCTCCTGCACGACACCGGCCGCATCTACGAGGACCACCTGGCCGCGCTCGAGAAGGACAGCAAGGTGCACGGCACCACGGGCGGCGGCCTGGACCTGGCGCTGGCGGTGGACGGCCTGAAGGCCGAGCGCGAGCAGGGGATCACCATCGACGTGGCGTGGCGCTACTTCGCCACCGCGCGCCGCAGCTTCATCATTGCCGACTGCCCGGGCCACGAGCAGTACACGCGCAACATGGCCACCGGCGCCAGCCACTGCCAGCTTGCCATCAGCCTGATCGACGCACGCAAGGGCGTCACCACGCAGACGCGGCGGCACGCGTTCATCGCCAGCCTGCTCGGCATCCGCCACGTGGTGGCGGCGGTGAACAAGATGGACATCGTGGGCTGGAGCGAGGAGCGCTTCCGCGCCATCGAGCGCGAGTTCGTGGACTTCTGCGCGCGGATCGGCATTCCCGATCCCGTGGCGGTGCCCATCAGTGCGCTGAATGGCGACAACGTGGTGAAGCGCAGCGAGCAGACCCCGTGGTTCAGCGGCAGCCCGGTGCTGGAACTCCTGGAGAGCGTGCCGGTGGACCGGCCGAGCCCGGACGCGAGCTTCCGCCTGCCGGTGCAGTACGTGCTTCGGCCAGACCTTGATTTCCGCGGCTTCGCGGGGCAGATCGCCAGCGGCAGCGTGAAGCCCGGCGACCGCGTGAAGGTGCTGCCTTCGGGCAAGGAGACGCGCGTGCGCCGGATCGCGCGCGCGGCCGAGGACGGCGGCGATGCCGCGATCGCCTACGCGCCGCAGAGCGTGGTGCTGACCTTCGAGGACGAGGTGGACTGCAGCCGCGGCGACGTGATCGTCTGCATCGGCCGAGATCCGTCCGTCACGCAGCGCGTGGAATGCGACCTGGTGTGGATGCAGGAGCAGCCGCTCGTGCCCGGCCAGCAGCTCATGCTGCGTATCGGTGCCAAGCAGACGCCCTGCACCGTGCGCCGAGTGCGCTGGCAGGTGGACGTGGACACGCTGGGCACGAGCCCCGCGGAGACGCTCCGCCTCAACGAGATCGGCCGCGTGGAGCTCGAGTGCGAGGAGCGCGTGGTGGTGGACGGCTACCGCGAGTGCCACGGCACCGGCGCGCTGATCCTGGTGGACCGCATGACGAACGCCACCGCCGGCGCCGGCATGGTGCGCCTGGCCACCGAGGCCGGCAGCAAGCGCGCGCACTGGGAGACGGAGGCGCTCGCCACGCTCGAGCGCGCCGAGGACAAGCCGAGCTTCGTGACCCCCGAGGAACGCGAGCGCCGCTGGCGCCAGAAGCCGCGGACGGTGCTCTTCTTCGGCCCGCCCCACAGCGGAAAGACGCGCGCCGCGCATGAGCTCGAGCGCAAGCTCTTCGACGAAGGCGCGGCGGTGGTGCTTCTTGACGGGCAGGCGATGCGCCGCGGCCTGAGCAAGGACCTCGGCTTCAGCGACGAGGACCGCAGCGAGAACCTGCGCCGCGCGGCGGAGATTGCCCGGATGCTCAACGACCAGGGGTACGTGGTCATCCTCGCGATGGTGGCGCCGGATCCCGCGGCGCGCGAGCTGGCGAAGCAGCTGGTGGGCGCGGAGCGGTGGGAGGCACGGGAGATGGGCGTGTCGAACAATCGGGGATGAATCGACAGGTTATTTGGACTTGTCGATTGGATCGACATAGACTGCCAACGCATGCTGGACGGGACTTCCAACGCCGATTCCCTCGCTTGGCGCGCGGAGCAGCCCCACAACGGATTGCTGCCGCTGCCTCCCCGCGGAGAGATCGAGACCAAGGCGGTGCTCAAGAAGTGCGTGGCAGCGCGGGCGGCATTGTCCGGCTTGAACCAAGCGACGGCGCTGATCCCGGATCAGAGCATTCTGATGAGTGCTTTCCCGACGCTCGAGGCGCAGGCCAGCTCCGAGATCGAGAACATCGTCACCACCACCGCCGAACTGTTCGAGCACCTGTCCGCCGACCAGCGCGCCTCGCCATCCATTCGCGAGGCGCTTCGGTATCGCACTGCGCTCCTGGCGGGATTCCAGGAGCTTGGCACACGGCCAGTCTGCACGCGCCTTGCCGAGATCGTGTGCTCCGAAATCAAGGGAACGACCATGGCCGTGCGGCGCACGCCTGGGACCGCGCTCCGCAATGACCGCACCGGACTGACCATCTACACGCCGCCGGAGGGGGAGCAGGTCCTGCGCGACCTCCTTGCCAACTGGGAGCGGTTCCTCAACGAGCCCGGCGAACTCGACCCGCTGGTGAAGATGGCGATCGGCCACTACCAGTTCGAGGCCATTCACCCGTTCACGGACGGCAACGGCCGAACCGGACGGGTGCTCAACAGCCTGTTCCTGGTCAGCCAAGGACTCATCGGGCAGCCGGTGCTGTACCTCAGCCGCGCCATCATCGAGGACAAGGACCGCTACTACCGCTTGCTTCACGAGGTCACGGCCAACGGTGCATGGGTGCCGTGGATCGAGTTCATGCTCGAGTGCGTCGAGCGCACGGCCATCTGGACCACCGGGAAAGTGCGCGCCATTCGGGAGTTGCAGGCGCATACCGGGCGTTTCGTGCAGGAACGATGCCCCATCGCATACTCGCACGAGCTGGTGTCGCTGCTCTTCGAGAAGCCCTACCTGCGGATCGGCGACATCGTCGATGCAGGACTGGCAAAGCGGCAGACCGCGGCCACCTACGCACGCGCATTGGTCGATGCAGGCGTGCTCGCGGAACGTGCCGCTGGCCAGGCGAAGCTCTTCGTCAACACGCGGTTGATGCGGCTGCTGACGCATGACTCAAATGAGTTCGAGGGGATGCCCGGATGAACCTCGTCGCCACGCGCTGGTGGTCGATGCTCTTCATGCCGTCGTGCGTGCTGATGGCGGCAATCGCACTCGGGGTGTTCCTGATGCTGCGCGCGTGGCGGGGGGGCAAGCGGCCAGGGGAGGCTCGGTTCGCATGCTGGCTGACCGGGGTGAGCGTGATGATGCTGTACCTGGCGAGCACGCCGCTGGTGGCGCGATGGGCGGCATGGACGCTCGAGAAGGACCATCCGCCGGTCGACGTGAAGACGCTGCCGGTGGCGGATGCGATCGTGGTGCTGGGGGGCGCGATGCATGCGACGGAGGGGGTGGATGGGGTGGTGCATCTGTATGCGCACCATGCCGCTGATCGGTTCGAGACTGCGTTGGCCGCATTCCACGCAGGGCGCGCGCCAAGCATGGTCTTCGGTGGCGGCAGCACGGGAGTGCCGGGCACCCCAACGGAAGGCGAATGGAACCGAAACCGTGCCGTCGAGCGCGGCGTGCCCGAGGCGGCAGCGTTCGCGGCCGGACGGGCGCTGTACACGTCGGACGAATCGCAACTGGTGGCGACGCTCCTCCGGGAACGCGGCGCCAAGACGCTGATCGTCTGCACGAGTGCGATGCACCTGCCGCGGGCGGCGGAGCACTACCGGGGGCTGGGGTTCACCGTGACACCACTACCCGCGGACTTCGCGACGCGCGGCGTGGCGGAAGGATGGTCATGGGCGCTGCTGGTTCCGCGCGGGCTTGCGCTGTCGCAGGTCGATGCGGCCGCAAAGGAGTGGATGGGGCGCGTGGCGGTGCGATGATGCGGGAACAGACCACTCAGTGGCCAAGCGCACGGCGAACTTGTTCAGGAACCCGGCCGCGCGGAACGCGGCGTCGCTGATCGGCATCCTCGCGATCTGCACCGTGTTCGCGATTCCTGCACCCGCGACATGGCGCGGCATCGCGGCGGTCGCGGCGGCATGCGCGGGCGCCGTCATGATCATCGAGGCAGGGAATGAACGGCGCGACGGCATCGGATCGCGGGTGCTGTCGGCCCCCCCGCTGGTGGCGATCGGGGTGATCTCATACTCGCTCTACCTGGTCCACTGGCCGATCGCGGCGTTCATGCGCGCGATCGGTTCATCCACCCTGGATGGGGCATGGCCGGCTGTGGGCATCTTCCTCACCTTCGTGCTCGGGATGACCAGCTGGGCGCTCGTGGAGCGACCGTTCCGCCGCGGCCTGGGTGCCGGCCGCGTCCCGGCGACCGCCGTGATGCTGGCCACGGGCGTTGCGGCGATACTGGCCCTCGGCGCCTGGTTCGTGGACGGCAAGGGGCTCCCGGGCAGGCCCATCGCGAGAGCGGGCGGCAGTTCCTCGAACCTCATACCCCAGGAATTCGGCAACGTATCCACGCAGGACACCCGAGATGGCCGGCTGCCGAGGCTTGGCGCATGCGACGGAACTGCACCGGCCTTTGCGCTCTGGGGCGACAGCCATGGACTCGCGATCAGCAGGACGGTTGCGGCAGCGGCACAGGCGCACGGGCTGTGCGGGATCGCTGCCCTCCGGCCGGCAATGGTGCCACTGCTGGACACGTGGCGAGCGGCGTCGAGGGAAGGACACCGGGCGTGGAACGATGCCGCATGGGAAGCGATCCGCCGATCCGGTGCACAGCACGTACTGCTGGTGGCACGGTGGTCGATCAATGTCGATGGACGAGAGAACGGCGACGTGGACAGCCTCGTCACGGACGAGGAGGCCGCCATCGTCGACCGGTCATCCGCACGAGCTTCGATGGTCCGCGGATTCCGGCGGACCCTGGCGGCGATCCGGGAGGCCGGAATGGATGTCTGGATCCTGCTGGAGCCTCCGCAGCTCGTACTCACTCCCTCCCAGTGCGCCGCGCGAAAGCTCTACGGAGGTGTGCTGCCGACCCGCTGCGTCGATATCGACCGATTTCTTGCGACGCAAGCGACGATCCAGGGGATCATTGCCGAGCTCGGCGACATGCCGGGCATGCACCTCGTAAACCTCGCGCGGCCATGCCTTGACGCCGATCCACACGAGTCGGACTTCGCCGACCGCGATCACCTGAGCCCGGAGGGTGCGGACCGCATGCTCGGCGGGCTCTTCGATGGGCTCATGGAGTCAATCTCACGCACTTCGCCACGCGCGACCCGGCGTACGGGCGGTGCCAGCCCCTGATCGTTCCCGAAAGACATGCGCTGACGCAGGTGGAGGAGCGGCGAAAGAGATGGCGGGGCGGGCGATCAGGCGCCCGCTCGCGAAAGGCAACCCCCCTCAAGCACGTACTCGTCGCCCGTGTGCGGGCAGCGATACTCGCCCGAACCGGAGACCGGGAGCGGAATCCGTTCGCCGAAGGCGCTCATCCAACCGATCTGCCGGGCCGGGACGCCCGCCATGAGCGCGAAGGGCTTCACGTCACGGTTCACCACCGCTCCAGCGCCCACAAAGGCGTGCTGGCCGACGGTAATGCCGCACACGATGGTGCAATTGGCTCCAAGCGTTGCACCGCGCTTCACCAGGGTGTCGCGATACTCATCCTTCCGGGTGACCGCAGAACGCGGGTTGTATACATTCGTGAACACCATGCTCGGCCCACAGAAGACGTCGTCTTCGAGGGTGACGTTGTCATAGACCGACACGTTGTTCTGGATCTTCACGTTGTTTCCGATGACAACGCGATTGCCCACAAACACATTCTGCCCCAGCGAGCACCGCTCTCCGATCCGGGCCCCTCCGCACACATGCACGAAGTGCCACACCCTGCTGCCCGAACCAATCTGCGCGCCCGCATCGACGATGGCCGAGGGGTGGACCGAAAACGAAGCGGTCGATGGAGCGTTCGCGGCGGGCTGAGTCATGCTCGCACCGCCTCGACCTGCTGGCACATGGGGTGGTAGTCGCCTGTCAGAGGAGTGAGCTGTGCATCGCGGATCATCTGAACCATCTCGATCGATGGTCTTGCGTCGCGAAGCCCGAAGCCACGCCCAGCTAGGATCTCTTGATAACTGACGGTGTGCAGATCGCCGAAACCCTCGCTGAACTCGACTTCATGACCCTCCACGGTGATCGAGCGAAAGGTGCGCTGCCCCTTCGTACGCTGGGCATCGGGCAGATGGCCAGCGTTCACGGACAGGAACCAGCGGACGTGGGCGCGCTCGAGCTCAAGTACGCCCGACGCGCAGTCGGCTTGGCGGCGGTGGACCGTCGACGCCACCAATCCACCAAAGATCCAACCTAGCATGTCGAAGAAGTGCACTCCGATGTTTGTAGCAACACCGCCAGCCTTGTCTAGATCTCCCTTCCAACTGCGGTGGTACCACTTCCCCCGGGAGGTGATATACGTCACGTCGATATCAATCCTTCGATCCTTCACGCCGACATACTTCTCACGTAGCGCAATGATCGCGGGGTGGTGCCGCAACTGAAGGACGGTGTGAACCCTGCGTCCGCTTTCAGCCTCGATGGATGCAAGACCCTCAATGTTCCACGGATTCAGAACGATGGGCTTCTCGCAGATCGCACTCGCACCATTACGAAGTGCCATGCGGATATGCGCATCGTGCAAGTAATTCGGTGAACAAATCGACACAAAGTCAACGGGGTTGCCGCTCCTACACAGCTTGTCAAGGTGTCGATCGAATCGCTCCGGCTCCATGAAGAAGTCTGCATCAGGGAAGTACGAGTCGATGATGCCCACGCTGTCATTGGGATCAAGGGCCGCAAGAAGCGAGTTGCCAGTCTCCTTGATGGCCCTGAGATGACGTGGCGCGATGAACCCAGCCGCGCCAACAAGTGCGAAAGCCCTATTCGGTTCCATAGAAAGACTCATTTTGTGAGTGTACCGCATCCAGTTTCTGAGACAATTTGAAGTTGGTACTCACGCGGCCTCCCCGAAGAGGATGCGTCGGTGCGCTGCGGGCGTTCGGTAGCCGATCCGCCCGATGATCCAGTGGTTGTTGAAGCGGCGGGCGAAGTCGCGGAGCGCCTGGTTGAGCTCCTCGACGGTCCGGAATCGGCGCAGCCAGAGCAGCTGCTCCTTCAGGGGCCGGATGAATCGCTCGACGCATCCGTTGCCCTCCGGCTGGCGGACGAAGGACGGGCTCGACTCGATGCCGAGGGTCTTGAGCTCGTCCTGGAAGGCGTGCGAGATGAACTGGCTGCCGTGGTCGTGCGGAGCTTCGTGCCCTCCGCGATCTTGTCCTCGTACCGCCCCATCGTGAAGTGAATCGCCTCGCGCAGGCACTCGATGGCCTCGAATCGCGTGCCGCGCCGCGAGGCGCGCACCCCGAGGCATTCGCCCGTGCAGTGGTCGCTGACCGCGAAGACCGCGGCGTTTCCCTCGTCGGAGAGGCACGTCTTCGGGCCTCGCTTTGCGGGGATCTGCAGCTCGGTGTTCGCCAGCGCCTTGTGGCGCTGGACGGTCGCGCGGGCGAGCCGCCACGCGCGGCAGACACGCAGGATGCCGTAGGGCTTCTTCGCGACGGGTGACATCGCCTGGCTCAAAGCGACGGCCTCCGCGGCGGAGGGCGGAGTCCGTCCTCCAGGATCTCGATCTTCTTCTCGAGGAGCTCGATCTGCATGGCCTGGTCGCCGACCTTGGCCTTGAGGT
>JBIIJH010000167.1:0-5146 GCA_044233905.1 Phycisphaerales bacterium
TGCCCGAGTGGCCTACCGACCTCCCTTCGTTGACCCCGCCTTCAAAATGGTGGATGCGCCGCACCCGGCCACCATCGACGAGGAGATCCTCCTGAAGGACTGCGAGGTGGTCACCGGCCGCGTCGGCGGCCCCGGCGGCCAGCACCGCAACAAGGTGGAGACGGCCGTCTATGTCATCCACACCGCCACCGGCATCGAGGCCCAGGCCACCGAGCGCCGGAGCCAGCGCGAGAACAAGCACATGGCGGTCCGCCGCCTGCGCCGCAAGCTCGCATCGCACGTGCGCACCCTCGCCTCGCGCGACACGCACCAATGCAGCGATCTCTGGAAGCGCCGTCGCCAGGGCAACAAGATGACCGTCAACCCGGAGCACGAGGATTACCCGGGCCTCCTCGCCGAGGCACTCGACCTCGTGGTGGCGCGACGCTACGACGTGGCCGGCTCCGCCGCGCTGCTCGGTATCACCATGAGCCAGCTCAGCCGTCTCATCAACCACGACAAGGGCGCGTTCGCCAAGATGAACGCCGGCCGCGAGGCATGCGGCCTCCCGCCCCTGCGCAAGTAACCTTGAACACGATGTCCACTACCACGCACTCCACGCATCCCGCCGCCGAGGACATCCGCACACTCGTGTGCGAGGAGTTGCCGCGCCTCGTGGAGATCCGCCACGACCTCCACATGCACCCGGAGATCGGCTACGAGGAAGTGCGCACCAGCGGCGTGGTACTCCGCGAACTGTCCGATGCCGGCATTGCGCACGTGGCGGGCATGGCGCGCGGTACCGGCATCCTGGCGCACGTCCCCGGCAGCGGCCCACGCGCGGTGGCGCTGCGCGCCGACATCGATGCACTTCCCATCGAGGAACGCAGTGGCCGCCCATGGGCCTCGCGCACCCCCAACCGCATGCACGCATGCGGGCACGACGGTCACACCGCCATCCTGCTCGGCACCGCCCGCGTTCTCTCACGCCTGGCGGCGCGCCACCCGCTCCCGCGGCCCGTGACGCTCGTCTTCCAGCCCGCTGAAGAAGGCGGCGCCGGCGGCAAGCGCATGGTCGAGGAAGGCGCGCTCGACGGCAGCCGCATCGGCCCGAAGGTGGAGGAGATCTACGCGCTCCACGGCTGGCCGGAACTTCCGCTCGGCACCGTGGCCACGCGCCGCGGCGCCGTGATGGCCGCGAGCGACCGCTTCGAGCTCCATGTCCACGGCCGCGGCTCGCACGCCGCGTGGCCGCACCGCAGCGCGGACCCGATCGTCTGCGCCTCCGCCATCGTCACCGCCCTGCAGTCGGTGGTGGCACGCAACGTCGACCCGCTCGATGCGGCCGTCGTGAGCGTCACCATCATGGAGGCGGGCAGCGCGTTCAACGTCATCCCCGATCGAGCGGCGATCAAGGGCACCTATCGCTCGCTGAGCGAGGACACGCGCTCCATGCTCGAGCGCCGCATGAAGGAAGTGGCCGAGGGCGTGGCCGCAGCCCATGGCTGCACGGTGCGCGCCGACTTCCACCGCATCTATCCCGTCACGGTCAACGACGACGGCGCCGTCGCCCGTTTCGAGTCGGTCGCGCGCGACACCTTCGGTCCGGAACGCGTCGGCACCCTCGCGGCGCCCGTCATGGGCGGCGAGGATTTCGCCTTCTACGGCGCGCATGTCCCCTCCTGCTACTGGGCACTGGGCCTGGCCCCGGGCGGCGCGCACTTCCCGCCGCTCCACGCCCCCGACTTCGACTTCAACGACGACGCCATCGCGGTCGGCGTGGAATTGATGTGCCGGCTGGCCGTCCGCGTAACTGCGTGAAACGAAATCCGCGGCAATCCGGGGACCGTGGCCGGGACTTCCCATGGATCCGGCCTATCTTCCTTGCGATGCGCCACGCCCTTGCCGCCGCCCTGCTCGCCCTCGCCGCCGCCCTGCCGGCGGTCGCGCAAGCGCCCCAAGCCAACCACCCCTCCCCGCTCACGGCGCTCCCGCCGTCCGCGCTGCCGGAGAACCTGCGCGGCTCCGTGGTGGCCCTCGCGCCCGACGAAGCCGTCTGGAAGGCCATGGCCGCGGACGAGTTCGTCCGCCTCCGCGATGTCCCGCTCGGCCCCGACCGCGTCGCCACGCTGGTGCTGCACCGCGTCGAGTCGTTCACCAAGGAAGCTCGGCTCGTGACCGCGCGCCTCGAAGCCGACGGCACCGTCACCGAGGAAGCGTTCGCACGACCCACGGGCCAGTGGTGGGCAGGATTCGTCGACGGGGATCCCAGCTCGCGCGTCATGCTCTCGCGCAGCGACATCGGCATCCAGGGATTCGTGCAGGAGGAATCCGGCACCTCGATCATTGCCGGCGACCGCATCGGCGGCACGGGGCCCGTGGTGGCCTACGCGCTCGGGGCACTCCCCGCCGGCACCATCGACTGGACGCCGTGGTTCTGCGAAGCACTCCCGGTGCCCGGCGAGCACGAGCTCGGGCAGCATCCGTCGTCGTTCCTCCCGCAGCCCTGCCGCCAGCTCCGCGTGGCGGTCGAAACCGACAGCGAGCTGTACCAGCGCTTCGCCACGGCAGCCAACCCAGCACAGGCCGCCAGCGCCTACGTCGCCACGGTCTTCGCCGGCATGCGCACCATCTACCAGGCGGACCTGCAGATCCTGCCGCACGCCAACTACCTCCGTCTCTGGTCGACGGCCGCAGATCCGTGGACACAGACATCCAGCGGAAACCAGCTCAACGAGTTCCGCAACTGGTGGGCACTCAACATGGCGTCGCAGTCGCGCGACGTGGCCATGATGCTCTCGATGCGCGGCCTCGGCGGCGGCGTGGCATGGCTCGGCACCGCCTGCAACCTGCAGTACGGATACTCCGTCTGCGGCAACCTTTCCGGCTATTTCCCCTACCCGCTCGTGAACAACGACTCGCAGAACTGGGACATCATGGTCACGAGCCACGAGCTCGGACACAACGTCGGCTCGCAGCACACCCACGACTTCTGCCCCGCGCCCGCCGACCAGTGCTCGCCCAGCGGCTACTTCGGCAGCTGCCAGACCGCGCAGGAGTGCATCAACAACGGCACCATCATGAGCTACTGCCACCTGTGCGGCGGCGGCATGACGAACATAGTGCTCAACTTCCACCCGTTCTGCGTCGACGCCATCGTCTCCTACATGACGGGCGCATGCAGCATCTCCGAGGAAGCCACGCCGCCGGTGGCGGTGGCAGACTGGTTCGATATGTTCCAGGGGACGCCCAGCGTGAACCTCGACCTCCTCGCCAACGACGTCCTCGTCAACTGTGAGGCCGTCACGCTGGACACCGTCGTCGCCGTCACCTCGCAGGGCGGCACGCTGACGCGCCTGGTGGGCGCCGGCCCCGGCGGGCGCGACACGGTGCGCTACGCACCGCGCGCCGGCTTCGTGGGCGTCGACCAGTGGGGCTATCGCGTGCGCGAGGCGTCCGGCGGATATTCGCCCAGCGCCACGGTGAACGTCAGCGTCCTCAGCCTCCGCCAGGCGGAGGACCCCTTCGCCGACGTCGCCGGGCTGGCCGCCAAGTACTACGTGGTGACCGGGGCAAGCGTGCTGCCCGATTTCTCCGCACTCACGCCCTACCTCAGCTCGTCCGCGTCGACGGTCAACTACCCGTCCACGGACGGCGTGTTCGCCAACAGCGGGCGTGCGGACGAGGTGGGCGCGGTCTGGACCGGCTGGGTCCGCATCGACCAGCCCGGCAGCTACACGTTCTCGCTCACGAGCGATGACGGTTCGAAGCTCAAGATCGGCAGCACCGTGGTGGTCCTCAACGACGGCCTCCACGGCATGGTGGAATCCACCGGCAGCATCGCGCTCGCGGCGGGCAAGCACGCCATCACCATCGAGTTCTTCGAGAACGGCTTCGGCGCCGGCTGCATCGCGCAGCTCGAGGGTCCGGGAATCGCCAAGGCACCGATCGCCGCGGATCGCCTCAGCCGGGGCGGAACGCTCAATCGCTACGACGTGAACGACGACGGCCGGGTGAACGGCGCGGATCTCGGCATCATGCTGGGCGCGTGGGGTACTTCCAGCCCGCGCTACGACTTCAATCGGGACGGGACCATCAACGGTGCCGACCTCGGTGGCCTGCTCGGCGCCTGGACTGGCTGATAACGGCCAGGCGCGCTCCGATACATCCCCCCAATATGAAGATCCTCCGCGGACGGCCGACGGAACTTGCCGCACGGCCTTGCATCCTCGGCGGGCTTCGCTATCATCGTCCCTCTTCAACCCGCACCGCTTGTACGACTGATCCGCTCCAGGCTCTTGGAAACCTGGGGTCGCCCGAAGGAGGGCCGGCTCGGTCGGAGGTAGGAACCATGGCCAAGAAGGTCACCAAGCAATTCAAGCTCATGGCACCCGGCGGAAAGGCCACTCCGGCCCCCCCGCTCGGTCCCGTGCTCGGCGCCAACGGCGTCAACCCCGGTCAGTTCATCACCAAGTTCAACGACCTGACCAAGGCCCTCAACGGCCGCATGGTCGGTTGCGTCGTGACGGTCTACGGCGACAAGAGTTTCGACATCGAGATCAAGACCTCCCCGGTCTCCGCGCTCATCAAGGACGCGATCAAGATCGAGAAGGGCTCGTCGACGCCGAACACGAACAAGGTCGGCAAGATCACCAAGGCACAGGTCCAGAAGATCGCCGAGGAAAAGATCAAGGACCTCAACACCACCAGCCTCGACGCCGCCATGCGGATCGTCGCCGGCAGCGCACGCTCGATGGGCGTCACCGTGGAGGGGATGTAAGCCATGGCTATCAAGAAGGACGTCAAGAAGACGATCGGGAACTCCAAGCGCATGCGCACCGCCAACGAGCACGCCGTGACCACGGCCGTTGCCCCGGCGGAAGCGATCGCCGCGCTCCGCAAGTTCAAGGCAACCAAGTTCGACCAGACGATCAACGTCGTCTTCCACCTCGGAATCGACCCGAAGGCCGCCGACCAGGCGCTACGCGGTTCGATCGCCCTGCCCCACGGCATCGGCAAGAGCGCCCGCGTCGTTGCCTTCTGCGGCTCCGACAAGGTTGCTGCAGCCAAGGCCGCCGGTGCAGTCGAGGCAGGCGCCGATGAACTGGTCGCCAAGATCGAAGGCGGCTGGATGGACTTCGACGTCGCCGTCGCAAGCCCGGACATG
>JBIIJH010000168.1:0-5132 GCA_044233905.1 Phycisphaerales bacterium
TCGGCGTCGCCAGCGTCACCGC
This sequence comes from Phycisphaerales bacterium, assembly GCA_044233905.1. Classification (GTDB taxonomy): domain Bacteria; phylum Planctomycetota; class Phycisphaerae; order Phycisphaerales; family SM1A02; genus UBA966. The sequence continues at coordinate 23 of JBIIJH010000168.1, forward strand.
GGTCATCGCGGCGCTCACCGGACTCAAGGCCAAGGTGCTGTCGGAGTTCGAGAGCATCGGCGCGGCGCGCATCTACGTCTTCCCGAACCGGCCGGACAACGTTTCCCGCGCCAAGTTCCCGTGGGAAAAGGTTCGCCTCAAGATCAGCGAGGCCCAGTCCATCAAGGAACAGTGCCCGTCGATCAAGGGCATCACTCCCATCGTGGACGTGTCGATGAGCGTCGAGAGCGACTCCGCCATCATCGAGGGCATGAGCGCCAGCGGCATCTGGCCGGCCTGGCACGACGCCGTGGGCCGCAAGGTGACCGAGGGGCGGCCGTTCAGCCAGCTCGACGTCGACAACGCGCGCCAGGTGGCGCTCCTGAACCAGGCAGCCGTCGACGAACTGAAGCTCAACATGGACGGCGGCAGCGGCGTCGGCAGCCACGTGCTCCTCGGCGGACGCCGCTTCCTGGTGGTGGGGATCGTCGAGACCATCCAGGCCAAGATGTTCGGCATGAACTCCAGCCAGGCGGAGATCTTCATTCCCTTCAGCGTGGCCGAGCGCCTGCTCGATGGCTGGTACTTCATGCAGTTCGCGTGCCTGGCCACCAGCCCGGAGACGGCGGACGAGGCGAAGGCGGAGATCGAGTACGTGATGCGCCGCCAGCGAGGCCTGGGCCGCGACGAGCCCGACACGTTCCGCGCCGAGGCCATCGACCAGTACATCAACCAGTTCAAGAGCCTGGCCTCGGGCGTCACGGCCATCGCCGGCGGCATCGTGGGCATCTCGCTCCTGGTGGGCGGCATCGGCATCATGAACATCATGCTGGTCTCGGTGAGCGAGCGGACCCGGGAGATCGGCCTCCGCAAGGCCGTGGGCGCCACGTCCTCCGCGATCCTGCTGCAGTTCCTCCTGGAGGCGGTGACGCTCACCGTGCTCGGCGGAATCGTGGGCCTGGTCATCGGGAAGCTGATGGCGATCGGCCTCACCTACATCCCCGGTGCCAACCTGGACCAGGCGGACGTCCCGGCGTGGGCGGTCGTGGTATCCATCGTCTTCAGCGCGGGCGTCGGCGTGCTCTTCGGCATGTGGCCTGCCTACAAGGCCTCGAAGCTCGATCCGATCGAGGCCCTCCGTCACGAGTGACCCGATGCGCCGCGCCTCCCGCACCAACCTCGCGCTTGCGTTCCTGGCTCCCGCAGTCCTTGCGGGAGGCTGCCAGAACGACCTGTTCCGCGCGCAGGAGACGCCGTTCACCGCACCCGACCAGGCGCTCAAGGCGATCGAGCCGGTGGACCTCTCCACCGCGCAGTACGGGCCGCCGGTACCCGCGGAGGAGGCCGTCGCGAAGGCGACCGCCGGCGGCTTCAAGTCCACACGCTACGACAAGACGCGCACGCTCAGCATCGCGGAGGTCCGCGCGCTGGCCCTTGCCAACAACCTGGACCTGCGCGTGCAGCTGGTGGCGCCGGACATCGCGCAGGCCACCATCACCCAGGAAGAGGCGAAGTTCAACGGCGTCTTCTTTGCCGACTACCAGCGCAACGGCGACAACCTGATCACGCAGCTGCAGAACAACGAAGGCCTCTTCAACGACCAGTACAACCTGGGTGTCAGGGTGCCGCTCGCGACCGGCGGCGTGGTCACCTTCAAGCCGCAGTACACCACCTCGGGTGCAAGCACGGACGCCGACCAGGGCGGCGTGGAGTTCTCGATCAGCCAGCCGCTGCTGCGCGATGCGGGCCCCGGCGTCGCCACGGCGTCGATCCGCGTGGCCAAGCTGCAGGGCCAGATCACCGACAGCCGCACCAAGCTGGAGGCCATCCGCATCCTCGCCAACGCGGACAAGGCGTACTGGAACCAGTACCGCGCGTTCCGCGAGCTGGAGGTGCGCAAGCAGCAGTACGAGCTGGCGATCGAGCAGCTCGAGCGCGCGAAGCGGCGCGTCGACAACGGCGATGCGCCGCTGGTGGAGGTGCTGCGCGCGCAGAGCGGCGTGGGCTCCACGCTGGAGAGCCTGATCCTGGCGGACGCCGCGCTCCGCAACCGGCAGCGCGACCTGAAGCGGATCATCAATGACCCCGAGATGGCCATGTCCGACGGCACCGCCATCCTGCCGGCGACGCAGCCGAACCCACTGGGCCTGCAGCTCGACGCCAACAAGCTTGCCGACGGCGCCATTCGCAACCGCATGGAGATGCTCGAGCTCGAGCTGCAGCTGGCCGTCGACGCGACCAACGTCGAGGTGGCCCGCAACGGCACGCTGCCCCTCTTCACGGTGGACTACCAGTACCAGATGTTCGGCGAGGGAAACGGCTTCCAGGACACCATCGGCAACATCGGCGACGCCGACCAGTACCGCGTGGCGGGCCGTGCGGAGATCCCGATCGGCAACGAGGCGCGCATGAGCGCGCTGCGACGCGCGGTGCTCCAGCGCGTGCAGCGCATGGCCACCAAGGACGCGCGTGCCCTGGCAATCCGCCAGGAGGTGCTCAACGCGATCGACAACCTGGAAACGTCGTGGCAGCGCATCCTCGCTGCGCGGCTGGAGGTGATCCTGGCCGCGCGGACCTTCGAGGCGGAACAGCGCCAGTTCGACGTGGGCCTGCGGACCAGTGTCGACGTGCTCGACGCCGCCAGCAAGCTGGGCGATGCGCAGACGCGCGAGGTCAGCGCGCTGGCCGGCTACGAGATCTCGCTCATCGATGCGGCGTTCGCCACCGGCACGGTGGTGGGCGGCACCCGCGTCCGATGGGACGAACTGCGCGCGCGCGACCCCGGCTCGCAGATGAACACGGGTGATGAAGGCGTGATCACGCCGTACACGGGCGCGCGTCCGGGCACCGAGATGCCGGTCTCGCAGGTGCCGACCGCGCCTACCGCGGCCCCCGCCCCGGCGCCGGTCGCACCCGCGGCCATGGCGCAGCCGGCGCCCACGGCGCAACCTTCCAACTGAGTGCACGATTGCGTCGACCACGATTGCGTCGACCACGATTATGTCGACGTGGCGCGGACGGTCAGGCCGTGGGCCCGACGAGCTTTCGCTCGGCCATGCGCACCATGGTGCGGACATCGGCGGGCACCGTCTCGTCGGCGGATGCGCTGCGGAAGGCCGTCAGGAGCGCAGCGTCGTCGTGGTTTGAAATCCGCTCGCCATGGAAGAGGAACGCAGCAGCGGCGGCAGCGATCGCGAGACGGCTGCCCATGGTGCGTTCCTCCGCCTGTTCGCCTTCGGCGCGCAGCGCGGCCCAGAGCACGCGGGCGCGGCGAATGCGGGCGAGCGGGGTGGTCGGGTCGGTCAGGAGCGCCACGGCGGAACCGCGCGAGGGGTCCACTTCGTAGGCGATCCAGTCGCCGGCGGCCAGGGCCGGCTGTTCGAGCGAATGCAGGACCCAGGCGAGGGTCTCGCGGAGGGAGCCGTCGCGGAACGGTCCGTGCTGCGTGGCAGGATCGATGGGGTCGGTCATTGCATCCGTCCTTCGAGGAGAGTGAGCAGTTCGCGGAGCTCGCCGCGCGCACCGGCCGGCGAGGTGTCCGAGGTGGCGCCCATCATGCGTACCAGGTGTGCCGCGAACGCGCGGCGCATGGTGACGATGGTGTTCGAGACCTGGCTGGGTGCGGTGAGCTTCCACCGTTCCATGAGTGATTCGTAAGAGGGTGCGGGCGCGCCCTCGAGCATGGGCCGCAGGATGCGGGACTCGAAGAGGTCCCAGGCCATCTCGCGCTTGCGTTCAGTGCACTCGGCGTGCAGCGCGTCGGCGGCGTCGCGGATCAGCATGCTGACCCAGGCGCGGTGGAACGCGGATTCCGGATCGGGGGTGGCGTGGTCCGCCATGCCGTCGGCACTGCCGTCGTCGGCGCGCAGTCGCCCGCGCCCGGGGTGGCGCCGCGCGGCGTGGTCGAAGCGGTAGACGTCTGCCAGGTAGTTGCGCACGGAGCTCAGGAGCAGGGTGCGGAACTGGCCGCGGCCCTCGTCGAGCTTGCAGAGCAGGTTGCGGCCGAGCAGCACGTCGGCGATGAAGCCCTGCGTGAGCTCGCGCGCCTCGTCGTCGCGGCGGCCGCTCTGGCGGATGTACGCGTAGATGGCGCCCCAGTAGCGGACCGCGGCCTCGTTGCCGGTGTCCGGCGGCAGCTCGCGCGCGCCCGCATCCGTGTCACGCTTGGCGCGTGCGTTCGGATCGTGGGGGTCGTCGGGGAGCGTGCTCATGATGGTTGCCTGCGGGCGTTGCATGGATGCACCGCATGGAGATACGGAAGGCGGATGGCGATCCATGCCCCGGAAGCGGGCGGGAGCCGGAATTCGTGCAGTATGCCGCGGGGCGCGCCGGGAAAGGTCCTAAAAACGCCACCGCGGCGCCCAAAAGAGCGCCGCGGTGGAAGTGATCAAGTGGAGCCGAGGGGAGTCGAACCCCTGTGCCGAAACAGTCCGCATTGCGCCTCTACGAGTGTGTCTGCGGATTGATTGTCGTCCGGGCGTGCCCCCGCAGCGGGGTGCTCCGTTCCAAGACATGCATCATCTCGTTCCGCCGAGGCATGTCAGCCCATTGGAACCAGCCTGATTTTTGACAGCGGCCCCCTTAGTCAGGCGTGGGGGGACTCACTGCGCAACCTAATTAGGCTGCGAGAGCGTACTGCGTGTTGGCAGTTGTGTTTTGCATGCTTTTAACGTGGCCATCATGCTCCACGACGCGCCACACAATGCGTTGCCTGTACGGTCGATGCCGGTACGGCCCCAGGTTGTCAAAGAGGTCCAACGGAGTGATTGTAGGTTGCGTTGGCGGGGAGGCCCGCGGGGAAATTGTCGGATTGCGGGGTGCGTGGCAGCAGAGCGGTCGTGCCGGGATTATGCGGATGGCAGGCGTGGAGGCGTGGACGCGGAGGCGTGGACGTGGAGGTGTGGACGTGGTGGCGTTGGTCTGGACGCCGGCGGCCGTCGTCCGCTGCCGCAGTCGCTTCGCTTGGTGCGGGACGCGGACTCGGGCCTTGGCTCACGGCGGTGGACGGTCGACCGCGTCCTCGCTGCGCTCGGGGATTCCGCTCGCGGACGTCCTCGCTCCACCAGGTTGCGCTCGGACTCTGCGAAGGCGAGCTCGGCACGTGGGGCGACCCTCGCGCGAATGATGGGGG
>JBIIJH010000046.1:0-17098 GCA_044233905.1 Phycisphaerales bacterium
CCGGCTTCGACGCGCGCGCGGCCCCGCGCGGAATGGACTCGCCGCCCAGCATCGACGCCAGCGAGATCGTCGCCGCGGCAGCGACCGGCGGGCACTGCGACCGAACCTCCTCCAGCGCCTCGCGCGGCACGCGCCATGCCACGACCGCCGTGCGCGCCGTGACCGCGCATGCGTATTCCGCCATCCCGGCGGCGGCCTCGGCACCGCAATGCCCGGATTCGATCGCCCGCTCCCGGCCGGCCGGCGTCACCAGCACGACGTCGCCCTCCGCCAGCACGTAGAGCGCGGATGCCGCGGCCCCCGGGGCGCACAGCGCGTCACCGGCGGCCAGCTCCACCCGTTCCGCGGCACCCACCAGCCGTGCCAGCTGCAGCCCCGTCACCTCCGCAAAGAGCGGCTGGTCGCGCAGCAGTCGCACGAGGTCCTGGGAGTTCGCGTTAGATACGACGGATTTCACGAGAGGCCGCGGAGCCTACCGCGCCACGCCGAGGTGTCCGGCATCGATCGGCAGCGCGAGCGCGTTCACTCCGCCGCGTCGGTGCCCTGCGGCCGCTTGCGCCGATACGCCACGGTGCCCGCCAGCCCGAGCAGCGCCAGCGCGCCCGGCGCCGGCACGACCGTGCCCGACCACGAGCCGTTGAAGACGGCGGTGCTGTGCCCCGAAAGCGAGAACGTCATCAGGTAGCCGATGGTGCTCACGTTCGGTCCACCGGGAACGGGACCGTCGTAGAAGTTCGTCGACGGGCCGAAGAACGACGCCGTGTTCGTGCTTAGCACGGAGGGATTGTTGAGCACCACCCCGGTGCCGTTGACCTGGCACTCCATCATGGCGGGAGAAAGGCCCACCAGCGATGCAGCGCCGCCCTGGTTGGAGCTCAGGACTCCCGAGAGCACGGTGTTCCACATGATGGAGGTCACGCCGGGCATGACCTGCACCTGCGATGCGAACGCCACCAGGATCTGGAACGTCCGCGTTGCGTCCCCGGTGTTTCCCACGGCGAAATTCGTGGCGATGTACGGGCTGTTCGGTACGACGCTCGTGTCGTTGCCCGTCAGGTTCCAGTTGACGAACCACCCGTTGCCCGCCGTCGAGACGCTGGAGCCACCGTACGTGAAGGCGCCCTGGCCGTTGGAAACACCCGACGTCGACGAGACGCTCTGCGGAGCATCGCCCGTGACCGTGACACCCACGGTGAGGAGCGGAGCCACCACGCCCGCGGAAGCGGACGACGCGGCGATCAGCGAAACGGCGGCGGCGAGCGCAGCGGTCGACACGGCGGACAGGCGTGCGGACGAGACGAAAGGCGCGAACATCAGGGGCGCTCCTCGGGGCATTCAGCCGAGACTGCGTCCGTTCGATGGACCCACTCCTGGGCTCCACTGCGAACGAACACGATTGCGCCGAGAACTGTCGGCACGCAGCCCTGCATCTGGAACACATCGCCAACGGCACCGACCGACGTGCCTGCGGAAGAGGTGCCACGCCTTCCCGCGCGGGCCACGGAATTCACGTGGATTCAGGCCAAGTGCGCGCCGCCAAGGTCCGGAATCTCCGGGGCGCCTACCCTTCGCCTCCAGCCACGCGCACCAAACCAACCGCCATGCCCCCCATCAAACGACGCCCTGTCCCCCCACCGAAGGAGTGCGCCTCGTGCCATCGGCCCTTCACCTGGCGCAAGAAGTGGGAGCGCGACTGGGAGCATGTGCGGTACTGCTCGGATGCATGTCGCAGACGCGGGCCGGTCGAGCCGACCGCGGAGGTCCGGGGCACCCGACGCAATCCGCCCGGCGGCGCATAGGACGGAGCGGAATCAACCATCATGCGACACCTGCAATCCATCAGCGCCGTGATCCTGTCCGTTCCCCTGGTCGGCTCCGCCGCCAACCACGTCTTCAAGTGGGCCGCACCGCCGATGAGCGACGGCTCGCGGGGCGCCCAGATGTGGGAGCTGATCCGTGACGGAGGCCTGATGGACTGGCTGGCCGTCGGGCACCTGCTGCTCGGCATCATGCTCCTCGTGCCACGCACCCGGTTCACGGCGGGCGTGATGCAGCTGCCGATCACCATCGGAATCGTGGCGTTCAACGTGACCATGTTCCCGCGCGGCATCCCCCTGGCGATCGGAATGCTCGTCGTCAACCTCGGCGTGGTGCTGCAGCCACGCGACCTTCGCCGGCTGCTGGCGCCTTCCGCGGAGTGAACGCCGCGGCGCGGCCACCGTCACATGCGGGAAATCACGCAGATCGCGCCGCTCATCGCCAGCATCAGCGTCGCCGGAACGTACTTCGTCACCGGATCGCCGACCTTCAGGTGCATGGCCACCGCGCCCACCATGAGCACGGCAACCACTGCCGCCGCCGGCAGCACGACGGGCGGGTACGCCAGCCCAACGAGCAGCAGCACGCCGCAGATGATCTTGAGGCCGCCGACGATGTAGAACATCGGCGCAGGCAGCCCGTAGGCCGCGAACTCGTCCTTCAGGTTCTTCGCGCTGCCGCCGCGGTAGGCGGTGGCGCTCTGCCGACGCAGCAGCCACACATTCAGGAGGCCGAGGCCGACGAGGATCTGGAGGACCGATGCGATCGTGTTCAGCATTTCCCGGACGATATCCGACGACCGGCGTCCGCGTGGGGCCTACAGTTGCCGCTTCGCCACCTCGATGCAGACCGCCTTCGAAATCGCCCGCGCACTCTCGGCCATTGCGTTCCTCGCCTACGGAATCGCCTGCCTGGTCACCCCACGCATGGACGCCGAGTTCGAGCGCTACGGCCTGGCCAGGTACCGCCGCCTGATCGGCGCACTGGAGTGCCTGGGGGCGCTCGGGCTGATCGTGGGCCATTTCAACCAACCAATCCTCGTCCTGGCCGCCGCCGGCCTCACGCTCACCATGCTGATGGCCATCGCCACACGCATCCGCATTCGCGATTCGCTGGCCCGGACCCTCCCGGCGATCGTGCTCCTGGTCATGAACGCCTTCGTGCTCGGCGTCGCTGTCACGCAGTCATAGGGAGCCGGACCGCCAGGCGGCCGAGGACCCCGACCGGCTCGACGTGATCCGACGGCACTCCGCGTCCAGGATCGCGTCCGGCATCGCCCGGGTCACGCACCCGTCGATGCACCCCAGCAAGCGCGGTACGCGCCGTCCTCGTCGTATCGCGACGCCTGCGCCCGCACGTCGAAAATGCGGTTGCGCGGATCGTTGCCGACGCCCGCGACGTACTGCCAGTTGCCCCAGTTCGGGCCAACATCGAAGTCGATCAGCTGGCTCTCGAACCACGCGGCGCCCCATCGCCAATCGATGCCCTCGGTGCGTGAGAGCCAGCTCGCCACGACCTGGCGCGCGCGATTGGACAGCTGCCCGGTCGCCGCCAGCTCGCGCATGCTCGCGTCGATGAAGGGCTCTCCCGTGCGGCCCTCGCACCAGCGACGGAATGCCTCGCGATCCTGCACGCCGCACGGCGTGCGACCCAGCACGCCCGATGCCTTGAAGGCCCGTCCCTGCCACCGGCGCACCCAGAAATGGAAGTAGTCGCGCCACAGCAGCTCGAAGAACAGCCAGTAGGTCGAGTCGTTGGCCACCCGCTCGACCTCGTAGCGGCGGATCTCGGCCGCCACCTCGCGGGGCGAGAGCGTGCCGAGCGCAAGCCACGGCGAGAGCCGCGAAGAGAAGTCGGCCCCCACCAGTCCATCGCGGGTCTCCTTGTACCGCGCGACGCAGTCGGTCTCCCAGAACCAGCGCTGCATGCGCGCCAGACCATGCGAGCGTCCGCCATGCACGGTGAACGAGGCACGCGGATCCGTCGAGGCGGCGGCCTCGCGAGCTTCCGCCGATTGGGCCGTCGCCATGGCGGCGTTCGCCGACGCCTCGGCATCGGCGCGCAGGTCCTCGGGAAGCGGGGCCAGTGTCGGCACGGCGAGCGGAGCGCGCACACGGCAGGACTTCTCGACCAGGCGCCTGAAGTTCGAGAAGACCTCCGGCAGCCCGTCGATCACGAACGGCAGGTCGTCCGCGGCGATCATGGTGGTCTCGTCGTGCACCAGCAGCTTCGCGCCCGCGGTCGCCAATGCCCGCTCGGTGGCCTCGTTCTCGCGCCGTTCGTCGAACGCCGGGCACGGAGCGGTGTGCACCTGCCGCACGCCGAGCCGGGCGGCGAGCGCCGGCACGCACTCCGACGGATCACCGCGCATCACGAACAGCGCCGAACCCTGCGACCGCCACGAATCGCGAAGTTCGTCGATCGCCTGCAGCAGATGCCCCATGCGGCGCGGGCTTGCGCGAACTACCCCCGGAGGAGTCCCCAGCTGCGCCGCGCGGTCCGCGGTCCGTGGGGCACCCGTGCTGCCGGTGCGCCGGGAAAGCAACGCCGGCGCGTCGGGTGCGGCGGGAAGGACCACCACGCCGGCCAGCGAACCTCCCGCTGCGGCGGCAGCGCCCGTCACCGCGGCGTTGTCGGCAAGGCGCAGGTCGGTGCGGTGCCAGACGAGGGCGATCGGTTCAGTGCCGTGGGACATCGGGACGTACGGTACTCACGCGCGTTGGCCATCGCCGCGACGAGTTCGACGAGATCGCACCGGCGCGCGACGCACTCCAAAAGCAGCGCGGCCCCACCGGAGTTCCGGCGGGGCCGCGCAGTTTCATCAGTGGACGCGTCCGTTCGAACGGACGCACCCGGCGGTCACTCAGGGCTTCGCGGCCTTCGCGGCCGGGAGAAGCACCGCGTCGATCACGTGGATGACGCCGTTGCTTGCCTCGACATCGGCGGCGACGACAGTGGCGCCGTTCAGCATGACCTTGCCGTCAACGACCTTCACGGCGACGGGGCTGCCGAGGACGGTCGGGACCTCGGTCATCTTCGCCACCGAATCGCTGTACGCGGCCACGCCGGGGACGACGTGGTACGTCAGGATGTCGACGAGCTGCTTCTTGTTCTCCGGCTTGAGGAGCATCTCGAGCGTGCCCGGGGGGAGCTTCGCGAAGGCCTCATCGGTCGGAGCGAGGATCGTGAACGGACCCTTGCCCGAGAGCGTCTCGACGAGGCCAGCGGCCTTGATCGCGGCGACGAGCGTGTTGAACGAGCCATTCTTCACGGCGACGTCCACCACGGTGCCGTCGACCGGCAGGATGACGGAGTCAATCACGTGGATGACGCCGTTCGAGCACGCGATGTCGGTGGCGGTCACGGCGGCACCGTCGACGGTGACCTTCGCGCCGTCGACCTTGATGTCGATGCGCTGGCCGTTCACGGTGCCCGCGAACTTCAGCTTGACGACGTCGGCGGCCTTCACGGAGCCCGGCACCACGTGGTAGGTCAGGATCGCGGCGAGCTTCGCCTTGTTCTCAGGCTTGAGGAGCATCTCGAGGGTGCCGGCCGGGAGCTTGGCGAACGCCGCATCGGTCGGCGCGAACACGGTGAACGGGCCCTTGCCGTTGAGCGTCTCGACCAGGCCCGCCGCCTTCACGGCTGCCACGAGGGTCTTGAAGTTGCCGGCAGCGACCGCGGTGTCGACGATCGTCCCCTGCGCGGCAGCGGTGGGGCTGGCGGGGGCCTTCGCGGGCGCGTTCTGGACGGCGAGGGGCGAGGTCGCAAGAAGGATCGAGGCGGCAAAGTAGATGAGCATGTGTTTCCTCTGGGGTTTCAGCAGTGTGAGAAAGACGGCCTCGCCGTCGATCTGACGGGCGCAGGCCATCGGGATCCGGAATGGATCAGCACGGGGGTCACCCCGCCCCACGGGTTCGCGCCGCGACCGCTCGACGGATTCACGCGGGGCGGCAAGAAACCGCAGATTGCCTCCGGGCGAGGAACCCCTCGCGGAGCCACCGCCGGCGAGGGATTCGACGCCCGCGCAGCGGGCGCCGCAATCCCAGCGCGGCGCAGCCGCGCGCGGACCGGCGCAGCCGGGACGCTCTACGCCCACTCAACGACAAAGCGCGCTCGCCGAAGGCGACCGCGCTTTGTGGTTGAGTGGGCGGAGAGGGATTCGAACCCCCGTAGGCATAAGCCAGCAGATTTACAGTCTGCCCTCGTTGGCCGCTTGAGTATCCGCCCAATGGGTTGTCGCCCGGATCGCCGGGCACGCCCTTGCGGGGCTGCCGCGGGGGACGGAGATTGTAGCAAGGACACGCCCTGCCCCAACCCCTTGCCCTCCGCGCGTTATCTGTGTCGGAACGCGTGCCGCGCCACTTGAACCGCACTCCGGCAATTCGCCCAATACGCCTCGCGTACGCAAGGATTCCGCCGATATAACCCGCGTCATGTCCGCCCCCCACGGCCCAGGAAACCGCGAGAGCAGCCTGAAGCTCGCCCTCACCTTCTGCATCATCGACCTGGCGCTCATGGGCAGCGTGGCCTTCACGTCCAACTCGGTCACCATCCTCGGCGACGTCCTGAAGGAAGCCACCGACACGCTCTCGGTGCTCGCCGCGTTCCTCACCGTGCGCGCCGTGCGCCGCTCCGCCAACCACCGCTACGCGTACGGCGTGGGCAAGCTCGAGAACCTGGTCTCCATCGGCATCGGCGGCATGATGGTGCTCGCCGCGCTCTACGTCACCGCGCATTCCGCGCAGCACCTGCAGAAGCCCATCAAGCCAGAGGGAACGCTCCCCGGCGTGGTGCTCTTCGGCATCTACGCGGCCATCAGCTACGCCATCTTCTTCCGCACCCGCACCGCGTCGCGCGCCCAGCCCTCCGCCATCATGCAGTCGCAGGCGAAGCTCTGGTTCGCCAAGGGCACCTTCGACGCGCTCATGGGAAGCGGCCTCCTGGTGGCACTCATCTTCCGCGAATCCGAATGGGCGTGGTACATCGACCCCATCGCCTCGCTGGTGGGCGTCTGCTTCCTGCTGCACGCCGCGTGGGGCATGACGTCGTCCTCCGTGCCGGACCTCCTCGATGCAGCGGTGGAGGAATCCGCGCAGATCCAGATCATGCGCGGCCTGGTCACGCACATCGACGCCTACGAGCGCATCCTCAAGGTGCGCTCGCGCCGCTCCGGGCCAAACGTCTACGTGGAGATCTTCCTTGAATTCGAGCCCGACCTGCGCATGCGCGAGGTGCAGACGCGCATCGAGGCCATCCGCGACGACCTGGAATCGCGCGTCAGCGGCACGCAGGTGCTGATCTGCCCCACCAGCCCGTCCGCGGCCGCTGTCCCCTGAGAATCAGGCCGCGGGCATGGACGCCGCATCGCGCAGCGCGTCGGCACGCGTCGGCACGGTCCGGAAGAGCGACGTGAGCCCGCTGATCTCGAACACCTCGTTCACCTGCGGGCGCACCGCGGCCAGCCAAACCGTGCCACCGCGCGAGCGGTTTCGCTTGATGACATTGATGAGCGTCCGGATCCCGGCACTGCTGACGAAGGGCACATCGGCGAAGTCCAGCACCAGGCAGCGGTGCGCCGACGCATCGATCGCCACCACCACCTCGCCCTCCACGCGCTCGTAATGCGTGGCGTCCAGGTGCCCGTCCAGGATCACGAGCAGTGCGTTCGATGCGTCGATGGTTTCGATGTTGACCTTCATGACGTATTCCGAAAGCCGCCGACCGGAATCGAACCGGCAACCTCGAGATTACAAATCACGTGCTCTGCCAATTGAGCTACGGCGGCAATGCCCGCGGATCGTACCGCTTCCCGGATCTGGCCAATGCTGAACGAGGGGGCAGGCGCACCGCTCATGCCACGCGCAACGGCGCAAAATCCACGCGTCGCAGCGGATTGGCACCCACCGCCCGAAGCACCCGGTTCACCGCCGCGAGCGTGGCGGTGCGCGGAACGGCCACCTCGAGCCCGATGGCCCGCCCATTGCGCGCATAGTCCACGATCAGACCCGGAGCGGCTTCCCGCGTCGCGTGGCAGCGCGCCGTGGATCGCTTGCCGAGCGAGATGTAGGCAGCCACGGCACGACCGCTCCGATAGGTGATCTCGATGGACGGATGTGTCATGGCAGGGGATCCAGCGGATAGGCGGTGACGACCACCACAAGACGCTCGCGTGGGTCTGGCTCGAGGATGATTCGCCACGGTCGACGGTCCAGTTCAGAGTCCACGACCCACCTACTCGCGTCGTCGAGCGGCCGAACGCTTCGGACGGAAAAGAGCATATGCCGGATGTCGGTCTCCGAGAAGTTCCGCTGGCGCATCCGCTTGCGGACGTGCTCCGGGAACTCCAGAGGCCAGCCCCACCAATGGGGCAGCCGTGGCTTTCGCATGGTCGCTGCACTCCTTGCGACCATCTTCACGCGCCTGCGGAAGGGCCAACCGAATTCGGCGGAAGTTCTCCGGTCAGCTTCGCCCGCCGACCGCCCGCGCACGCCGCACCGCAATCGCGATCAGCCCCACGTCCGCCGGGCTGATCCCCGCCAGCCGCCCCGCCTGCCCAAGCGTAGCGGGCCTGAATTTCCGCAGCGCCTCGCGCGCTTCCGCACGCAGCCCCGCAATGGCATCCGGGTCGAGCGTCTCCGGAATCGGCGACCGCTCGCTCTCCGCATGCCGACGCACCTCCGCACGCTGGCGCGCCACGTATCCCTCGTAGCGCAGGTCCGTCACCACGCGATCCACGAGCTGCATCGGCGCATCCACGCCCGCCGTGCGCAGCGCGTCCGCCACCGCCACCACCGGCACGTCCGGCCGCCGCGCATAGTCGTGCCAGCGCTCGCCCGTGCTTGCATCCGCGCGTGCCGCCAGCAACCCCGCGCGGATCGCGTCCATCGCGCGCACGCGCGCATCGAAGGCGCCCATGCGAACATCGTCCACCAGCGCAAGCTCGCGCCCCATCGGCGTCAATCGCTCGTCCGCATTGTCCGCGCGCAGCAGCAGCCGGTGCTCCGCACGGCTCGTGAACATGCGGTACGGCTCGCGCGGCGTGCGCGTCACCAGGTCATCCATCATCACGCCGATGTACGCCTGCTCGCGCCCGATGCGCACCTCGCCCGCACCGCGCACGCGCCGCGCCGCGTTGAGCCCCGCCACCAGTCCCTGCGCTGCGGCTTCCTCGTAACCGCTGGTGCCGTTGATCTGCCCGGCCAGGTACAGCCCGCGCACGCGCTTGGTCTCGCACGTGGCGTCGATCTGGTGCGGCCACACCATGTCGTACTCCACCGCGTAGCCCCAGCGCAGGATCTCCGCGCGCTCGCACCCGCGCATGCCGCGCACGATCCCCTCCTGCACCTCCGCAGGCAGGCTGGTGCTGATGCCGTTGCAGTACACCTCATCGGTGTAGAGGCTCTCGGGCTCCAGGAACACGTGGTGGCTCTCGCGATCCGCGAAGCGGACCACCTTGTCCTCAAGGCTCGGGCAGTAGCGCGGGCCGCTCGAAGCCTCGATCTGCCCGCTGTACATGGGCGCGCGATGCAGGTTGGCGCGGATCAGCTCATGGATCCCCGCGGTGGTCTCGGTGATTCGGCAATCCACCTGCGCAAGCCCGGGGAACGCGCCGCGCGGCAGCAGGTGCGCGGGCAGGTCACTGAACGGCACCGGCGGCTCGTCGCCGTGCTGCGGCGCCAGCGAATCCCACGCAATGCTCGCACGTCGAAGGCGCGGCGGCGTGCCGGTCTTCAGTCGCCCAAGCTCGAATCCAAGCCCGCGCAGCATGCCGGAGATCCCCACCGCGCTCCCCTCGCCCACGCGCCCGCCCTCGGTCCGCGCCTCGCCCGTATGCATGAGCGCGCGCATGAACGTCCCGGTGGTCAGCACCACCGCGCCCCCGCGCAACTCACATGCATCCTGCGATGCACCCTCCGGCACGAACACCGGCTCCGCCATCTGCGTGCCCAGCACGTTGCGCGCCGCCGCGGCCTCATCGACGCGCACGCGGCGCCAACCGGCCGGCAACCGAACGCCCGCGCACACGCCGTTCTCCACGAGCAGGTCGTCCACCGTGCCCGCAATCACCTCCACCTGCGCGCGCGTGGCGAGCAGCCGCTGCACCTCCGCCGCGTAGTGGTACTTGTCGCACTGCGCGCGCGGCCCGCGCACCGCCGCGCCCTTCGAGGTATTCAGCATCTTGAACAGGATGCCGGCGTGGTCGGTCGCGCGCGCCATCACGCCGCCGAGTGCGTCGATCTCGCGCACCATCTGTCCCTTGGCCAGCCCGCCGATGGCCGGGTTGCAGCTCATGGCGCCGATCTTCCCGGGATCCATCGTCACGAGCACCACGCGCCCACCCGCGCCCAGCACCGACGCCGCCGCCCACGCGGCCTCGACGCCCGCGTGGCCGCCGCCGATGATGATCACGTCGGGCCGCTGCATTCCGCAAGGATAGGTTGGGCGCGCACGCCCTCGTCAGCGCACCAGCCGCGCGCGGCCAGGCACCACCGGCAGCCGGATCGGGGCAATGTCGCTCACCAGCTGCAGCCGGGAGTCACCGAACATCGTCAGCGACCGCAGCAACAGCTCGTCCATCGTGACCTTCGCGGTACCGCCGATGCTCATCGCCGCGCCCGGCGCGTAGCACTTGCCCTCCACCGAGATGCTCGCATCGCCCTGCACACTCCAGGAAGCGCCCGCGTTCCCCTGGATGAAGCAGAACCCCACCCAATCGCCCGCACCACCCAGCGACGACCCGGTGATCGACGCGGTGTCGCGCAGCTGGAGTCCGCCGCCGTCCTGCAAGTGCACCAGTGCCTGGTCGATCTCGAGCACCGCCGTGCCGGAAAGCTCGATGCCGCCCGCGAACTGATGGATTCCCGGATCAAGAACGATGATTCCCGAACTCGCCACCAACGCGGCATGGAGGCCGGGCGACACATGAATCGTGCCCGCGCCGGTCAGCGCGATCTCCGGCGGCGTCTCCGGATCGAACGGGAGGATCGGAACGCCGACGTACGGGTCCTCCGGAACGGTCGCCGAAGACTCCACCGATCCGGTGACGCGCGATCCGAGCGAATCATCCATCGTCCCCGCCGAGCGGAGGATTGCGATGTTCATCGACGCGCCCTCGGTCAACTGCACGGAGCTCGAACCCTGCGAAGCAACCGAGACCCCGCCCTTGGCCCGCAGTGCCGCCGTCCCGCCCATGCTCACGAACGCACCGGAGTCCGGCAGTAGCAGCGACGTCATGTGCTTGGGCGGGTTGTAGACCGCCACGCTCTTTCGCTCGATGGCGACGGTGCCCACGCCGAACAACCCGCTCATCACGAGCGAAACACCACCGTTGGCATTGCCCGGAGCGAAACGAACGGTGGCCTCGGCGGCCGGCCCACCGTCCTCGGCGTCCGGCGAGAACGCCTGCGCGGAGTCATCCCAAGCGCCGTACACCACGTCACCTCCGCCACCCGGCCCTTGGGCAATCATGATCTGCACCGGCCCGTTCGGCCCACGGCACGCACCGGCGGCGGCAAAGGCGTCCTGCAGCGCGGCCTCCGGTCCGTCGCCATAACGAGCGGCAGCGGCCAGCGCGATGGCATCCGCGGCCAGTCGCGCTTGGTTACCGGACCTTACAACCAAGCCAATCTCCACGGCAAACCAGGTCATCAAAATCACCACCGGCAACGCGATAACCATCCAGATTGTGGTCACGGCACGCGCAGTCCGGTGATGTTCACGCTTCAGAGGCATCGAAATCCGCCCACTAACTTCGCATGTGTCGTTTAGAAAGCCATGAAATAAAGGCTATATGATGGTACTACCGATCCTCTGTTCGACACAATCGGCAAGCTGGATGAATTGCGTCTCTCCCATTGCCACGCTTGCTGCCGCCGCGTCCCCGGCTGCGGAGTTGCCAGCATGGATCTGGGTCCTGATCATCATCGCCGCGTCCATCGCATGCGTGACGGACCTTCGGGCTACCCGCATTCCCAACTGGCTGACGCTGCCTCTCCTGGCCGCTGGACTGGCCTACTGGACCGTGATCGATGGGTGGTCCGGACTCGGGTCTTCCGCGGGCGGCATGGCGACCGCAGGTCTCGTGTTCATCATTGGTTACGCCATGTTCGGCGGCGGCGCCGGCGACGCGAAGCTGATGATGGCGTTCGGCGCATGGATCGGCCCCGAGGCATCCAAGGTGCTCATGCTCACCGTGACCGGCGCGGGCTTCGTCCAAGCCATCTCGATCACCATCTACCGCGGCGGCCTGCGGGACGTGCCGTACGTGCTGATGCATTCGCTCAGTACCTCGAGGAACGCGGTTCGACGGGCATTTCACGGCAAATTCGGCGACCCCTCTCAGACAGAGGATGACGTTTCACGCAATCGAACCGCCGTCCGCGCGCGTCCCTCCGGCTGGGTGCCCTATGCGCCCGCGATCCTGGCTGGAACGGTTGTCGCGTGGTGGTATTGGGTGAGATACGGTCCGATCGGAGGAATCCGATGAGGTGCCGTCGCCCCACCCTGCGCCGAGGCATCGAGACCATCGAGCTGGCCATCTGCCTGCCGGTGCTTCTCCTCGTGATCTTCGCCGGCTTCGAGTACGGCTGGCTCGTCCTGCGTTCGATGCAGATCGACCAGGCGGCACGCGCCGGCGCCCGCTATGCCGCCATGTCCGGCTCGAACGCGGCAGCCATCCACGACCGGGTTTCCGAAGCGCTCCAGCGCTCCGGGATCGCGGGGGCAACGGTCGTCGTCGACCCTGCCGATCCCACCTCCGTCGAGGCCGGCACAGCCATCACCGTCACCGTGGACGTGGACTACTCCGAGGTCAAGCTCCTCGGCCTCCGCGGCATCATGCCGCTTCCCGAAGCCCTCCACGGGCGCGCTTCGATGGTTCGGGAGCCCGATTCCTGATCGCCGTGGCCGGGGGCTGCCCCACCGCACCGCGCCGCGGGACAACTCCTCCTGTGGATGATTACCACGTAGAAATCCGATAGATCCAGAGCCCCACCAGCGGCACGCCGCGGCTTCCAGCAGTCCGTGGAGCTCATCGCTCACCGAATCCAGGAGACATGGCATGGCAATGCAACGCAACAGACTGCTTTTCCTCGGCATCGCGGCGGCAGTCGCCACGTGGATCCTGGTGGACGGCGTCCAGAACTTCCTGAATGACGGCTCGGACCGCCGCAAGGCGGGGCAGCCGATCGGCATCGCCTCCAAGGACCTGTCCGCCGGACATCGGCTGGTCGCCGCGGACTTCGACACCGAGGCAGCAGGCACGAAGGGCGAACCCAGCCGCCCGCAGCGCGGCCTCGGCCGGATCCTCGCGGTCTCCCCGCGCAAGGGCCAGGTCATCCGCGACACCGACCTCGCGGCGCAGACCTCGGGCGAGGCCATCGCCAACCAACTGCCGCCCGGGTACCGCGCCATCACGGTCACGCTGCGCGACAATGGCCCCGCGGTCTCGCTCTTCCCCGGCGCGGTCGTGGACGTGCTCGCCACCGTCGAGGTGCAGGGCCCCGGCAACTCGCAGCGCGAGATGGTCACGCGGACGGTGCTCGAGCGCGGGCGCGTGCTGGCCGTGAACGACGAAGCGCTCGGCATGAGGGCGCCGACGAATACCGCGGCCGGCGCCATCGACCGCCGCACCAGCACGCGCAAGATGACCGTCACGCTTGCGGCCACGCCCGAACAAGCCTCCGCGGTGGAGTTCGCCAGCGCACGCGGCACCATCGGCATCGCGGTCCGCAGAGAGGACGACGGCACAACCGCTGCAGCAGCCGCACCTGCACCTGCACCTGCACCTGCACCTGCACCGGCACCGGCGACGCCCGCCACTGGCGCACAGCCCGCTGCGCCCGCCACCGCTGCGGCATCAGGCTCCTCCGGCTCGCAGACGTGGGACGTGCTGGTGATCCGCGGCAAGGACACCGAGCGCCACTCGTTCTCCAATTCGAAGACGCCGAAGACTCCGTGATCCACTCCGAATCCAGGACACGCCACCGATGATCTCCAGAGACAACGCATCGCTCATCGCCATCGCAGCGACGCTCGCTTTCCCGTCGGCAGCGTCGTTCGCCGCGGGTCAGGGTGCAACGAACACGGATCTGCCGACGCAGCAGGTTCCGGCACAGGACCCCGACGACATCGACGTCGTCGCCGGCTCCTCCACGATGATCTCGTTGCCCAGCCGCATCGAGCGCGTGGTGGTGTCCGACCCGGCCATCGCCGACGCCCGCCCGGTCTCGGCGCAGGAAGTGGTCCTCCTCGGCCGCAGCCCCGGCACCGCAGACATCGTCTTCCGCCTCGAGAACGGCCAGACCGTGACGCGCCACCTCCAGGTGGGCCTTGACGAAGACCAGCTCTCGGATCGCCTCCGCCAGTTCTTCGGCGTGGACCTCGAGGCACGGAACGTCGGCGGCACCGTGGTGCTGCGCGGCGTGATGCCCAACATCGGCACCGCCGAGCGCGTGCGCGCCTACATGCAGTCGACCAACATGAAGTGGATCGACGTCACGAAGATCGCCGGCGTGCAGCAGGTGCAGCTGCGCGTGCGCATTGCCGAGGCAAGCCGCACCGCGCTGCGCGAACTCGCCGTGGGCGGCGTGATCGGCGGCAACACGGTGTTCGGCGGCTTCCAGCCCCCGGGCGGCACGCCGTTCCAGCAGGTGGGCATCTCGCCGGCGGACGGTGCCCCCGTGAACAATCCCGAATTCGAGTTCGACAAGTTTCCGGTGGCAGGCACCTCCACGCTCTTCATGGGAATCACCGGCGCGGATCTCGAGATCTTCCTCCACGCGCTGAGCGAGAACCGCTATGTGCGCCTCCTCGCCGAGCCGAACCTGGTGGCGATCAGCGGCGAAAGCGCCACGTTCCTGGTGGGCGGCGAGTTCCCCATCCCCGTCGTGCAGGGCTCCGTGGTCGGTGGCGGCAGCACCGTGACGGTGCTGTACAAGGAGTTCGGCATCCGACTGAACTTCCGCCCCGAGGTCCTCGGCGACGGCAAGATCCGCCTCGAGGTGGCGCCGGAAGTGAGCGAGCTCAGCGAGATCGGCAAGGTCAACGTCAACGGCTTCAGCATCCCGGGGCTCTCCACGCGGCGCTCGAGCACCACGGTGGAGCTCGCCAGCGGGCAGTCGTTCGCCACGGCGGGCCTCCTCCGCAGCCTCGATCAGGCGACGGTCTCGCGCGTCCCTGTGCTCGGCGACATGCCGATCCTCGGGCCGCTCTTCCGCAGCGTGCGCTACGAGCAGGCGCAGACCGAGCTGGTGGTGATGGTCACCGCGGAAGTGGTGGAGCCGCTCTACGACGGCATGGATCGTCCCATGCCAGGCGACCTCTACGAGACGCCCAACGACTGGGAACTCTTCGTCAAGGGCCAGATCAGCGGCGCCGTGCCGGTGGGAAGCCCGGTGGCACGACTGAAGAACCTCGGCCTCGAGAACCTTCGCGGGCCCGGCGCATGGCGCCGCCCCGACGCAACGCGCGTGGCCGCCGCCGATCCGATGCCGAGCGCAGACTCCTCCACCCCGCCCGCCGCGGCGCCCGCGGCAGCCGAGGCAACCAAGCCGTGAGCGGTACGACGGACCAATCCTTGGACCAGATCCGCCGCGAGCTGCACGAGCGGCTGCTGGCCACGCTCGACTTCGCCGCTGCCAGCGTCATGAAGCGCGAGCAGCTGGTGGCGCAGTGCGAGGCGCGCGTGCGCGAGCTCATCGACCTCTCCGGGAAGACCGTGCCTGCGGAGATGCGCGCACAGCTGGTGCGAGGCGTGCTCGACGACGTCTTCGGCCTCGGGCCGCTCGAGCCGCTCTTCGCCGACGGCGAGATCACCGACATCCTGGTGGTGAGCCCGGACCGCGTCTTCGTGGAGCGCCGCGGCCAGCTCCGCCAGAGCGAGGCCCGCTTCCGCGACAACGCGCACCTCCTGCACATCATCCATCGCATCGTCCGCAACGCGGGCCGCCGCATCGACGAGCGCTCCCCCATGGTGGACGCGCGCCTCGCGGACGGCTCGCGCGTCAACGCCATCATCCCGCCGCTGGCGGTGGACGGGCCGCAGCTCAGCATCCGCCGATTCCCGGAGCGCGCACTCGACCTCGACCGTCTCGTCGGCTTCGGCACGCTGGCGCCGGCCACCGCGGACCTCCTGCGCGCAGCCGTGGCGGGCCGCCTGAACATCATCTTCTCGGGTGGCGCGGGCGTCGGCAAGACCACGCTCCTCAACGCCGCGTCGGCCTCGCTCGGGCCGCACGAGCGAGTCATCACCATCGAGGATGCCGCCGAGCTCCGGCTCGAGGGATCGCACATCGTGCGGCTCGAGACGCGTTCCGCCAACGTCGAGGGCATCGGCGCGGTGGAGCCGCGCGACCTCCTGCGCAACGCGCTCCGCATGCGCCCGGACCGCATCATCGTCGGCGAGTGCCGCGGCGCCGAGGCGTTCGACATGATGCAGGCCATGAACACCGGCCACGAGGGGTCCATGACGACCCTCCACTCCAACAGCGCGCGCGACGCCATCTACCGGCTCGAATCCATGCTCGCCATGGGCGGCGTGGACATGCCCATCCGCGTCCTGCGCGACTACGTGGCATCCGCCATCGACATGGTGGTGCACCTGATGCGCCTCCCCGACGGCCGGCGCGTCATCGGCGAGGTCCTCGAGGTGGGCGAGGCCGGCGACGAAGGCCTGCGCATGCAGCCGATCCACCGCTACCGCGTCACGGGCGGCCACGAGGGCCGCACCGACGGGTTCTTCGAATCCACCGGCGTGCGGCCCGCGTTCCTCGAGTACCTCGAATCACGCGGCATCCGCATCGACCCGCGTACCTTCGTGGCGGGCAAGCTCGACGAGGGCGCGGCCACTTGATCGCGGCCACCGGATCGGCATCGTGGATTCCTGCCATTGCGGCAATTGCCGTGGCGGTGACGGTGTTCGTGATCGCCAACCGCAAGGCCTCCGCGGAGGCAGCCGCGGCCGCGACGCCCGCGCTGCCGCCGGCACGCATGCCGGCACCCACGCCGACCGCCGACGCGCAGGGCCGCAGCGCACTCCCGCTGCAAGGTCCGACGCTCGGCGTCATGGGCATCGTGATCGCCGGCGCGCTCTGGATCCTCGCCAACCGCTTCGGGCTGGCGCTCGGATTCCTCGGCGTCTGGTACACGGCGCTGACCATCCTGCGTGCCCGCGCACGCTCCAAGCACGAGGTCGCCGAGGAGGGCCACGCGCTCGCCGCGATCCACATCGCCAGCCGCGCGCTGCGTGCGGGCATCCCGGTCTCGGGCATGATCGACA
>JBIIJH010000169.1:0-5085 GCA_044233905.1 Phycisphaerales bacterium
CGCGTCACGCGCGAGGCCTGCCGGCGAGCGACCGCTGGCATTGAGGCCCTGGAGCTCGCCGTCCCAGCTCAGCGCGAAGGCGTCGCTCCCGATGCCGTTGGCGGTCGGCTCCACCACCGTGAGCGTGGCGGCGGCGCACACCGCGGCGTCGGCCGCCGTGCCGCCCTCGATCAGCGCCTGCAGCCCGGCCTGCGCTGCGAGCGGCTGGCCGGTGGCGACGACGTTTCCTGCCAGGACCGGCATGCGCTGCGAGCGGTAGGGGAAATTCCAGTGCATTCGAAGCAGATTATCCGCCCGAAATGAGCCGCTCCGCGGGATTTACGGAGATTTGTCCGCGCCGGCTCCAGCGCGACCCGGATCCCGCCGACAATGCACGCGCGGCGAGAGGTGTGCCGCAACGCCTGGGAGGGCACCGCCATGACGACCGCCGCCACCGCCACCATCACTCGCACCACCTCGCTCGATCGCGTCGAGCCCAAGTCCCGCACCCGCCTGGGTCGGCAGTCCGACTCGCGGACGGTGAAGCAGGCGCTTGATCGCGTGCGCTCGATTCCGTTTGCTGCCGCGACGCATCGCGCCAGCGCCGACGTTCCGTTCATCTGCGGTTGAATGCCGTACGATCACTGCGCGTGAACGCTCCCACGGAAACCACGGCACCCAAGACGCTTGTCCTCCTGGTGGACGATCAGCCGATCGTCGAGGCGGCGCTGCGTCGGCTGCTCGCGAACTTCACCGACCTGGAACTGATCGCCGAGCGCGACGCGGACGCGGGGTATCGCCTGGCGCTTGCCCGTCGCCCGGACGTCATGCTGCAGGACCTGATGATGCCCGGCGTGGACGGGATGGAGCAGATCCAGCGCATCCGCGCCAACCCCGACCTCGCGGACATGCCGCTCGTGGTGCTTTCCGCCGACTCGGTGGCGGAGACCAAGGAGCGCTGCTTCGGGCTCGGTGCCAACGACTACCTGGTGAAGCTGCCCGACGCGCTCGAGCTGGTGGCGCGCATCCGTTACCACGCCCGCATGGGCCGTGCGCAGCGGGACCGCGACCGCGCCATGCGCGCCCTGGCGCAGAGCCAGTCGGAGCTGGTGCGCCGGAACTCCGAGGTGGACGCCGCCAACCGCCGGCTGGCCGCCATGAACGACCTGCTGGGCCAGGAGAGCCAGGAGCAGCGCGAGCGCATTGCCGAAGTGGCTGCCTTGGGCGCGAAGCTCGGCCGTGCGCAGGACCTCGACGAAGTCATGGACCAGTCGCTGCGCCTGGCGCGCAGCTTCACGGATTCCGACGCCGGATCCATCTGGATGTGCGAGCCCGACGGCCTGCGCCTCGTCTACACGCAGAACGACACGCTGGAATCGAGGCTCGCTCCCGGTGAGCGCCTGCCGCTTGCCGACATCCGCGTTCCGCGCGACACCAACTCCATCGCCGGCTACGTGGCGGTGACGGGCAAGCCGATCCGCATCGAGGACGTCCACGCGCTCGACCCGTCGCTGCCGTACCACTTCCGCGGCGACTTCGACCAGAAGATCGGCTACACGACGCGAAGCATGCTGGTGACCCCGCTGCGCGATGCGCGCGACGAGGTCGTCGGCGTCCTGCAGCTCATCAACGCCCGTGGCCGTGGCAAGATGCCGCGCGAGACGGCGGTCTTCACGGCTGCCGACGAGGCCGCGGTGGAGCTCTTCGCCGGCATGGCATCGCTTGCACTCGAGCGCGCCAAGCTTGTCCGCGGCGTCATCATGCGCACCATCGCCACCGCCGAGATGCGCGACCCCACCGAGACCGGCGCCCATGTGCAGCGCGTGGCCGAGTGCTCCGTGGCCATGTACGACCGCTGGGCGGCGATCCACAAGGTGGACGACGCCGAGCGCGTTCGCAAGCGCGACGAGCTCCGCATCGCGGCCATGCTGCATGACGTGGGCAAGGTGGCGATCCCGGACCGCATCCTGAAGAAGCCGGGCAAGCTCGACGACGCGGAATACCGTCACATGCAGACGCACTCCATCCTGGGAGGGCGGCTGTTCCTCGAGGCCGCCACGCCGTACGACGAGGCCGCGCGCGACGTGGCCGTCCACCACCACGAGAAGTGGGATGGCACCGGATATCCGGGCGCGGTCGATCTGTCGGTGCTCGCCGGCCTGGGCGTCGAGATCACGGAGAACCCGAAGCTCACGCCGCTGCGCGGCGAGGAGATCCCGCTCTTCGCGCGGATCGTGGCCGTGGCCGACGTCTACGACGCGCTCACGAGCAAGCGTGCCTACAAGGAGCCGTGGAGCGCGGAGCAGGTGTCGGACCTCCTGCGCAAGGAGTCCGGGCATCATTTCGATCCGGAGCTTGTGGACATTGCGCTCGAACTCCAGGGCTACTTCCGCTCGGTGCGCGAGCGCTTCGCCGGCGAGCACGCCTGATCACGACGTGTGACCACGTCGCCTCACCACGGCCCATGCCGTGGTCACGCGCGACGAAGTTCGGTCACGCGAGATGAAGTTCAGTCACGCGCAGTCGCCCCAGTGACTCTTCGTCGGGCCGTCCGGGAAATCCCCCAGCCTGCGCACGATCGCACGCACGCACGCGCTGCGCGCGGCGGCCTCCATCGCTGCGCGATAGGCGCGCGGATCCGCGCCGACGCGTTCCGGGCACGAGAGGATCAGGCTTTCCACCAGACCTTCGTCCATGGTCTCGCACGCAGCGTCCAGGCAGCGCTCGATCCAGAGGTCCGCCAGGCGTTCGTCGGGAAACGCGTAGCGCGCGTGGCGGAAGAGCACCAGGTCGAGGATGCGCGTGGGCACCGATTCGCGCCGGACCCAGGCATCGATCACGAACCGCAGCTCGCCGCGGTCGCGCAGGTGGAAGAGCGCGATGTCGAGCGCGTCGTACCACCGCGGGGCCACGCGCAGGATGTCGAAATCGACCGCCGCCAGCGCGGTGGCCAACGCACCCGGCGCATCGGGGGCGTGTTCGGCCCGCGCCAGACGCGTTGCCTCGGCGTTGAGCTGGGATTCCGCGGGCACGCCGTCGATGGTGGCGAGCATGCGACGGAAATCCAGCGTGCCGCACTCGGTGCATCCGGTGGTCATGCACGCGCCTTCCTCGGCCGCGGCCCAGACCGCGTCGAGGAAGGGATTCGCACGAACGAAGAGGGACGGAATCTGCCGGACGCGGCCTCCGGAACCGGAGTTGCCGGAACTGCGATCCGCCAGACGATGGCGCCGATGGTGCGGGTTCGTCGACATGATGGGCCTCCTGCCCGAGGGCCGCGCACTCCAGCCGCTCTTACCCTGCGTTACGCCGTGGAGGGATGCATTGTTTCCTTGAATGGAAATTCTCAAGAAAGACCGTCGTGGGGCATCAACGGGGAAAGTGCCGCATCCGCGGCCGGCGGGCCCCGATGGCGTGCAAGCACGTGATTCCCAGGTGATTTGCGTCAGGACTGCAGTTCGGCGCCCCGGCGCGGCGGCGTGGTCGGGGCTGCCGCGTACCAGCAGAATTCGACCACCAGCGCGCCCATGATCCCGAGCAGCAGGCCGACGATGGACGCCGAAGCCGAGCCCCCGGAGGCAATCATGCGCCCGGTGGCGGCGATCAAGCCCAGGCCGGCCCAGAGCGGCCAGCCCCGTGATTGCCAGAGCGTGAGCACGCAGGCCACCGCGCCCACGGTGGCGGTGCCGAGTGCCTCGCCGGCCACCGCGATGTCGGCGATCCCCGCCCACATCACCGCGAGTGCCAGCATGCCCATCCAGCGCGCGGTGTTGCTCCAGTTGAAGGCGGCGGCGATGCCGAAGCCGACCACCGACGCCGCGGTCCAGAAGAGGGGGCCGCCCAGGAATGCCGCCCACGGCCAGAATGCGTCCTGGTCCGCGGCGCGATGCGCGGCCGCCCAGCGTGCGACGCTCGGATCGCCGTAACGGTGCATGGCGGCAATGGGCAGCACGCTGCCCACCGCAATGCCCAGGGCCACGATACGGCCGCGGCCATTGCCGAGGATCGGGCGTTCCCGTGCAGCGCGCGTGGCCGTTGCGGCGCTCACGGGTCGACCCCGCGACCACTGACGGCAAGGCCTGGCTGGACCTTCGTGTGCAAGTGGATGGTGGCCAGGTCTGCCATGGGCAGGTTGAGCGTAGCGGAAGCAGGGGTATCCTCGTAGCCAATGCACACGCATGCTGCCGACCGCCGCCACTCGTCTGCGATGCACGTTGATCGATCCCGGCGCGCTGCGCTCGCTGCGCTGGGTGCCGCGGCAGCCGGCGCAGCGCTTGCGGGATGCGCATCGAAGGGTGCCGACATGCCGGCCACGGCGGCCTCGCCCGCACCGGTGCCGCCCCAGAAGTTCTTCGACCGCCGCATCTCGCTCGCGCAGTGGTCGCTCCACCGGGCACTGAAGGCGGGCGAGATCGCCAACATCGATTTCCCCACCGTCGCGCGCGAGCGCTACGAACTGAGCGCCGTCGAATGGGTGAGCACCTTCTTCGGCGGGCGCGTCCTGGACGAGCAGTACCTGGCCGAGCTCCGCTTCAGCGCCGACCGCAGCGGCGTGCGCAGCGTCCTCATCATGGTCGATGGCGAAGGCGACCTCGGTGCTGCCGATGCCGCGGCCCGCAAGGAAGCCGTGGAGCGCCACACGCGCTGGCTGCACGCGGCCAACGTGCTCGGGTGCTTCGCCATCCGTGTGAACGCGCGGAGCGAGGGCACTCCCGACGAGCAGCGCGCGCGCTGTGCCGAGGGCATCGGCATGCTTGCCGACCGCGCGCTTGTGCAGGGACTGGACGTGATCGTCGAGAATCACGGCGGCATCAGCTCGAACGGAAGCTGGATGGCCGCGCTCATGAAGCAGATCGGCCGCCCGAACGTGGGAACGCTGCCGGACTTCGGCAACTTCAGGATCACCCCCACCGAGCAGTACGACCGCTACACGGGCATCGCGGAGATGATGCCGTGGGCGCGCGACGTGAGCGCCAAGAGCTACGGCTTCGATGCCGCGGGCAACGAGACCACCATCGACTACGACCGCGTCTTCGGCATCCTCGATGCCGCGGGCTACAACGGCTACGTGGGCATCGAGTTCGAGGGCAAGGGGATGCCCACGTA
>JBIIJH010000047.1:0-16843 GCA_044233905.1 Phycisphaerales bacterium
CGCGAAGGCCATGTCCACGCTGGCCGATGCCGAGCGCGTGGAGGCAAAGGACCTCGACGCCGCCCTCGCCAATGCCGTGGAATCCGTGCGTCTGCTGCGCGCCACGCCCGGCGCCCCGCGCGAGGAACTGGCCGCGGCACTGAACAACCTCGGCCTCGTGCTCTTCGACGCCGGCGACCTCGATGCCGGCATCGCCACCACCGAGGAAGCCATCGCCATCAACAAGGAACTCGGCAAGGAGGGCGGCTACAAGGCCATGTTCGACCTGCACAACCTGGGGCAGATCGAGCGCACCGCCGGTCGGCTCGACGCCGCGGAGGGCCACGCGCGCGAGGCGCTCGCCATCGTCGACCGACTCGCCGGCACGTCGCACCCGCACCGCGCGAGCGTGCTCGGAAGCCTGGCGCTCATCAAGCGCGCCAAGAAGGAGTTTGCGGCAGGCGAGCAGTTCGAGCGCGAGGCGCTCAAGGTGCTCCTGGACGCCGGACGCGGCGCCTCGCCGGATGCGGGCATCGCGTGGCTCAACCTGGCGAGCCTGCTCCGCGACCAGGACAAGCTTCCCGAGGCCATCGATGCCGGCCGCGAGGCCGTGAAGGTGCTCGATGGCGTGCCGGGCCAGGACCCGTGGCTGCGTGCAGCGGCGCGCATGTCGCTTGGCCGCGCGCTCACCGCATCGAAGCGTTTCCCGGAGGCGGAGCCCGTCCTGCAGGAAGCGTGGGGTCTGCTCGAGCCGCTCGGCATCGATCCGAAGCGCCGCTCTTCGGGTCTGCTCGCCCTCTGCCAGCTCTACAAGGCGTGGAATGCGGCCGATGCCGCCGCATGCCCGGACGCCAAGCTTGAGTCCTGCCGCGACCGCGTGAAGGCGTTCGAGGCCGAGCACCCTGGCGCCATCCCGGCCGGCTCGTACTGACGCCACGGGCGGCAGGCGCGCCGCTACCCTTCGCGCTCCACGCGGCCGGCGAATCGGCTGCACAAACTCAGGAGATCGCCATGGGCTTCATCAAGGAATTCACCGACTTCGCCGTCAAGGGCAACGCACTCGACCTCGCGGTGGGTGTCATCATCGGCGCGGCGTTCGGCAAGGTGGTCAATTCCATCGTCACCGACATCATCATGCCGCCCATCGGCCTCGCCATCGGCGGCGTGAACTTCACCGACCTGCAGTGGGTGATCAAGCCCGCGGTCGAGGCCAAGGGCGAGGTCGCCGCGCAGGCGGCGGTGGCCATCAAGTATGGCTCGTTCATGGACAACATCTTCCAGTTCGTGATCATCGCGCTGAGCGTGTTCGTGGCCATCAAGTTCATGAACAAGATCGTCGCGCTGCGTGACATCGAGCACCTGCAGAAGATCACGAACATCGCGTCCAAGGCCACGGACCGCGTGGCGGGCGCGGCGGGACTCTCCGACGACAAGAAGAAGGCGTGAGCCGGCCTGCCGGCCCGGCCGGCGGCTTGCTCACCCCACGCGCCAGCTGACGTACCGCAGGTCGAGGTACTCCTCGATCCCGTGGTGCCCGCCCTCGCGGCCGAGGCCGCTGTGCTTGACGCCGCCGAACGGTGCCTGCGCGGTGGCGGGCAGCGCGTCGTTCACGCCCACGATGCCGTACTGGAGCGCCTCGGCCATCCGCATGATGCGTGCGCCGTCCGCGGTGAAGAGGTACGCCGCCAGCCCGTAGGGCGTGTCGTTGGCAATGGCGAGCGCCTCGGCCTCGGTGTCGAACGTGCACACCGGCGCCACCGGGCCGAACGTCTCCTCGCGGAAGCAGAGCATGGCGGGCGTGACTCCGTCGAGCACGGTGGGCGCCATGAAGCGGTCGGCGCACCCGGGCACGCGCGCGCGCGAGCCTCCGGTGGTGGCGTGCGCGCCATGCGCGAGCGCGTCGGCCACGTGTGCCTCGACCTTCCGCAGCCCGGCGTCCTCGATCATCGGCCCGATCTGCGTGCCCGCCGCGCGACCGTCGCCCACCTTCAGTGCTGCCACTGCTGCAGTGAAGCGGGCCACGAACTCCGCATGTACGCGCCGCTGCACCAGGAAGCGGTTTGCGCACACGCACGTCTGGCCGGCATTGCGGAACTTGCTGGCCATGGCACCGGCCACGGCCTTGTCGAGGTCCGCGTCGTCGAACACGATGAACGGCGCGTGCCCGCCGAGCTCGAGCGACACCCGCACCACGTTGGCCGCGCTCTTGGCAAGGAGGATCCGTCCCACCTCCGTGCTGCCGGTGAAGCTCACGTGCCGCACCGTGAGGTTGTCGAAGAACGCCTCGGTGATTGCCGGCGCATCGAGCCCCGTCACCACGTTGAGGACGCCTGCGGGGAAGCCCGCCTCCACGGAGAGCTCGGCGATGGCAAGCGCGGAAAGCGGTGTCTGCTCGGCGGGCTTCACCACCTGCGTGCAGCCGGCGGCGAGCGCCGGACCCATCTTGCGCGTCACCATGGCCACGGGGAAGTTCCACGGCGTGATCGCCGCCGCCACGCCGCAGGGCTGGCGCAGCACCAGGAGCCGCTTGGCGGGATCGCTCGCGGGGATGGTCTCTCCGTAGACGCGCTTGCCTTCCTCGGCGTACCACTCCAGGAAGCTGGCCGCGTACGCCACCTCCACGCGTGCCTCGGCGAGCGGCTTGCCGCACTCCTGGCTGCAGAGGTCGGCGAGACGCTCCACGTCGCGGTGCATCAGTTCCGCAAGCTTGCGCAACGGCTTGGCGCGCTCGATGGCCGCCATCGACTTCCATGCCGGGAACGCGCGCGCCGCAGCGTCCACCGCCGCGCGTGCGTCGGCCACGCCCCCGTCCGCCACCTGCGCCACCACGGCGTCGGTGGCCGGGTTGGTCACCGCGAACGTGCGGCCGGAGCGGGCGGGAACGAACGAGCCATCAATGAAGCAGGCGGTCTGCATGGGGGCAGGGTAGTTGGGAAGCCCATCCCGCCCCGCCACGTCACCCGGTGGTCCGAATCAGTCCTTGAGATGCGCGTGCGCGGCATCCAGGTCCGCGGCGATCGGCATCACGGCGTCGAGCCGCGACGTGCGAAGCGCCGTGGCAACGATGTCGGTGGGTGCCAGGAGCACCACCTTGCGCCCATCGCCCGCGAGCGTGCGCGCCACCTGCACGAGGAGGCCCATCCCGAGGGACGCCATGAACGGCACCTGGGACATGTCCACGATCGCGTGCTTTCGCTTGCTGGCCGTGGATGCCGTGAATTTCAGCTCGATCATCCCCACGCCGGCCAGGTCGAGCGGCCCCACGATCTGGACGTGGGAGTGGTTGTCGGTGTGCTCGATGATGACGAGGGTGGTGGACATGTGGAACCTCGCGAGAATGCGTGCTGCGGACGGCTGCGGCAATGTAGCCGCGCCCCGCCGAGCCGCGATCGGCGCGGAAGAGGCCACGATTGGCTTGCGATCGAGTCGGCCCGGAATGAGCGAGGCCAGCCCGCGGGCTGGCCTCTGCTGCGAATGGACCTGATCGGGCTCGAACCGACAACCTCTTCCATGCCATGGAAGCGCTCTTCCAATTGAGCTACAGGCCCGCTCTTGTGCGTCCTTGCGGACGTGTGGAAGGATGGAGACGGTACTTCGCATCCCGCCGAAACGCAAGCGGCGCACGCGGATTCGCGTGCGCCGCTGTGTTCGATAACAGCTGCCGTGTCGGCGTGTGCGGCCTGTGTCAGGCGTTGGACGCGCCCGTGCGACCGCGCGTCGCCGTCACTTCGCGCCGTTGATGGCGTTGACGTAGTCGGCCTTCGGACGAATGCCGACCCACTTGCCGGCGGGCTGGCCGTTCTTGAAGAGGATCACCGTGGGAATCGACTGGATGTTCAGGCTCAGCGCGATGTCCTGGGCGCCGTCGATGTCGAGCTTGCCGACCTTCGCCGTGCCCTTCACCTCGGTGGCGATCTGGTCGATGGTCGGGCCGAGCATGCGGCACGGGCCGCACCACTCTGCCCAGAAGTCGACGAGGACGGGAACGGTGGAGTCGAGGACCTCGGACTTGAAGTTCTGCGAGGTGATCGTGAGGGTGTCGGGTCCGGCCATGGTGCGCTCCTTGCGATGCGTGTGTTCGGTGCCGGCCTGCGCAGGTTCCCGTAACGAACGGCCTGCGGAGGACCGGGAGGGAAATGGTAGCCCGGTGGACAAACGCGCGGATTCGGCGAAAGTCGGGGTTCCGGAGCGCCGATGGCCCCGACGTGAACCCGTCCGTCCCCCACGAACATTGGCTGGTGCATCGCACCGATGCGGGTGACCAGCGCCATCTGCTGGCGGCTCCCGGCACGGTGTGCATCGGGCGCGCCGTCGGCAGCGACGTGGTGCTGGCGCATCCATCGGTGAGTCGCGAGCACGCGGTGCTCGAGTGGACGCCGGATCCGCGCGGCGGCGGCGCCTGGCGCATCACCGACCGCGGCAGCGCGAGCGGCACGCGCGTCAACGGCGTGGCGCTGCAGGGCCATCGCTCGCTTGCGCTCCAGCCGGGTGACCGCGTGGCGATCGGACCGATCGAATTCGAATACGTGCGTCGCGTGAACGCGGACGCACCAACGGTCATTGCGCGCATCGATGCACCGCAGCGCGAGCGCATCGAGCCGGTGCAGCCGGCGGCACTCGAAGCCGCGCATCTCGACGCCGTGGTGGCCGCCGGTGCCGCCATCCATGCGGCGCAGGACGAACGCGCCGTGGCCGATGCCGCGGTGGAAGCCATTGCGCGTGCCAGCGGATTCGCCGACGTGGCGTTCGTCGGTCCGGAGCTTGCTTCCGACGGTCAATTCCACGTGGTTTCCGGCCGTGGTGCCGCCGCTGCCGCGCCGCGTCTCAGCCGCAGCGTGCTTGCCCGTGCGCGCCTCGGTGCCGTGATCGTGAGCGATGCCGGCGGCGGGGCGGAGTCGCACCGCACGCTTGCCGACCTGCGTGTCTCGCGCGTCGTGTGCGTCCCGGTCGAGCTCGGTACGCGCTTCTACGGACTGCTCTACCTGGCTGACGGCGGCGCATTCCGCACGCCGCTCGAACCCGTGGCCGCACTGGTGCGCTCGGTGGCGGCGGTGTCCGCGCTGGCGCTCGCCAACATCGAGCGGCTGCGCACCACGGCGCGCCTCGAGGCCGAGCACCGTGCCATGTTCGACGGCACCATGCAGGCGCTCATCGCCACCATCGACGCCAAGGACCCGTACACGCGCGGCCACTCCGCACGTGTTGCCGAGTTCGCACACCTGCTCGCCATCAACGCCGGCCTCAGCATTGCCGACGCCGACCGCGCACGGCTGTGCGGCCTGGTACACGACATCGGCAAGATCGGCGTGAGCGAGGACGTGCTCCGCAAGCCGGGCAAGCTCACCGACGAGGAATTTCTGCAGATTGCGGCGCATCCGGTCATCGGCCACGACATCCTCCGCGGCATCCCGCAGATGGCGGACGTGCTGCCCGGCGTGCTGCATCACCACGAGAAGTGGGCGGGCGGCGGCTATCCGCACCGCATCGGCGGCGAGGAGATCCCGCTGCTCGGGCGCATCATCGCCATTGCCGACGCCATTGACGCCATGACCACCAGCCGTACCTACCGCGCCGCGCGTCCCATGACCGATGCCATCGCCGAGATCACCCGTTGCGCCGGCACGCACTTCGATCCGGGCCTGGCCGCGGTGGCGGCGTCGATCGATCGCCGCGCGCTGCAGGGGATCGTCGGGCTGCACGTGTTCGGTCCGTCGGGCGCCATGCAGGCCAACACCATGCAGAGTTCGCGGGATGGAGAGGCGTCACCAACCGGTACCACGGACACCAAGTTCCTCCTCGACGCCCGTCAGGACGATCGCACGCGGCGCACGGCGTAAGCCGCCCGCCGCTCGCCGAGCCGCAGCACGAACACCGTCCACGGCTCGCTTCCCGTTCCGCGGAGCGCGCGTTGCCATGCATCCGGGTCGCACGCGCCGCCGCGCGTCCGCACGGTCACGATCCCCGCACCACGCGCTGCAAGCCATGCGGCCACGGACTGCTCGCGCGCAGGCAACTCCTCCAGCACCTCGAACTGCTCGAACCACTCGGCGCAATCCGTCGGAATGGGCGATGCGTCGTCGCGCGTGAGGATGCCGAGGCCCGGTGCCGCGTCGAGTGCGCCAAGGGTCTCCGTGAATTCGCCGAGGAGCCGCGCCCGCTCGAGCGCCGGGTCCGGAACCAGGAGCGTGCGCAGCATGCGTCCGTCGCCGGCGGGCGCGTCGTCCGGCGTTCCGCTCACCGTCCGCCCGGTGCACGCCTTCGTGGCGGTGCGCGCGCCCGGCCGGCGGACCAGCGCGCCGCTCCAGAGCACCTGCTGCACCAGCCTGCCGTGCTCGCCGATGAACTCCACCTCGTCGTCCGCGTCCACCTCGCCCCAGCCGAGGTCCATTCCGGGCCCGAGCTTGATCGCACCACCCGCACGGCCGCGCATCGATGCGCGCAGCGATTCGAGCGATGGCAGCAGGTCTTCCGCGCGATGGATCCTTCCCCCGCCTGCGCGCCGCGCGGGATCCGCATGCGCGAACGGCGCATCGCCAGGCTCCGCCACCGCGTCCGCGCAACGCACCCTGCATGACGCATTGCACGCGGCCATCCATGCGCGCAGCGGCTGCATGTCCACGCCCACGGCATCCGCCACGCGCGCCAGTTCCATCAGGTCCCCGCCGATCCCGCAGCAGAGGTCGTCGATGCGCGCGGCGCCCGCTTCGCGGAAGCGCGCGGCCTTCCACGCGGCGGTCGCCGGCGAGCTCGCCATCTCCACACCGGGGCGATCGCACCAGAGCGTGTCCGCGCGCTCGCCGAACTTGTCATGCGCGCGCGTGCGAGCGATCGAGAGCTCGATGGCCGCGGTCACCGTGTCGGCCGGGAACGCCTTGCGCAGGCGCTCGATGATGCCCGCGGCCGGGGCCGCGTCGATCCCGCGCAGCGCGTCCAGGAGCGGAGCGGCCGACGGTTCCGCCAGCCGTGCCCACGCCGCCGTGCCATCCGAAGCGCCCGCGGCGCCCTCCATGCGCTCACCTCTTCTCCGCCTCGCGCGCGCCTGCGGCATCGCCGAGGAGCACCGAGAGCGAACGCAGGTCATCGGTGGAGTCGAGGATGATCTTCACGATGATGGTGAGCGGCACGGCGAAGAACATGCCGGCGATGCCGAGGAGGTATCCCCACACCACCAAGGAGAGGAGCACCGCCAGCGGCGAGAGCCCCAGGCGCGCTCCCAGCATCTTCGGCTGCAGCACGCTGCCGATGAGGACGCCGGCCAGTGCCTGCACGATGGCCATGGCGAGCGCGCCGCCCCAGCCCTGCGTCACCAGCGCGATCGCCACCACCAGCAGGCTGGCCACGATGGCGCCGATCGTCGGGATGTAGTTCAGGAAGAACACCAGGAACGAGAGCAGGAACGCGAACGGCACGCCGATGGCCACGCATGCAATCCAGTTGATGACGGCCAGCACCACGTTGAGCTGCGTGATCACCACCAGGAAGGTGCGCACCTTGTCGGCCACGCTGTTGAGCCCGCTTCCGGACATCGCGGCGGGGAACGCCACGCGCATCTTGGCCGGGAAGCTCGATGCCTCCGCGATGATGAACGCGCTCACGAGCAGCACGAAGAGCAGGTTCTGGAGGACCTTGGCGATGGAGAGGACGATGACATCCGCGAAGTCGGCGATCTTCCATTCGTGCGCGGCGCGCATGATGCGCTCGGGATCGATGTCGAGGCCACGGCCCTGGACGGCCTGCAGGGCGCTCAGCAGCAGTTCGTCGATGCGCTTCTCGTACTCGGGAAGCAGCGGCTTGATGGCCGCCGCGGACTGGCTCAGGTAGAAGCCGATGCCGAGCGCGCCGCCGAGCGTGAGCGCCAGCACGATGAGCAGCGCAATCCAGCGCGGCACGCCGAGCTTGCCCTGGAGCAGCGCCAGCGGCAGGATGGCGATCATGCTGATGAACGCCGCCGCCAGGATCGGCGTCAGGATCCCGGACGCCTCGCGGATGCCCGCGGCGACCACCACGATGGCTGCCAGGATCAGCAGGATGGAGTGGCCGCGCCCGCTCGATTGGGCCGTGTTGTCCGGGGTTGCTTGCATGAATGGCATGGTTCGCTCGTTGTTCAGCTGTTCCTGCGCACCGGCGTCGCCGGCAGCACCTTGATGCGGATGTCGCGGTATTCGACGTGGTCGCCGTGGCCGAGGAAACCGATGTGACCCGCGGTGCGCTTCAGGCCGGGGTGCTCCTTGCCGCTCGGCGTGCCGGCCTTGGCGGCTTCGTCGAGGTCGACGTCCTGGATCACGGTTCCGTTCAGCGTCACCTTCACGCGCCGCCCGTCGACCACGATCTCCTCGTCGTTCCATTCGCCGACGGGCCGCAGCGCGGCGGTGCTGCCGGTCGATGCCGAGATGCCGTACACGCTGCCGTGGCGCTGCCAGGGCTTGAGCCACTTCCTGTACTTCTCGTGGCCGTCGTCGAGCACCTGGATCTCCATGCCCTCGTACGCCGCATCGCCGGTGACGGGCGCCCGTACGCCGATGCCGTTGTTTGCGCCCGGCGTCAGCTTGAAGCTGAAGCGCAGGACGAAGTTGGCGTACTGGGTATGGGTGTAGATGTTGGTGCCCTTCGGGCCGCACACGATCGCGCCCGACTCCACCGAGTAGCCCGCGGTGTCGCCCACCCAACCGGTGAGCGTCCGGCCGTCGAAGAGCGGCGTGAAGCCGCCTTCGGACGCACGCGCGTCGGCTGCAGCCGGCGCTGCGGCATTGGTCGTGGGAGCGACGGTCTTCTCCGTGGCCGCCTGCTGCGCGCAGCCGGCGAGGGAGGCGAGGAGCAGCATGGAAGCGATGCGCATCGGCGCACGGTACCACGCGCATGGTGCGCCTCGGCCGTTACGCTTGCCGCGAATGGCACGTGCGCGACCTCAACATCCAGGCGACGACGGCGTCGGCTCGCTCTTCGGGAATTCGCCCGTCGATCGCGCCATGGAGCGCGTGCCGCCTGCGCCGGTGCCGTCCGGGGTGCGCGCACTCGCGGGCCAATTGCCGCAGCATCTGCGGCTCGGCACCAGCAGCTGGGCGTATCCGGGCTGGCGCGGCATGATCTTCGGCGCGCGCTCGCCCGCCAATGCACTGGCACGCGATGGGCTGGCTGCCTACGCCGCGTGGCCGCTCTTCGGTACCGTCGGCCTCGACCGTGCCTTCTACGCGACGCCGTCGGTCGCGGAGTACCGGATGCTTGCTTCGCTGGTCCCCGACGACTTCCGCTTCACGGTCAAGGCCGAGCAGCGCTGCACGCGCCCGGACATGGACGGCGCGGGATCCACGCTCGGCAGCACCACCGCGCTGCGCGTCGGCGGCGTCGCCAACCCGCACTTCATGGATCCGGCCTTCATCCGCGACGAGGTGCTCGCGCCCGCGGTCGAGGGGCTGGGTGCAAGGCTTGGCCCCGTGGTGTTCCAGTTCCCGTACCTCGACCTCTCCGCGCGTGGACGCATCGGTGGTACGGAGCGGTTCGTCGACATGCTTGCCGCGTGCTTCGGCGCGCTGCGCGGCATCGAGTGCGCCGGCGCGCCCGTCACCCTTGCCGTCGAGGTCCGCAACCGCGAGCTCTTCCGCCCCGAGCACGCGGCGCGCTATTCGCAGGCGCTTGCGTCGGTGGGCGCCGTGCACTGCTACCTGCAGCATCCCACCGTGCCGACCGTCACCGAGCAGGAGCGGGCGCTCGTCGCGGCCGGGAGCGGCGCCCATCATTTCCGCGCCCTGGTGGTGCGCTGGATGCTCGCCGCCGGCACCACGTACGAATCCGCGTCCGAGGCATTCGAGCCCTTCGATCGCCTGCAGGTGCCGGATATCCCGGTGCGCTCCGAGATTGCGGCGCTCCTGTCGCACGCCTCTCCCGCGCGCCCGGGATTCGTGGTCATCAACAACAAGGCCGAGGGCAGCGCCGCCCTGTCGGTGCAGCTGCTGGCGGAAGCGGTCGCGGCCGCCCGACCGGGCTAGCATTGGGCCCGCCCGTCACTGCCTCGCGCACCAGGAACACCATGAAGCAGCATCGCCTCCACGCACTCGCCTCGTTGTTCGCCGTGTCGTTCTCGCTTTCCGCCGCGCATGCGCAGGCTCCCGCGCCGGCGAAGGCGCCCGCGGACGCCACGGCCCCGGCGAAGGGCGCGTCCATGCCCAAGCTCAAGCTGCAGCGCGTCTCCCCGGAAGTGGTGCTCCGCCGACCCATCCAGGTGCTCTTCGAGCCGGGCAACGACGAGCGCATGTACGTGGTGGAGCAGCCGGGCCGCGTCCTGGTCCTCGATCCCGCCGCGCGCGATTCCAAGGAAGCACCGGTCTTCATGGACATCCGCAAGCAGGTCAACAGCGCCGGCAACGAGGAAGGGCTTCTGTCGCTCGCGTTCCACCCGGACTTCGCGAAGAACTCGACGTTCTTCGTCTACTACACCATGCGTGACCAGGAGGGCCAGCGCCACGACGTGCTCTCGCGCTGGACCATGGACAAGGAGACCGGGACCGCGAAGCCCGACAGCGAGAAGGTGCTCCTCTCCATCGACGATCCGTACTCGAACCACAACGGCGGCACCATCCTCTTCGGCCCCGACGGCATGCTCTACCTGAGCTGCGGCGACGGCGGCGCAG
The DNA here is from genome assembly GCA_044233905.1 of Phycisphaerales bacterium. Taxonomy (GTDB): domain Bacteria; phylum Planctomycetota; class Phycisphaerae; order Phycisphaerales; family SM1A02; genus UBA966. The sequence continues at coordinate 10,605 of JBIIJH010000047.1, forward strand.
CCAACGACCCGAAGCTTGCGGGGCAGGACCTGGGCACGCTGCTCGCGAAGGTCCTGCGCATCGACGTCGATCGTCCCGAGGGCGATCGCCCCTACGGCATCCCGAAGGACAATCCGTTCGTCGGCGTCGACGGCGCGCGCCCGGAGATCTGGGCGTACGGCCTCCGCAACGTCTGGCGCATGTCGTTCGATCGCGGCACGGGCGAGCTGTACGCAGGCGATGTCGGGCAGAACCAGTACGAGGAAGTGGACATCATCACCAAGGGCGGCAACTACGGGTGGAACCCGCGCGAGGCGCTGCATGCGTTCCCGGGCGGCCAGGCCGGCAAGTTCGGGAGCGACTTCATCGACCCGATCGCCGAGTACCCGCATTCCGAGGGCGTGAGCATCACCGGCGGGTTCGTCTGCCGCGGCAAGTCCGCGGGTGCGCTCGAAGGCGTCTACCTCTACGCGGACCTCGTCTCCTGCCGCATCTGGGGCCTGCGTGCCGAGAAGGGCAAGCTGGTCACCGGACCCGAGGTGCTGCACACCACCCGCAATCACCTCCCCACCAGCTTCGGACAGGCCAACGACGGCACCGTCTACCTGGTGACGTTCGAGGGCAGCCAGGATCCGCGCGCCAAGGGCGCGGTGTGGCGCATTTCCGCGGAACGTTGACGTCGCCGACGAGCGGTCTCGCGGCCGATGTTCGCCGCGTGCCTTGACCGCCTGCCGCCACTCTCTAGGATGCTTCCATGCTCGCACTGCAGTCCACATCGCCCGTCATGCGCCCGTCCCGTGGACGCCGCGTCCTCGGCCTGTCCGCATGTGCCGCGGTGGCCTGCGTTCTCGCCGCCTGCGACAACCGCAGCGACGCAGACCTCTGGGGCGACTCGATGTCGCCGACACAGATGCAGCGGGCGAGCCAGGGCCCGGGTCCCGGTGGCAACCTGTACGCCACCACGGAGGGCGACAGCGGCGACCCCTTCATCGACAATCCGAATTACCCGTTCGTGCAGGGCGCGTGGTGGTCGAACCCGGCCTACAACGGGGGGTGATGGGGGTGGTTGACAGCGGCGGCTGACGGCGACGCGCCTCGAGCGTCATGCGTCCTGCGCGGGCACTGCCGACGCCGGCCGCACCGGGTGCACACGGCGGAATCCGCCCTCGGGAACGGGCCGAGCGCACAGCAGTTCCACCAGGTCTTCCAGCGGAATCGGCGCAAAGTTCCAGCAGTCGACGCCCACGTCGACGGAGCGGCCGAATTCCTCCACCGAGCCGTGCGCATGTCCGTGCAGGTGCAGCGCCCCCGCCCACATGCCGCGCCATTGACGGAGTGGATAGTGGTGGCACACCACGCGCAGGCGCGGCAGCGCGCCTGGCGCATCGACGCGGAACGTGCGCGACTCCTTCGCGCTGCGGAACAGCCGAGCGAACGACGGCGACACGGGATCCTGGTTGCCGGTCACCAGGTGGATGCGCCGGCAGCGGATCCGCGCGAGCGTGGCACGTGCCTCGCAGCGCGCCGGCCGGCTCTTCCAGTCGATGCCGCCGAACACGTCGCCGAGGTGAAGCAGCTCGTCACGCTTGCCGACGCGCGCGTTGATCGCATCGAGGATCGCGCCGTCCATCTCGCGCACATCCCGGAACGGGCGCCCGAACAGCTCGATCGCCTCGGCGTGCCCGAAGTGCGTGTCGGCGGTGACCCAGATGCGGCGTGCCATGCGGTTCAGCGTAGTGGGGCAGGGGGGCAGGGCCGCCGCGGCGGGGCGCGGACCGCATCCGTACACTCCCCGCCATGCCGCGTCACCTGCTGCAGCTCGAAGGCCTCGACGCACCTGCGCTCACGGCGCTCCTTGACCGGGCGGAGTCGTTCATTCCCGCCGCCCGCGGCGAGGCGGCAGCACCGGCGTCCCTCGCGGGCAAGCTGGTCGCCAACCTCTTCTTCGAGGACTCCACGCGCACCCGCCTCAGCTTCGAGGCCGCCGCGGCGCGCCTGGGAGCGCGCAGCCTGGCGCTGCAGGGATCGGGCTCCAGCGCCAGCAAGGGAGAGACCTTCCTCGACACCGCGCTCAACGTGGAGGCGCTCGGCGTGGACGCCATCGTCGTCCGTACCGACCTCTCCGGTGGACCCGCCCAGCTGGCTCGCCACGTGCGCTGCTCGATCATCAACGCAGGGGACGGTCGGCACGAGCACCCCACCCAAGGCCTGCTCGATTGCCTGACCATCCGACGGGCGCTCGGCGGCTTCCAGGGCGCCACCATCGCCATCGTGGGCGACATCGCCAACAGCCGGGTGGCGCGCAGCGCCCTGCACGCGCTGACCACGCTCGGTGCCAAGGTGCGGCTCATTGGCCCGCCGACACTCATGCCGAAGTCTTTCGCACAGATCCCGGTGGTGGCCGAAAACGTGTCGATCTCAAACGATCTTGACGCCAATCTGCACGATCTTGATGCGATCATGATGCTTCGTGTCCAGCTGGAGCGTGCCGCGGGTGGTTCCATCGCCTCGGATTACCGCGTGCAGTACGGCCTGACCCGGGACCGCGCAGCGCGGCTTCCCGCCCGATGCATCGTCATGCACCCTGGTCCGGTGAACCGCGGCGTCGAGGTGGATGACGACGTTGCCGACGACCGTCGCCGCAGCCAGATACTGCTGCAAGTCACGCACGGCGTTGCAGTTCGGATGGCGGTGCTCGACTACTGCCTGTCGCGTTAGGTTGATGTTCGGAGTGGAAACTTGCGTTCGGTGCGCGGTGCGGGTGCAGGTAGCCTTTCCCCCTTGCCGATAGCCCATGCGACCGCTCCGCGCTTTCCCGGTGGAGGGTCGATGAAATGTTCGGCTCCGGTCGGTGCTTGACAACCGACCAACCCCACCTGAGGTTCCCGTGACATGACGCGCCCCCGGCCTGCAAAGCCTGCCCATCCCGCCGCCTGCGCCACCCGGGCAGTTGCTCGGCGGAATGCAGTCCGAGGAGCCTGTGCATCCCTCGTTTTCTTGGCCTCCGGCTGCGACTACGACAGCTGGATGGACCCCAGCCGCACCGGCTATTTCGAGCACACGCCCACTTCCATCCCGATCCTGCGCAAGATCGACGTGATCGAGGTGGAGCAGGACGCCTTCGCGACCGAGATCGGCGCGCCGGTCGCTGCTGACCTGATCCCCGGGAACTCCGAGTACATCTTTGCCTCGGGCGATGGCATCGAAGTCCAGATCAACGACCTGTTCCAGGTGGACAAGGCCGAGCAGTTCCGCCGCACCGTCGACCAGTCCGGCAAGATCCTCCTGCCGATCGTGGGCTCGATCGAGGTGGCCGGCAAGTCGCAGAGCGAGCTGGTCGGCGCCATCGAGGCGAAGCTCAAGCCGATCATCCGAGACCCGCGCGTCGACGTGACCATCGTCGAGGGCCGTGCCTTCACCTTCACGGTCGATGGCCAGGTGCGCAATTCGGGCGTGTACGCCCTGCAGCGCCCGGACTTCGACATCGAGCAGGCCGTGGCGCTCGCCGGCGGTGCGAACGAGGGTGCGCGCCGCATCCGCATCGTCCGCACGCTCATCACCAGCGCGGACGACGCCGCCGCGGTCGATGCGCAGCCCGCCCCGGGCTCAACCCCGTCCGCAGGCCCGGCTCCTTCGGCACCAGCGGCGGGCTCTGTTCCGCCCACTGTTCCGGGTACTGCTCCTGCCACGGGGCCCGGCGAATCGTCCGCTCCGTCGGTCGATGACCTGCTCAAGCAGATCCAGCCGCCCGCCGCGACTGCGCCGACCGAACCTTCGGCGCCCGCGCCCGCACCTGCATCCGCACCGCCCGCTGCCAGCCCCGGCGCGCTCCGCTCGCCCGCCGTGGTCGTGGATGTGGATCAGCTCGAGGCTCCCAAGGTGGCGGAGACCGCGGTCGTCCAGACGGTCCAGGACGTGCAGACCCCGCCAGCCTCCGTACCGGCCACCGAGTCGCGCTACGTGTTCGACACGCAGAAGCAGGAGTGGGTCTACGTTTCCGCCGGCAGTGCCGGCCCCGCCTCGCCCGATGTTGGCCTCGCAACGCCCAATTCGCCTGATGGTGCGATCACCGGTCCCGCGGCGTTCGCCTCCGAGGCGCGCCCGCTCAAGAAGGGCAAGGACTTCCGGCTCCCCAATGGCAAGCGCACGCGCGTCATCCTGGTCGACTGGGCCAAGTTGCAGCAGGGCGACCTGACGCAGAACGTGCTCGTCCGTCCCGGCGACAAGATCCACGTCGAGAGCGACATCGGCGTCGTGTACATCGACGGCGAAATCGCCCGTCCCGGCGTCTACAACCTGCCGCCCATCGGCGAACTCACCCTGAGCCGCCTGGTCTCAGCAGCCGGCGGACTCGGCCAGATCGCCATCCCGCAGCGCGTCGACCTGATCCGCAAGATCGCGCCGGACCGCGAGGCCGCCATCCGAGTCAACCTCGCCGCCATCCGCAACAAGGCGGAGCCTGACATCGTCATGCGCGCCGATGACCACATCATCATCGGCACCAACTTCTTCGCGACGCCGCTGGCGGTCATCCGCAACGGCTTCCGCATGACTTACGGCTTCGGCTTCCTGATCGACCGAAATTTCGGAAACGATGTTTTCGGACCACCGCCCTTCTCGCAGCAGCAATTCTGATCGCACGGCGAACCCGGCTCGCCGCCGGGCGTAGCGAGTGTCGCAGCGATCCTCGCCAGGCAGTCGGAATGCGGATCCTCGCATGAGCAGCTCTCCAGCGAACACCCCCCAGCGTGCTGACGTCGCGGCCTCCGCGGCGGGTGGCGGCGTTGGCGGAGTGGAGCTGTCGCCGCGTACCGCGGTGATCCTGGCGGCGGCCTGGGTGGCGATCTTCGTGGCCACCTTCTGGGACTTCTTCCAGCAGCAGGTGTCGATGGCCACCACGCAGGTCCAGGACTGGGGGCACACGCTCCTGATCCCGGTCATCGCGTGCTACTTCGTCTACGTGAAGCGCGACCGCGTCTTTGCCTCGGCCTTCCGGCCTTCCTTCGGTGCGCTGGGGCTGGTGCTGCTCGGGCTCGGCGTGTACTCCGCCGCGGCGTTCGGGCCGCCGGCGCTGCAGCACCACAACCTGCGCGGTGCCGGCGTCGGGATCGCGCTGCTCGGCTCCCTGCTTGCCGTGTTCGGCATGTCGTCCATCCGCTGGCTGTGGTTCCCGTGGGCGTACTGCGTGGTCTTCGGGCAGTACATCTCCGAGCGCGCCATGTCGCGCGTCACGGAACGGCTGCAGGATTGGAGCGCCATCGGCGCGGACCTGCTCCTGAACACCATCGGCATCGACACCGACCGCACCGGAAACGTGCTCACCGTGCACATGTCGGACGGCACGATGCACCCGCTCAACGTGGCGGAGGCATGCTCGGGCATGCGCACGCTCATGGCGTTCCTCGCCATCGGCGTCGCGCTCGCCGCGCTCGGGCTGCCGCGATGGTGGCAGCGCGTGCTCCTGGTGGCGGCGGGCGTGCCGATCTCGATCTTCGTGAACGTGCTTCGCGTCGCGTCGCTCGGCCTGCTTTCGATGGTGGACACCAACTTCAGCACTGGCGAGTTCCACAGCATGGTGGGCCTCGTCTGGCTGGTGCCGGCGTTCCTCCTCTTCCTGGGCGCGATGTGGCTCATCAGGAACCTCGTCGTCGACGTCGAGCCGGGCGCGGCGGGAGGCACGCCATGAGCCTGCGCTTCGCACCGCGTACGCGCGTTGCCTACGTCGCCCTGCTTGCCACCCTCGCCATCGGCGGGCTCGGGCTGCGCGCCGCGATGCAGTCTTTCGAGGTCTACCTCCGCAAGGAGCCGATCGCGCTGCGCGCCGACTTCGGCTCGCTGCCCACCACGCTCGGTCGCTGGCAGAAGTTCGGCGAGGACCAGCAGCTCGATTCCGCGATGGTCGAGTCCCTGGGCACCGACAAGTACCTGACCCGCAACTACGCGCTCGACGGCGAACCCTCCAAGGGCGTGCTGTCGCTGCACCTGGCCTACTACACGGGCATGATCGACACCGTGCCGCACATCCCGGAGCGATGCTGGGGCGCCGGCGGCATGGTCCAGCTCGGCGAGGCCGTCACGATGCCGCTCTCGCTTGCGATCGCCGGCGAACCTGCGGCGGAGGCCCCCCTGAACGCGGCCACCGGCCTGCCGTATCCGCTGGCCACCCTCGTCGACCCGGTCACCCGGCTCGAGGAGCGCGTCGCCCTGCCGATCGGCGATGCCGCGATGACGGTGAGCACCTTCCAGGAAGCGCGTTCCTC
>JBIIJH010000170.1:0-5059 GCA_044233905.1 Phycisphaerales bacterium
GCGGCGTCCACGTACCGGTCCACGTCACGCTCCGGGTCGAACACGATGGCCTCGCCGGTGCGCTGGCAGCCGATGAGGTAGGCGTACTGGGCGAGCTTCGGGTCGTCGATCTGGCGAAACAGCATGAGAGCCTCCTGGTTGCAGGTGAGAGCCGCGCGGCACCCGGGAGGTTCCCACGATCCGGGCCCCGCGGCAACCCGGAAAAGCACAGCCGCCCGCTGCACGAGGCAGTCGGGCGGAGGCGTGTGCTGCAATCCGGAACCGGGTTCCGGGATGGTTCAGTCCTGGCGGCGACGGCGCGCGAAGATGCCAGCGGCGGCGACCAGCGCAAACGCACCGGGTGCCGGTACGTACTGCATGTCCAGGCGCACGGCATCGAGCGACATGCTCGGCGCACCGGCGGAGAACTCCACGCGGAAGCCGGTGGCGGTGAGCTGGACGCCGGCCGTGTCCCACGTGAAGGCCCACGTCTGCGCGGCGCCCTGCGGCGGCGTCGGCGAATCGGCACGCAGCTCGCTCAGCGCGGGCGCGATCGAGACCGAGTTGCCGATGTTGTCGAAGAGCGTGAGACGGACGCTCGACAGGTTCAGCGTGGAACCGGCGGTGGCGACGTTCATCACCACCTGCGTGGGGGTGGACGCGTTGTTCGGCGTTCCGCCCATGAGCATGATGGCGAGGACGCCGTTCTGGCTGTAGATGTTGCCGCTGCCCGTGATGAAGGCGCCGGGGCCGAAGTTGAACAGCGAGAACGGCGATGAACCAGCCTGGTCAGGCACGTTCGCACCGCCCGAGGGCTGCGTAAACGAATCCCACTGCGCACGCTGCGTGTTCGCGCCACCGGACCAGCTCGGGATCAACGGATTGACGAGACCGGCGTGCGCGGACGCAGAGACCGCGGCAACAGCCAGCATGGACGCGTAAATAGATCGCATGTTCCTTTTCCTCTCTCGAAACCAAGAACCGACTGGGCGCCGGACAGACAACCGTCACGGCACGTAGGGATGATGCCCCTGATTTGACCGTCCGCACCCAATTGGCGCGGAATTTCTCTACAGAAACCGATTGTTTGCGTTCAAACACCAAATTATCGGAGAAACGCGGCTCCAAGGCACCCAAACGCCACCTGGATACCCACCGCGAGTGTCGCTTATCGCCCAACTCCACCCGCGGCGGTGAGGCCATTGCCGAACCGACGCCATTGGAGCACACGGTGCCTGGCCCCCCTCGCCGGAGGGGCCGTGGCGGCGCCATGCCGCCCGCCCCGCAAGGCGACGGGGGCCAGTACGCCGGCGTCACTCGAATGCCCCCGCAAGGCGACGGGGGCCAGTAGACGCGCCCCGCAGGGACGTCGCCTCGCCTCACGCCCGCGTCAGTACGACTTGCCCCACACCACGCGCCGAGCGCTCGGCCGCCCCGTGATCACGCACGTCCCCGGCTCATCCGCCCCATCGAGCGGGATGCAGCGCACGGTCACGCCCAAGCGGTTCTTCACGTCCGCCTCCACCACCGCGTCGCCGCAGAAGTGGCTGAGCGCGAAACCGCCGTGGATCTCCGACGGCTGGTTCTCGTCGCCCGCACGCTTGGGCGTGAAGAACGCCTCGAACTCGGCGCGGGTGTCGATGCGCTTGGTGTGCTCCTCGCGGAACGCCTTGGCGCGGGCGAACATGCCGTCCTGGATCTCCTGGAGGAGCGCCGCAGCGCCCTTCACGAACTCATCGCGCGGCACGGCCACCTTGTCCTTGGCGCTGCGATCGCGGCGCGCCATGAAGACGGCGCCCTGCTCGATGTCGCGCGGGCCGACCTCGATGCGCACGGGCACGCCCTTCTTCACCCACTGCCACATCTTGTCGCCGCCGCGCATGTCGCGCGCGTCGACCTCCACCTCGATGGCACGCCCCGCGAAGTGCTGCGCACGCAGGTCCGCGGCCAGCTTCTGGCAGTAGTCGAGCACCTGCTGCGCGGTCTCCGGCTTGTGCGTCACGGGCAGGATCACCACGTGCGTCGGCGCCAGGCGCGGGGGCACCATCAGGCCGTCGTCGTCGGAATGCGTCATCACCATCGCGCCGATCAGGCGCGTGCTCACGCCCCAGCTGGTGGTCCAGGCGAACTTCTGCTGGCCGTCTGCGTCCAGGAACTGGATCTCGCTGGCCTTCGCGAAGTTCTGGCCCAGGAAGTGGCTGGTGCCGGCCTGCAGGGCCTTGCGGTCCTGCATCATTGCCTCGATGCAGAAGGTGTCCACCGCGCCGGGGAAGCGCTCGCTGTCGGTCTTGCGGCCCTGGAAGACGGGCATCGCCATCCAGTTCTCCGCGAAGTCGGCGTAGACCTTCAGCATCTTCATGGTCTCCTCCACGGCCTCGGCCTCGGTGGCGTGGGCGGTGTGGCCCTCCTGCCAGAGGAACTCGGCCGTGCGCAGGAAGAGGCGCGTGCGCATCTCCCAGCGCACCACGTTGGCCCACTGGTTGATGAGGAGCGGCAGGTCGCGGTAGCTCTGCACCCACTTGGCGAACGTCGCGCCGATGATGGTCTCGCTGGTCGGGCGCACGATGAGCGGCTCGTCGAGCTCGCCGTCCGGGATGAGCTTGCCGTCGGGCCCGGCCTTCAGGCGGTGGTGCGTGACCACCGCGCACTCCTTGGCGAAGCCGTCCACGTGCGCGGCCTCCTTCTCGAGGAAGCTGAGCGGGATGAAGAGCGGGAAGTAGGCGTTCTTGTGCCCGGTGGCCTTGAACATGCCGTCCAGCACGCGCTGCACGTTCTCCCAGAGCGCGTAGCCCCAGGGCTTGATCACCATGCAGCCGCGCACGGGGCTGTTCTCCGCCAGGTCGGCGGAGCGCACCACCTGCTGGTACCACTCGGCGTAGTTCTCCTCGCGGGTGGGGGTGATGGCCGTCTTCGCTGCGGGGGCATTGCCGCCGCCCTTCTTCTGCTGTTGTTCGTTGCCGCTCATGGGGGTCACAGGGTACACGGGCGATGCCCGCGACTCAGCTGCGCGCCGAGCGCCCGCGACCGGTGGAGACCAGCTTGCGGATCTCGGCCGCCTTCGCACGCAGCACCTTGGAGGCACGCTTGCGCGCGGAACGCAGCAGCTGCTCGCGCCGCTCCGCCACCTGGCGCAGCATCTCGTCGACCTGGCGCGGATCGGGGAACTCGGCGCGCCGCTCCTTGAGGAGCTCCTCGAGCAGCCCAAGGTCACGGTCCTCGCCGATGCGCGAGACCACCTGCCCCAGGTCGCTCGCCAGCTTCTCGAGCTTGCGGCGCGGACCGAGGCGCGAGACCAGCACCAGCTGCAGCGCGATGCGCTGGCACTCCTTGCGCACCTCGTGCAGTCCGTCCAGGTGCCCGGCGTCCCATGGCACGGCCGCCTCGCGCCGTGCGCGCCGCCACCTGCGCGAGATGGTCTCGGCGATGCCGTCGGGCCCCACGGCGCGCAGGTCCACCGCATGCATGCGCGTGCGCATGGCCTCGAGCTGCCCGCGCAGGATCGCCGCGGCCTGCTGCCAGTCCGCCGCCGCGGTGGTGGCCTTCTCCGGCGCCAGCACCGCCACGGTGATTGCCTGGATGCTTCGGCGCGACTGCCCGGGGAAGATCTCGCAGACGCTCGCGATGGTCTCGATGAGGACATCACGGTCGCGCGTGGCGGAGAGGCGCTCGGCCGTGGCGCGCACCTCTTCCTGCACCGCGCGCACCTCCACCGCATCCACCGCGCCCTTGCAGAGGCTTGCCCCCGCGCGGAAGCGCTTCAGCGCACGGCGCATCTCGTGCACGGCGCGCCGGCGGCGCGGCTGTTCCCAGCTTGCAAGCCCGTCGCATTCCAGCAACGCGGCGTCGATCTCCGCCAGGAGCGCCTCGCGCAGCGACTCGCCCAGCTCCGCCGCGGGCGCGATGCGCGCCGGCTTGCGGTGCGCCTTCTTCGGCGCCTCCGTGAGCGCGTCGTCGGGCGTTCCATCGTTGTTGTCCTGTTCGGCTTTGTCCATGGATTCACCCGTGCGATGCCACGATCGACGCGATTCCCGCGCCGCCGAGCACCAGCGAGACCACGCCGTTGAGCGTGGTGAAGTGCTTGGCAAACCCCGCCGCGCCGCCGGTGGCAAGGAGCACGTGCTCCATGGCGATCACCGCCGCCGCCACGCCGACCGCCACGCCGAAGCCGGTGCCGAGCGCGACGTCCGCGCGCCAGAACGCCACCAGCATCAGCACCGATCCCACGTGCATGGCCCGCGAGATCCACGCCGCCCGCTTCATGCCGAGCCGCGCCGGGATGCTGTGCAGGCCGTCACGCACGTCCACCGCCACGTCCTGCATGGCGTATAGCACGTCGAAGCCTGCCACCCAGAGCAGCACCGCGCCCGCGAGGAGCCACGGTGCCGAGCCGGTCGCCGCTTCCGGCCGCACGGCAAGCGCCGCAGCCACCGGGCTGATCGCCAGGCTCGCGCCGAGCCACACGTGGCACAGCATGGTGAAGCGCTTGAAGAGCCCGTACGCGCAGATCCACGCAAGTACCGGCAGCGAGAGCACCACCGGCCACGGGTTCGACTGGAGCAACGCAAAGAGCGCGCAGCAGCCCACGAAGAGCGCGCCGGACGCGGCCAGCGCGGCCTTCGCCTGCGCAGGCGCCACGCGTCCGGCAGGGAGCGCGCGGCCCGCGGTGCGCGGATTGCCCGCATCGATCTGCCGGTCAAGCAGCCGGTTCGAGACCATCGCCGCGGTGCGCGCGGTGACCATGCAGCCCACCACCAGCGCGGCGGTCAGCGCAAAGCGCGGCCAATCGATGGGCCCCGGCGGCAACGCCACGAACGCCCCCAGCAGCGCGAACGGCAGGGCGAAGACCGAGTGCGAAAGCTTGATGTCCTTGGCGATCTCGCGCGCGACGGCGAGACCCGCAGCCGTCACTTCGAGGGCTCCTCGCCCGGGGCGGAGGCAGCACCCTTCGGCGGCGTTGCGCCGGACGGATTGGCTGCCTCGCGCTCCTTGCGGAGCTTCTCGGCGGCGGCGGCGCCGCACTGCTTCTCCACGACGCTCAGCGGCTGCTGGCACACCGGGTCCTTGACGGGCACCTTCCAGT
>JBIIJH010000048.1:0-16675 GCA_044233905.1 Phycisphaerales bacterium
GTCGCCGGCCATCGTGCGCAGGTAGCGGCTGCCGCTCACCACGTCCGAGGAATCCGCACGGATCGCCTGCAGGAAATCCGGGATGGAGGAGGGCGAATGCTGCTCGTCGCAGTCCATCGTGATCACCCAGCCGTATCCGTCGGCATCCGCGGCGTGGAAGATGTCCTGCATCGACCTGCCATAGCCGCGGTTCGTGCAGTGCCGGATCACCTCCACCGGATGCGCCGCCAGCTTCGCAGGTGTCTCGTCCATTGAGCCGTCATCGATCACGAGCACATCGCGCACGTACCCGCGCACGGCGCCGAGCACGCGATCGATCGAGCGCGCCTCGTTGTAGACGGGGATCGCCAGCAGCACTCGTGGGAGGCCGATGAATGCCGCCGTCATTGGATGGGCAGCCCCTTCTTCTTCCAGAGTGCGAGGAGCGCCTCGCCGGTGGTTGCCTCGACGATCGAGCCATCGTCACCCGTGCGTCGCAGCGCGTCGCCACGCGAATCGAGGCGCTGCTCGATGGCCGGCGACTCAAGCGTCGGCTGGGAGAACACCGTCACGCCGCCCGAGCCGGGCACCACGCGGTCCACGCGCTGCGCCACGCGGCCACTGCGTGCGTCGAACCAGTAGAAGCCGTACTCCGTGAGGGTGTCGGACTTGGGGAAGAGCCTCGTGAGGAGCAGCGCCTCTGCCTGCGAGAGGTATCCGACCGCCGGCACCGGCCACCGGCGCGGCGCGGAGGCTGCCGCGGAAGGCACCACGTCGGCCACTTCCAGCATCGGCCGTGGCGAGCCCGATACCGGCGCAGTGCGGATTCCCAGCTGGGAAGAGGTGGAATTGCTCTTGCCCTTGCGCATCGTGGTGCGCACGGTCCAGAGTTCGCGTCCGCGATCCCAGCGCACCCAGTAGCGGCCGTCGGTGTCGCTCACCGCGGTGCCGGTCGCATCAAGCAGCGTGCGCACCTGGACGCGGACCAGGAGCCCCATCTCGCGCTCGTCCGTGGTCCACTCGTTCTCGCGACGGTCGGGATTCGCGACGCCCTGCGCCGCTTCGATCGCCACCATCGTCATGTAGCCCACTTCCTGCACCTCGCCGTTGGCGTCGGAGCGGCTGATGCGGAACCAGTGCGGTGCCGGGAGCGCGCCCTTGCTGGCCACGGGATCGAGGACGCGCCGCAGCGCTTCCTCGTCAAGGCCCTTCAGGAGATGGTCGCCGCGCTCCATGCGCGCGGTGCGGTCCTTGGCGAGCACGCGCGGATCCACCACTTCCATGGTGCGGAACGAGCGTTCCAGCAAGGAAGACATCGATGCGTAATCGCTCTCCGCAAGGAGCGCAGAGATCACCATGAACTCGTTCGGCGCCACCTGCAGCATGAAGTAGCCCTGCACGGCGGAGATCTCGTCATCGCCCGTTCCCTCGCGCAGCGATGTGTAGAGAATGGCCGCAGGCCGGCCACCCATGTCGAATTCCTTGCGCGCGCGGACCGCGAAGACGGCATTGGGGGCAGGGCGCTCGCTCACGCTCTTCACGTACGCGTCGATCTGCTTTGCCGGTGTGCTGGTGGCTTCCGACGCCACCAATCGCGTGATTCGCAGCACAAAACGCGGCGGATCGGCGCGTTCGGAGACAATCCAGGTAGCCGTGGCGCCGGTGCCTTCGGCGCGCATCACGCTTCCGGTTGGCGGACGAAAACGCATGCCGAGCAGCTCGAAATCGAGGAAATCGGTATCCAGGCCGTCCTTCGCAGCCGGGGAGGCGGGCGGAGCCTTGGGGCGCTCGGGCGCGGATGATTGGTTATCTGGACGTTGAGCGCCCTTCGGCGGGTTGGTCGGCGGGACGGCGCCTCCCACCGAGACGAGCGTCGACAACGCGAGACTGATAAAGCAGTGGACGGTGATGATCATCGCTGGATTGCGGTGTGCTTGGTCGGTGTGAACGTCTCGCGGTACGCAGCGACGGAGGCTAGCGTGGGCTGAGAACCTCGACGTGCGTGTTCTGCATCTCTCGTGCCATTGACAGTTTGCCGCATTTCTGTATCCTTGGCGATTCGCGTTCTCTCCAGCCGCGGATGCCAGGCAACGTGCCAGCATGCGGAAGGGGAGCCGACGCGCTCGGATTGAGGAACGGCACACCCATGCAGGGCGGCAAGATTCGCATTCGGATGGAAGCCTACGACCACCAGGCGCTCGACGCGTCTGCACGTGAGATCGTGGATCACGCCAAGCGCACGGGCGCGCGCGTTGCCGGCCCCGTGCCGCTGCCGACTCGCCGTGAGATCTACACCGTCAACCGTTCGCCGTTCATCGACAAGAAGAGCCGCGAGCAGTTCGAGATCCGCACCCACAAGCGCATCATCGACATCACCGAACCGAACCACCGCACCGTCGAGGCCCTCAACCGCCTCGTCGTCCCCGCCGGCGTGTTCGTCAAGATCAAGGCCTGACATCAGGCAACACATGACGGCGCATCGCGCGCCGTCATGAACTCACCAGCCGCGTCGCCCACCTGAAGGCAGAGCGACCTCCGGCAAGTCACCAGGGCCCGCAGTCTCCAAGACCCGCGACCCGCAACGCAGGAGCAGCAAGATGACCACCGCGCAGATCGGCATCCTCGGCAAGAAGATCGGCATGACCCGCTTCTTCAAGCCTGATGGAACCAACATCCCCGTCACCGTCATCCAGGCCGGCCCCTGCTATGTGACGCAGGTGAAGACCACGGAAACCGACGGCTATCCGGCCGTCCAGATCTCGTTTGACGAGATGAAGCCGCGCAACAGCACGCAGGCCATGATCGGCCACGACGCGAAGGCCGGCGCCGCCCCGCAGCGCATGCACCGCGAGATCCGTCTCGAGAGCGATGCAGAGGCGCAGGCCTACACGCTCGGCCAGGAGATCACCCTCGAGGCCCTCTCGGCGCTGAAGTTCGTCGACGTGATCGGCACCTCGAAGGGCAAGGGCTTCCAGGGCGTCATGAAGCTCTACCGCTTCAAGGGCCAGATCGCCAGCCACGGCGTCGAGCGCAAGCACCGCTCGCCCGGCTCCATCGGCTCGCACGGCACCGACCGTGGTCACGGCGCAAAGATCAAGAAGGGCAAGCGCATGGCCCGCCGCATGGGTGACGAGCAGGTCACCGTGCGTTCCCTCGACGTCGTGAAGATCGACGCCGCAAACAACCTGATGCTCGTCAAGGGTGCCGTCCCCGGCGCCAATGAAGGGCTCCTCCTCATCAAGACCCCGAACCGTCTGTACAAGCGAAAGGTGCGTATCCAGGCTGGCGCCTAAGAGGTGCTAACCAGGGATCGCGAAGGCCGCTGCCACGAAGGCGCGGAACCACGCGGTCGCGACAAATTGACGAATCGTCCGCAGGCGGAGCTTGCGGACGGATCAAGGAACCTGAGTCGAATCCTGCCCGTCGCCGCCAATCAACAGGCGCCGGGAGGAGAAGGCGAATGCGGGACACCCGCGAAGGTAAGCAACGATGATCGAACTTCCGATTCTCAACTCCGAAGGCAAGCAGGTCGACGTCCTCAAGATCGATGAGGCCGTCCTGGGCGGCGAAATCCGCCACGCCCTCCTGAAGCAGGCCTACGTCGTCACCCACGGCAACCAGCGTCAGGGCTCGGCTCGCACCAAGAGCCGCGGCTCCGTCGAAGGCTCCACGCGCAAGCTCTACAAGCAGAAGGGCACGGGCAACGCCCGCGTCGGCGCCTCGCGCGTCCCCAACCGCAAGGGCGGCGGCGTCACGTTCGCGAAGACCCGCACCCGCGAGGACTTCCGCACCGACCTCACCAAGAAGATGCGCCGCCTTGCCAACCGCAACGCCCTCCTGGCGAAGCTGGTCGACAACGAGGTGAAGTGCATCGACACCCTCAGCTACGGCGAGCCGAGCACCAAGAACTTCGCCGGCCTCCTCAAGAAGGTCGGCGTCGACCGCACCTGCCTCGTGGCGGTCGCCCCGGCGAACCGCAACGCGATGCTGAGCGCGCGCAACATCGAGGGCGTCGGCGTGCGCCGCATCGAGCAGCTGAGCGCGTTCGACCTCCTCAACCACCGCTACCTCGTCGTGGACAAGGCGTCTCTCGCCTCGTTCATCGATGGGTCGTGCTTCCCCGTCGTCGAGAAGAAGGACGCCTGACGGCGACCGAAAGGCTGAACACCGATGGAACCCACCACCGTCATCAAGATGCCGATCGTCACCGAGAAGGTGACTGCCGCGAGCGAGCACAACCAGTACGCGTTCAAGGTCGACAATCGCGCGACCAAGACCGACGTCAAGCAGGCCATCGAGGCCATCTACGGCGTCAAGGTCGTGGACGTGAAGACCCAGGTCCGCCGCGAGCGCGACCGCACCTACAAGTACGGCAAGGTCGCCGGCAAGACGTGGAAGCGCGCCATGGTGCGCGTCGCCGCAGGCCAGAAGATCGAGCTGTTCTAAGCAACGAGTCCCTGATCAAGCACAGGAACTGAACCATGCCCATTCGCGTCTACAAGCCCATCACGAACGCCCGGCGCAACGCCTCGGTGAACATGCACGCCGAGGTGACCAAGAAGTCGCCCGAGAAGAGCCTGCTGCGCCCCCTCCACAAGACGGGTGGCCGCAACTGCCAGGGCAAGCTCACCGTCATCCAGCAGGGTGGCGGCCACAAGCGTCGCTACCGCCTCATCGACTTCAAGCGTCAGAAGGACGGCATGAAGGCGATCGTGGTCGGCATCGAATACGACCCCAACCGCACCTGCCACATTGCCCTCGTCAAGTACGAGGACGGCACGCTGCGCTACATCCTGGCGCCGAAGGGCCTGACCGCGGGTGACACCGTGCTCAGCTCGGCCGACCAGATCGACCCCCGCGCCGGCAACTGCATGCCGCTCAAGCACATCCCGACGGGCCTCGAGGTCCACTGCGTCGAGATGTCCCCGGGCCGCGGCGGCACCATGGTGCGCACCGCCGGCGTCGGCGCTCGCCTGACCAACAAGGAAGGCCGCTTCGCGACCCTCGTGATGCCCTCCGGCGAAATCCGCCAGGTGCTCCTCGAGTGCCGCGCGACCGTCGGTACCGTCGGCAACGCCGACAACGCCAACGTCGTGCTCGGCAAGGCAGGGCGCGCCCGCTGGCTCGGCCGCCGTCCGCGTACCCGCGGCGTCGCCATGAGCCATCACCAGCACCCGCACGGCGGCGGCGAAGGCCGCTCGAAGGGCGGCCAGGAGCCGTCCAACGCCAGCGGCACCGGCTCCAAGGGTGGACGTACCCGTCGGTACGGCCTGTCCTCGGACAAGCTCATCATCCGTCGCCGCAAGAGCCGTCGCTACGGCCAGCTGAAGCTCTGAGCCGCGAACACCCAAGACGAAACTCTCAAGAGACTCACACGGAGATCACCCAGCAATGTCCCGATCACTCAAGAAGGGCCCTGTCGTCGACGAGAAGCTGTTCCGTCGCGCCGAGGCGATGCAGCAGGGCACCGGCAAGCGCACGTCCATCAAGACCTGGCGTCGCGCATGCACGGTCGTCCCCGAGTTCGTCGGCCTCACCTTCGCCGTCCACAACGGCAAGGGCTTCACTGACGTGTTCATCACCGAAGAGATGGTCGGGCACAAGCTCGGCGAGTTCGCGCACACGCGCACCTTCAAGGGCCACACCAACAAGAAGGAAGGCATCGCGGGCGGCTGACGCGCTCTGCCGCGCCTGCCACCTGACATCGACTGCCTGAAGGAGCAACACCATGGCTTCAAACCAGATCAAGAAGTTCGCAGCCTCGCACAAGTTCGCCCGCATCGCGCCCCGCAAGGCGCGTCTCGTGGCGGACATGATCCGCGGCAAGGGCATCGAGGACGCGCTTGCGACCCTCGAGTTCAGCCCCCGCCGCGGCGCGTGGTTCATCAAGACCGTCCTCCGCAGCGCCATCGCCAACGCGGAGGAGGCCAACCTCGACGTGGGTCGTCTCTTCGTGAGCGAGACCCGCGTGGACGAGGGCCCCACCATCAAGCGGTTCCAGCCCAAGGACCGCGGCCGTTCGCACCCGATCATGAAGCGCACCAGCCACATTCACGTGGCCGTCGACGTTCGCTGACGCACTGAAGGAACCACCACCATGGGACAGAAGACCAACCCGTTCGGATTCCGCGTCGGCGTGACCGAGGCTCACAAGAGCCGCTGGTTCGCCCCCAAGGCGCTCTTCGGCGAGCTGCTCGTCGAGGACTACAAGATCCGCAAGTTCATCGACAAGCGCCTCAACCGTACGCCCCCGTACGCGGCCGTGAGCGACATCTACATCGAGCGCACCCGCGAGGAGCTCTCGGTGATCATCAAGACCGCCCGCCCGGGCCAGGTCGTCGGCCTCAAGGGCGCCGAGATCGAGCGCCTGACGAAGGACCTCGAGGCCCTGACCGGCCGCAAGGTCGGCATCAAGATCATCGAGATCAAGAACCCCGAGATCGTCGCCCGCCTCATCGGCGAGTCGATGGCCGAGCAGCTCAAGAAGCGCGCGAACTACCGCCGCGTCGTGAAGCAGCGTGCGGAAGCCGCCATGCAGGCCGGTGCCAAGGGAATCCGCATCCTGATGTCCGGCCGTCTCGGCGGCGCCGAGATCGCCCGCAACTTCGACACCCGCCTGGGCTCGATCCCGCTGACCACCCTGCAGGCCAACATCGATTACTCGGTGACGCACGTGGAGACCACCTACGGCATCATCGGCATCAAGGTCTGGGTCTACAAGGGACTCTTCGAGCAGGCCGAAGACGACACCACCACCAACGCCGCCGGCGGACGCGCACGCGCCCGTGGCCGTCGCTGATCAACGCACAGGAAATAGGACCAAACTAGGAACCACCGATGTCAAACCTGATTCCCAAGCGAGTCAAGTACCGCAAGCAGCAGCGCGGCAAGATGAAGGGCAATGCCTCCCGCGGCAACTACGTCGCCTTCGGCGACTACGGCCTCCAGAGCCTCGAGACCTGCTGGGTCTCCGGGCGCCAGCTGGAAGCCGGCCGCGTCGCGGCGCAGCACTTCCTGCGTCGCCAGGGCAAGGTCTTCATCCGCATCTTCCCGGACAAGCCGATCTCCAAGAAGCCGCTGGAAACCCGAATGGGTACCGGCAAGGCGGACGTCGACTTCTGGGCAGCCCGCGTGAAGCCCGGCACCCTCCTCTTCGAGATCGCGGGCGTTCCCGAGGATCTCGCGAAGCAGGCCTTCGCACGCATCGCAAACAAGATGCCGGTCCGCTGCCGATTCGTCGGCCGCCGGCTCGCAGTCTGATCCCGAACCACACGAAAGGCAGCCAAAGATGAAGGCAGCTGAAGTCAAGAAGCTCCGTGACGAAGAGATCGCAGCCGAAGCGGCTCGCATCCGCAAGAAGCTCTTCGAGCTCCGTGCGCAGACCATCTCCGAGAAGGTCAAGGACTCCTCGCAGTTCAAGAAGAACCGCAAGGACCTCGCCCGTCTCCTCACCGAGCGCAGCACCCGCACCAAGAAGGTCTCCAAGTGAGCACGAACGAAGAAATCAAGGTCGGCGAGAACGCCCCGCATCGCATCGCCGTCGTCGAGACCGCTTCGCGCGAGAAGACGCGCAAGGTGACGATCCAGTACGTGTCGAAGCACGCCAAGTACGGCAAGTACGTGCGCAAGCGCACCGTGCTGCACGTGCACGACGCCAAGAACGAATCGAACGTCGGCGACCGCGTCGAGATCGCGGAGTGCCGTCCGATCTCGCGCACCAAGCGCTGGACCGTCGTCCGCATCGTCGAGAAGGCCCCGGCCAAGGCCGAGATGGTCTTCGAGGCGGACGCGGGCAGCAAGAAGAAGAAGTGATCGATCCCAACGGAACGAAGGCAGGAACCAGATGATTCAGAAGGAATCCAGGCTCGAAGTGGCAGACAACAGTGGCGCAAAGGTCGCCATGGTCATCGGCATCATGGGCGTCTCCAGCGCCAATGGCCGGTTCACCCGTGTGGCCATGGGCATCGGTGATCGCGTCATGTGCGCGATCAAGGAAGCCATCCCGAACGGCCAGGTCAAGTCCGGCGACAAGGCCGAGGCCGTGATCGTCCGCGTCAAGTCCCCGACCCGCCGCAACGACGGCAGCTACGTGCGCTTCGACTCGAACGCGTGCGTGCTCGTCGACAAGGAAGGCAACCCGAAGGGCACCCGCATCTTCGGCGCCGTCGCTCGCGAGCTGCGCGAGAAGAACTTCATGAAGATCGTTTCCCTCGCCACGGAGGTCATCTGATGCCATCCCATATCCGCAAGGGTGACGTCGTCTTTGTCCGCTCTGGCGCCGACAAGGGCAAGACCGGCGAGGTCGTCTCGGTCGACCCGCAGTCCTCGACGTGCGTGGTGAAGGGGATCAACCTCCGCACCAAGCACCTCAAGCCGAACCAGATGCGTCCCAAGGGCGCGATGGTGAAGGTCGAGCTCCCGATCCACATCTCCAAGGTCAGCCCGATGGCCGACGGCAAGCCCACCCGCGTGCGCTTCACCGTGAAGGCCGACGGCACCAAGGTGCGCGTGGCCGCCAAGGGCGGCAAGGAACTCGGCGCAGTGTCGCCGTCCCGCAAGTCCAAGAAGGCGAAGTGAACCCAACCATGGCCACTACCACCACCAAGAATCGGCTCCAGCAGATGTACATGGAGCAGGTCGCGCCGAAGCTCATGAAGGAGTTCGGCCTGAAGAACATCAGCCAGGTCCCGACGATCGAGAAGGTCGTCGTGAACACGGGCGTCGGCAAGCAGCTCGAGAACCAGAAGCTCAAGCCCGAGATCCGCGACACCGTGATCGACACCTTCCGCAAGATCTCCGGCCAGAAGCCGGTCATGACCCTTGCCAAGAAGAGCGTGTCGAACTTCAAGGTGCGCGAAGGCGCCCCGAGCGGCTTCATGGTCACGTTGCGCCGCGACCGCATGTGGAGCTTCCTCGATCGCCTGATGAACCTGGCCATCCCCCGTATCAAGGACTTCCGCGGCGTCAACGACCGCTCCTTCGACAAGGGCGGCAGCTGGAGCTTCGGCCTCAGCGAGCAGGCAGTGTGGCCCGAGATCAACATGGCCAGCGTGAACTTCTCGCACGGCATGAACATCACCATCGTCTTCAAGAACAGCGACCCCAAGATGAGCCGTTTCGCGCTCGCCGAGCTGGGCATGCCGTTCGAGAAGCCCGAGGACCGCAAGAGCAACAAGAAGTGAGTCCGGGCGGCGGACGCCGCCCCCTACCAAACGACCGACGGACGTAACCAAGGAACACCAGAATGGCCAGCAAGCGCGTCTTTGCCAAGATGAACCGGAAGCCGAAGTTCTCCTCCCGTGAGAAGCTTCGGTGCGAAATCACCGGCCGCAGCCGTGGGAACTACCGCAAGTTCCGCATCTGCCGCCACATGCTCCGGGAGCTCGCGCTCCAGGGCATGATCCCCGGCATGCGCAAGGCGTCCTGGTGATCCAGGCCTGGTGAAGATCCCCAACGAACACGGAACAAGAAGGAGCCGAACATGGCGCTTCAAGACCTGACCGCAGACATGCTCACCCGCATCCGCAACGCGTGCCGCAACCGCGCCAAGCAGGTGCTCGTCCTCAACAACAAGCTCAACCGCGGCGTCGCGGAAGTCCTCCTCAAGGAGGGCTACATCCGCAGCTTCGAGTTCGTCGCCGACGGCCGCCAGGGCCTGCTCCGCGTCGACCTCAAGTACGGTCCGCGCGGCGAGATGCTCATTCACCACCTCGAGCGCGTCTCGCGCACCGGCTGCCGCATCTACCGCAGCGTCGAGGAACTGCCGCGCCCGATGTCGGGCCTCGGCATTGCCATCGTCTCCACCAGCTACGGCGTGATGAGCGACCGCGAATGCCGCGAGAAGCGCATCGGCGGCGAAGTCGTCGCCACCGTCGGCTGATCCAGATCCTCCGCGAACAACACCTCCTCGACTCAGGAGCAACACCATGTCCCGCATCGCACGTAAGCCCGTCATGATCCCCGCAGGCGTCAAGGTTGCCGTCAACGCGGCCGCCCGCACCGTCAACTTCGAGGGTCCGAAGGGCAAGCTCTCCATGACCTACCGCCCGGAAGTGGGCGTCACGGTCGAGGGCACGAAGGTCGAGGTCACCATGGACCCGGCCATCGTCGACATCGGCAGCAACAAGGCCTTCTGGGGCACCACCCGCGCGCTCATCGCGACCGCGGTCGAGGGCGTCCTGAAGGGCTACGAGCGCAAGCTCGAGATCGTCGGCGTGGGCTGGGGCGCCAAGGTGCAGGGCAAGAAGCTTGTCCTCACCGTGGGCTACGCCAACACCCTCGACGTCGGCATTCCCGAGGGCGTGAAGGTCGAGGTCAACCAGACGATGGTGACCGTCAGCGGCCCGGACAAGCAGGCCGTCGGCGAGTTCGCCTCGAAGTGCCGCGCCAAGCGCAAGCCTGAGCCATACAACGGCAAGGGCATCAAGTACTCGGACGAAGTCATCCAGCGCAAGCAGGGCAAGGCCTTCGGCTCCTAAGCCGACGCGAATCAAGGAACACCACCATGGACAAGAGCACAGCAAAGACTTTCCGCCGCGACCGCCGCAAGAAGGGCATGCGCAAGACCATGTCCGGAACGCCGTCGCGTCCCCGCCTCAGCGTCTACCGCTCGCTGCAGCACATCTACGCCCAGCTCATCGACGACCTGGCCGGCTGCACCGTGGCCGCCGCCAGCTCGCTCGACGTCGACGGCGTCGCCCGCAAGGGTGGCAATGTCGATGCAGCGAAGCAGATCGGCATGGCGCTCGCCGAGCGCGCCAAGAAGGCCGGCGTCAGTGCGGTCGTCTTCGACCGCAACGGCTTCCGATACCACGGCCGCGTCAAGGCCGTCGCCGAGGGCGCCCGCGAGGGCGGCCTGCAGTTCTGAGCCGATCCACCAAACGAACCCCCTCGAGTCAAAGACATGGCTGAACTCATCGACGAAACTTCAAGCATCGAGTCCACCACGGTGGGCGTGTACCGCACCAGCTCCACCGTTGCCGGCGGACGCCGCTTCAGCTTTGCCGCGCTCGTCGTGGTGGGCGACAAGGGCGGCAAGATCGGCATCGGCTACGCCAAGAGCAACCAGGTGCCGCAGGCCGTGGAGAAGGCGCAGAAGGAAGGCCGTCGCAAGATGGTCGGCTACCCGATGCTCCGCAAGACCATTCCGCATGCCGTCGAGGGCCAGTTCGGCGCATCGAAGGTGCGCCTCCTGCCGGCCACTCCCGGTACCGGCGTCCTCGCCGGCGCCGCGGTGCGCGCCGTCCTCGAGATGCTCGGCATCCAGGACTGCCTGACCAAGAGCTACGGCTCCACCAACCCGAAGAACCTGGTCAAGGCCACCATCCGTGCCCTCGAGCAGCTGCAGACGCGCGCCAAGGTCGAGTCGCTCCGCGGCGTGACCATCGGCGCGACGCACGTCGAAGAGTCGGTCGAGCGTGGCCTGGCGGCGATGCCCCAGGTCAAGTCCGGCGACAAGATGCAGGCTCCGAAGAACACCCTCGGCGACGAGCGTCGTGGCGGCCGCGGTGGCCGCGGCGGTCCGCGCGGCGGCGGTGGTGGTGGCGGTGGCGGCTACCGTCGCAACAACGAGGAAGCTCCTGCCGCAGCAGCGGCTGCCCCGGCTCCTGCAGCGCCGTCCGCACCCGCGCCCAACGCGCCGCCCGCGTCCTGAACAGTCCACCTCACGAACCAACCACCAACTTCCAGCTCGGACCATTCGAGCCTCGGTAAGGGAGATCTCCCGCCATGATGATTCATGACATTACGAAGGTCGTCGGCAAGCACCGCCCCCGCAAGCGCGTCGGACGCGGCGAAGGCAGCGGCATCGGCGGCACCAGCACCCGCGGCCACAAGGGCGCCAAGAGCCGCGCCGGCTGGACCAGCCGTCCTGGCTACCAGGGCGGCGCCACGCCGTTCATGCGTCGCTTCCCGAAGCGCGGCTTCAAGAACAACTTCCGCATCGAGTTCCACGTGGTCAACGTGCAGGTCCTCGAGAAGAACTTCGATGCCGGCGCCACCGTCGACGTGGCTGCGCTCGCGAAGAAGGGCCTTGTGCCCGACGCGACCATGCCGCTCAAGGTCCTCGGCCACGGCGACATCGCCAAGAAGCTGACCGTCGTCGCCGCCAAGTTCTCCGAGAGCGCCAAGGCGAAGATCGAGAAGTCCGGCGGCACCGCGAAGGTCATCGAGACCAAGACCAAGTCCGCCGAGTGAGCAACTGAATGTTCAGCGCCTTCGCCAACATCTTCCGGATCGCCGACCTCCGCAACCGCGTGCTCTTCACGCTGGCCGTGCTGGCGATCTACCGCATCGGGTTCTGGATCCCGGTGGTGGGTGTTGACCAGTCGGCGCTGGTGCAGAATGCGAAGACGGCCGCGACCAACGCGACCGGCTTCGGCCGCCTGCTGCAGTTTGCCAGCATCTTCTCGGGCGGCTCGCTCGGGCAGAGCACCATCTTCGGCCTGGGCATCATGCCCTACATCACGGCCTCCATCATCTTCCAGCTCGTGCAGGCGGTCTATCCGCCCCTGCAGGACCTGAAGAAGGAGGGCATCTCCGGCCAGCAGAAGCTGATGGAGTGGACGCGGTACCTGGCCGTCGGCCTGTGCATCGTCCAGGGCTACATCTGGCTGAACTACCTGCGCTCCAGCAACCTGGTCCAGCCGATGTTCCTGCAGAGCGCGCCGCAGACGACCATCTTCTTCGTGGTGGGCATCACCACGCTGACGGCGGGCAGCCTGTTCCTGATGTGGCTCGGCGAGCAGATCGACAAGTACGGCATCGGCAACGGTGTCTCGATCATCCTGACCGCGGGCATCCTGAGCCGCATGCCCAACGCCATCGGCTGGGTTGTCGAGAACTTCGACCCCCGCCAGTCGGCAGAGCCGGGCAAGATCGGCATCGCCGGTCTGGCCGTCCTGGTCGGGAGCTTCGTGGCCATCACCGCCGGCGCCGTGCTGATGACGGTGGCCACCCGCCGCATCCCGATCCAGCAGGCCAAGCACACCCGCGGCCGCAAGGTCTACGGCGGCCAGAAGCACTACCTGCCCCTGCGCATCAACCACTCGGGCGTGATGCCGATCATCTTCGCCAGCTCGCTGATGATCTTCCCCTCGGCCATCTTCGGTGCCTGGGACAACGCCACCGCGCAGGACTCCGGCTTCAAGGACTTCACCACGTTCCTTGCCCGCGAGAGCCAGATCGGTACCTTCCCGTACATCATCTGCGAGATCGCGATGATCTACTTCTTCGCGTACTTCTGGACCACCGTCCAGATGAGCCCGGACGACATGGCCAAGCAGCTGAAGGAGCATGGCTCCTTCATCCCCGGCCTGCGTCCCGGCCCGCGCACCGCGGAGTACCTGCAGACGGTCCTCTGGCGCATCACCTACGTCGGTGCGGGCTTCCTGGCGATCATCGCCGTGATCCCGACCCTGGTGACCCAGGCCATGGGCATCCCGTTCCAGGTGTCGCAGTTCCTCGGCGGCACCGGCCTCCTGATCGTCGTCTCCGTGGGCCTGGACCTGATCCAGCGCCTCGAGGCGAACCTGGTCATGCGCAACTACGAAGGCTTCCTCGGCCAGGGCGGCGACGCCCGCGGCGCGCGGATGCGGAGCGTGCGCGAATGAACCTGGTCACCACCGAGTCCCGCACCTCCACGAATGCGCGCGCGGAGCGCCACGGCGCCATCGCGCTGCGGTCGTCCGACGAGATCGCGTCCGTGGAGCGCGCAGGGCAGGTGGTGGCTGCAGCCCTCGACGCCGCAGAGTCCGCGGTCCGCGCGGGCATCACCACGCGTGAGATCGACGCCGCGGTTCGCGCGGTGATCGCTGCGCACGGCGCGGAACCCTCCTTCCTCGGCTACGCGCACCCCGCGGGCGGTCCGGCATTCCCGGCAGCCTGCTGCGTGAGCATCGGCAACGAGGTGGTGCACGGCATCCCGGGCGATCGCGTCCTGGTGGCCGGCGAACTGGTCAAGATCGATGTCGGTGCCCGCCTCAACGGCTGGTGCGCCGACGCTGCCATTGCAGTGCGCGTGCCCGGCGAGTTCGCCGCGGCCGCAGCCGTTGACGCATTCGTTGCCGACGCATGGGAAACCCTGCACGCCGGCATCGCGTCCATGCAGCCCGGCATGCGCTGGAGCGACGTTGCAGACCGCATGCAGCGCCTGGCGGTCTCCCGCGGGCACGGCATGGTGGATGGTTGGCACGGTCATGGCGTCGGACGCGCCGTCCACGAGGCGCCGCACGCGCCGTCGCTTGTTTCCGCGGGTCTCCGCGAGGAGCGCGACTTCACCCTCCTTCCGGGCATGGTCCTTGCCGTGGAGCCGATCCTCGTGATGGGCGCGAGGGGCGAGATCTCTGCCGATGGCTGCCTGACCCCGGTGCCGGCCTCCGCCTGCGCCGACCAGTGGACGGTCGCCGTCTCCGCCGGCCTGGTGGCCGCGCATGTCGAACACACCGTCGCGGTCACCCGTTCGGGCCCGCGCATCCTCACCCGCCGCACGGGCGTCCGTGCCGGGTTCACCTCGAACGAAAGCAACGGAGGTCGCGGCCGCCCAGTCGGCTGACGAACCAATGGCAAAGGAAGACAAGATCACGCTCGATGCCGAGGTCGTGGAGGCCCTCCCGGACGCGATGTTCCGGGTCAAGCTCCAGAACAACCAGGAGATCCTGGCCTACGTCAGCGGCAAGATGCGCAAGTTCTTCATCCGCATCCTCCCCGGAGACAAGGTCACGATCGAACTCAGCCCCTACGACATGACCAAGGGCCGCATCGTCTACCGCTTCTGAATCACCGTCACATCCGCGCCCCGCGCGAACCCCGCATTTCACCGCACGAACCCCCGCCACCCATCAGCAAGGAAACACCATGAAGGTCCGCAGCAGCATCAAGCGCCGAACCATGGATTGCCAGATCGTCGTCCGCAAGGGCAAGCGCTTCGTCATCAACAAGAAGAACCCGCGCCTCAAGCAGCGCCAGGGCTGAGCCCCAACCGGCCACACAGGCAACTCACCAAGGAACCACACTATGCCCCGTATCGCAGGCATCGACATCCCGGAAAAGAAGAAGATCCGCTTCTCGCTCCGCTACATCTTCGGCATCGGCCCGAAGGTGGCTGACGAGATCCTCGGCAAGCTTGGCATCGACGGCGAGCGCCGCGCCAACGCCCTGGACGACAAGGAAATCGCGGCCATCGCGGCCGAGATCGACGCGAACCACCCGGTCGAGGGTGCGCTCCGTCGCCAGATCCAGCAGGACATCCAGCGCCTGAAGGACACCAAGAGCTACCGCGGCGAGCGTCACCGCAAGAACCTCCCCGTCCGCGGCCAGCGCACCCGCACCAACGCCCGCACCCGCAAGGGCCGCAAGAAGACGGTCGCCGGCAAGAAGGGCGTGAAGGGCTAAGCCCTGACCGCCGTATCCGACTGACCGAACTCCCAAGGAGCACACAGACATGGCAAGCAAGAAGAAGGTTCGTAAGAGCGTCACGAAGGGCGTGGTCCACGTCAACGCGTCGTTCAACAACACGATGGTCACCATCACCGACATCAACGGTGAGACCATCTCGTGGGACTCGGCCGGCAGCGTCGGCTTCAAGGGTGCCCGCAAGAGCACCCCGTTCGCGGCCAGCCGCGCGAGCGAGAAGGCTGCCGGCAAGGCACGCCGTCTCGGCATGAAGGAAGTGGAAGTGCGCGTCAAGGGCCCGGGTCCGGGCCGCGAGAGCGCCGTCACTGCCCTCCACGCCGCCGGCCTGAAGGTCACCACCATCGAGGACTGCACGCCGATTCCGCACAACGGCTGCCGTCCTCCCAAGAAGCGTCGCGTGTAACGCGACGAGGAAACGTCGCGTCTCAAGGCGACGTGGATGCCGCGGTCAACCGCGGCAGGCGCGCGGGGCCACCTGGCTTCGCGCACAGATTTCGTCCCTCCGCCACAGCAGGGGGGCTCGACCGGCACCGGCAGCGGTCAAGCCCATCCGATTCAGGCGGAGGTCCCTCAAGAAGGGGCGCAACGGCTGCAAGCCGCCAACCCCGAGGTCCTGCCGGACCTTTGTTTGCAGGAGCATCACGATGCATATCCGCTGGCGTGGACTCGAACTTCCCTACCGCGTCGTCAAGGACGAGCGGTCCGCAACCCCGACCTTCGGCCGCTTCACCGCTGAGCCGTTCGAGCGTGGCTTCGGCACGACCGTTGGCAACAGCCTCCGTCGCGCGCTGCTCTCGAGCCTCGAGGGCGCCGCGATCACCCGCGTCAAGATCGCGGGCGTCTCGCACGAGTTCTCCACGATGCCGGGCGTCCTCGAGGACGTCACCGACATCATCCTGAACATCAAGGGCCTGATCGTCAGCATGGACATCGACTCCGACGAGCCGAAGACCATGCGCCTGATGGCCGAGGGCCCGGGCGAGGTCACCGCCGAGCTCATCGAGTGCGATCCCTCGATCGTCATCCACAACCCCGAGAAGATCATCGCGACGCTGACCGACAAGCGCGACTTCGCGATCGAGTTCACGGTTCGTCGCGGCCGCGGCTACATGCCGGCCAGCGAGCAGAACAAGCAGGAAGAGGACCAGGTGCTCGGCGAGATCGCGGTCGACGCGATCTTCAGCCCGGTGCAGCGCGTCCGCTTCCGCGTGGAGGACACCCGCGTCGGCCAGCGCACGAACTATGACCGCCTGGTCATGGACGTGTGGACCAACGGCACCGTGTC
>JBIIJH010000171.1:0-5025 GCA_044233905.1 Phycisphaerales bacterium
CCCCTCGCCGGAGGGGCAGTGGCGGCGCCCAGCCGCCCGCCCCGCAAGGCGACGGGGGCCAGTCCCCTGCGGGATCGGCGTCGCGCGACCGCCATGCCGCCCGCCCCGCAAGGCGACGGGGCCAGTACGCCGGCTCCACTTGAACGTCGCCCAGCGCCATCACCGCACCGCCGCGAAAAACAGCACGGCGGCAGGTTTGATCCTGCCGCCGTGCGCGCTTTTGGGTGTCGTCCGCTGTCGTGCGTTTCCGCAGCGTCAGCGGTGATCAGCTCACTTGGTCGGGCCGTCGTCGTCAGTCGAGGGCTCGGCCTTGGGGGCCGTGGTCTTCTTGGCGACCGCCGGCTCGGCCGGCGTGCGGTCCTCGCTGGTGGGGCCGTCGGCGGAGAGGTCGAACGCGAGCGGCGTGAGGAAGAGTTCCACGCGGCGATTCTCGGTGGCACCCTTGTTGCCATTCACCACCACCGGACGGAACTCGCCGTAGCCGGCGATCTGGAACCGACGTGCGCTCACGCCGTCCTTGACCAGCGCGTTGCGCAGGCTGGCGGAACGGTAGACCGAGAGCATCAGGTTGGTGCCGAACTTCGCCTTGGTGCGGACCACCGGCGTGTTGTCGGTGTGACCGACGACCTTGACCTCGAACTTGGCGGCCGAGTTCGTGTTCAGGATGTCAGCGAGCTTGCCGAGCACGGCGCTGGCGCCGGGCTTGAGCTGGTCGCTGCCCGCATCGAACGTGAAGTCGTTCTTGAAGCGGAGCATGCCGGTCTTCGGGTCGAAGTCGAAGTACTGGGTGTACTGCCGCTGGAGCTCGGTCAGTTCGCGGGTCAGGTCGGGCGGAAGCTGGCTCACCTCGAGCGACGCGAGCTGCTTCTTCAGCTCGTCGTACTTGGCGATCCACGCGTCCATGTCAATGTCGCCATTGGCAAGGCGCTTCTGCAGTTCCTCGAGGTCGGCCATGGTGGCCGCGAGCTGCGTGCGCAGCCGATCCTCGTTGGAGCGAGCCGTGGACAGCTCGTTCTGCGTGGTCAGCAGCTGCTGCTCCTGACCCTTGTATGCGGTGAGAAGGTCGTTGTACTTCTGTTCCGGCACGCAGCCCGTTGCAATCAAGGCCGTGCTGAGAATCAGACCACTAGTCATCCATGCGCGCTTCGTCATTGGGATCCTCCCAAAAGCGTGGTGTGAGGCCAGGTCGTCGATGCGCTCGAGCGCCCTGGCGATGTGAAGAACAGCGTCCCCGAAGAGACGGCTAGAGTGTAACGGTGCGCCGAATGGCGTGCCAGCCTCCATGACGGAAGATGCCAAGATTCTCGATGGGAACGCACCGGCGCTCCGCGCCGTCCGTGCCGCGTGGGTGGCCGACGGTACGGGCCGGTGCTTCGCGCCGGGAGTGATCCTCCTTCGTGGCCGGACCGTGGTGGCCGTCGGGTCGCCCGCGTCGGTGGGGGATCCGGGCCCGGGCACCGAGTGGACGGACGCCTCGGACTGCGGCGTGCTGCCGGCCCTTGTCAACGCCCACGCACACCTCGACTTGACGCTTGCGGAGGCGGTGCCGCACCCGGAGGACTTCCATCGTTGGCTGGCGGGCGTTCGTGGCCGGCGCATGGAAATGGATGCGGCCGCCGTGGAACAGTCGGTGCAAGCCGGTGCGCAACGCTTGTTGGCAGGAGGGGTTGCGGCGGTCGGCGACATCGCCGGATTGCACGCGCCGGAGGCCTCGTTTGCCGCCTGCAGCGCGGCGGGCATCGCGGGTTGCGTGTACGAGGAAGTCTTCGGGATGGGCCCTCGGATCCCGGTGGCGATGGGTGTCGTGGAAGCCGCGACGAGCCGCGCCGGGCAGGGTGGAGGGCTCCGGCGCGGGCTCCAGCCCCACGCGCCGTACTCGAGCGACCGGCAGGTGTACGAGGCGGCGCTCCGATCGGGGTTGCCGGTCTCCACCCACCTGGCGGAGCTCCTGGACGAGCACCGGTTCCTGGGTGCGGGCGAGGGCCCGTTCCGGGCGCTGCTCGAGTCCCTGGGCCTCTGGGACGGGGGGTTCGAGCCGGCGGGGCAGCACCCGGTCCGGTGGCTGGCTGACCGGCTCCGGGCCGCACCCGGGACCCGGATCCTCTGCGCGCACCTCAACTACGTGGACGACGTCGCGCTTGCCGCGGCGGCCACCGCCCCCATCGACGTGGCGTACTGCCCCCGCGCGAGCAGCTACTTCGGTCACCGGGAACACCGCTACCGCGAGATGCGTGCCGCCGGCATCAATGTCTGCCTGGGCACCGACAGCGCGCTGTGCTTGGACACGCCCGACCGAATCAGCACATTGGACGATCTGCGGTTCCTGATGCGCCGTGATGGATTGTCGCTTGCGAATGCACTGGCGATGGCGACCGTTGCCGGCGCTCGCGCGCTTGGCGTCGATCCCTCGCGGTTTGCGTTCGGCGGCGGGCCGGTGGCTGGCGTGCTGGCGGTTCCGCTTGGTGGCCACCGGGCTCCCGCGCAGTTCGGGGAAACCTCCGCTGCGCCGCGGTGGATTCTCGGGCCGATGCCATGAAGCCGGCGCGGCGTGGGCCAAACGGGACTTTTCCTGCGCCGCGCCGGCAAAGGCCGATACATTGGTGCATCGTTCGCTCTCCCCTGGAGGTCCGACTGACGCCATGAGCAAGCAATCGACCACCGCGCGCGCCGCAGACATCCTGGCCAAGGCCGGGCCGTATCCGCTGGCGGCGTACCAGTTCGTGCAGGAGGGGCTTCGCTACACCGTGCGCCACGTGCACGATGAGCGCGTGAACGATCCTGGCCTTCCCGGCGCCGCCGTCACGGAGCATGTCTCCGGGCAGCAGCTCTGCCTTGGCCTTCGCGACTACGCGATCGACCAGTATGGACTGCTCGCGCGTGCCGTGCTCGGCCACTGGGGCATCCAGCGCACCGACGACTTCGGCCGCATGGTGTTCGCCATGATCGATGCCGGCGCCATGAGCAAGACCCAGCAGGACACGCCCGAGGACTTCCGCGGCGTGTACGACTTTGCCGAGGCCTTCGCCTGCGAGCACGTGGCCGTGGTGATGCGCACGCCGGTCGGCTGACGCGCCAGCCCCTGAATTCACTGGTCCGGGGCCTCTGTGGGGCGTCTGCCGCTGCGTCTACACTTTGCGTCCCATGTTCGAGCGCCTGAGCGATTCGTTGAACACCGCCTTCCGGAACCTCTCCGGTCGCGGCCGCATCACCGAAGGCAACGTCCGCGAGGCGATGGCCGACGTACGCACGGCACTCCTCGAGGCCGACGTCAACCTGGACGTGGTGGATCGCTTCTGCGAGGACTGCGTGCAGGACGCCCTGGGCGCCACGGTGACGCAGAGCCTGCAGCCCGGCCAGGAGATGGTGGGCATCGTCCACAAGCGGCTTGTCTCCCTCATGGGGCCGGTCGACAGCCACATCACGCTGGTGGAACCGGGCCCGACCATCGTGATGATGTGCGGACTGCAGGGAAGCGGAAAGACCACCACCTGCGGCAAGCTTGCCGCGTGGTTCAAGAAGCGCGGCCAGAGCGTGATGGTGGCAGCTGCCGACCTGCAGCGCCCCGCCGCGGTGGAACAGCTGCAGACCGTGATCGAAGGCGTGGCCGCGGGCGCCACCGGCCCCGGACGCGTGGCGTTCTACGGCGAGCCCGACAAGTGCGCCGAGTACGGCAAGGCCGTGGGCGTGGCGGTCGGTGTCTGCCAGCGCGCGCTTGCCGCGGCGAAGCAGGGCAAGTTCGACGTCCTGATCCTCGACACCGCCGGTCGCCTGCACGTGAACGACGAGCTCATGAAGGAGCTCGAGCAGGTGGATCGCGTCATGCAGCCGCACAACATCCTGCTGGTGGTCGATGCGATGACCGGCCAGGATGCGGTGCAGAGCGCCAAGGCGTTCCACGCGCGGATGAAGGTGGACGGCATCGTCCTCACCAAGTTCGACAGCGACACCCGCGGCGGCGCGGCGCTGAGCGTCAAGTCCGTCACCGGCGCGCCCGTCAAGTTCGTGGGCACCGGCGAGAAGTTCGATGCGCTGGAGGAGTTCCACCCGGAGCGCGCCGCAGGCCGCATCCTGGGCATGGGCGACGTGGTCAGCCTCGTGGAGCGCGCGCAGCAGGAAGTGAACGAGGAAGAGGCCGCCGAGGCCGCGGAGAAGCTGGCCAAGGGGCAGTTCACGCTCGATGACTTCCTCAAGCAGATGAAGATGATCCGCCGCATGGGACCGATGAAGCAGCTGCTCGGCATGCTGCCCGGCGTCGGCGGCATGCTCAAGGGCGTGGACATCGACGAGAAGCAGGTGGACCGCATGGAGGCGATCATCCTCTCCATGACGCGCAAGGAGCGCGAGAAGGTCGGCATCATCGACCGCAGCCGCCAGAAGCGCATCGCGGCCGGCTCCGGCGCAAAGGTGGACGACGTCTCGCGCATGGTCAAGCAGTTTGAATTGATGCAGAAAATGACCCAGCAAATGGCCGGCATGGGCGGCATCGGCAAGATGAAGGCGATGCAGGAGATGGCGCGCGCCGTGCCCGGCGGCATGGGTGGCATGGGCGGGATGGGCGGCATGCCCGGCCTCCTCGGCCGCGGTTCCACCGCCACCGAGAGCCCGAAGTCGCGATTCAAGCCGCGCAAGAAGCGCTGAGCCGCGGGGGCGGGTCCCGATGGCGGGACGCAGCCTTGGGCTCGGCGTCGGTTGCCGCGGCGTTCAGCGCTTCGAACGAATCCACTTCGACAGTGCGTCCCGCGTCCATGCATTGACGCAGCGCTCGCACGTCAGCCAGCCGCGGCGGGCCGTGGCGATGCCGTAGGGCAGCTGGTCGAAATCGCCTGCGCCGTGGGCGTCGGTGTCGATGGCCACCAGGCAGCCTGCGTCCATGGCGATGCGCACGTGGGAATCGCGCAGGTCCAGGCGCATGGTGTTGGAGTTCACTTCCAGCGCCACGTTGCGCTGCGCCGCCTCGCGTGCGAGGAGCGCGATGTCCGGGGAGAGGCCCTCGCGGGCGTTGACGATGCGCCCCGTCGGGTGGCC
>JBIIJH010000049.1:0-16599 GCA_044233905.1 Phycisphaerales bacterium
CCTGGAAAGCGGCTGCTGCAGTGAGAGAAGCTCGGGGACCTTGAGGTAGCTGCCGTAACTGAGGTTCATTTCCATGTGGATGTCCGTCTTCGCGTGAATGGCCGTTGGGCAAGGGGGCGGCGCGCCGCGCTCAAAGCAGCGTGCCGGAGAGCAGGAGCTTGGCAACCGCGAAATAGATGATCAGGCCGGCGACATCGACGAGCGTGGCGACGAACGGCGCGGAGCTGGTGGCGGGGTCGAGCCGGAATGCCCGCAACGCGAAGGGCAGCATGCTTCCCGCGATGGTGCCCACGCAGACGATCCCGACCAGGCTGATCCAGACGACCAACCCAAGGCGCACCGCATGTTCGCCGAAGTCGAACCACCCGAGCTGCTGCCACACCACGACACGGACGAAGCCGAGCGCGCCCAGGAAGCTTCCCAGCACCAGGCCGGTGCCGATCTCGCGCACGAACACGCGCCGCCATGAACCGCCGGGGAGCTCACCCAGCGCCAGCGCGCGCACCACCAGCGTGGCTGCCTGCGAGCCGGTGTTGCCGCCGCTCGAGATCACGAGCGGGATGAACATGGCAAGGACCACGGCGCTGGCGAGGTCGTGCTCGAAGTAGCCCATGGCCGTCGCCGTGAACATCTCGCCCACGAAGAGCACCGACAGCCACACGCCTCGCTGCCGGAGGAGGAGCCAGAACGGCGTGCGCGCGTACGGCGTGTCCACGGCCTCGACGCCGCCGAAGCGAAGCTGCGTCTCCGTTTCCTCGGTCTGCGAGATGTCGAGCGCATCGTCCACGGTGATGATGCCGAGCATGTGCCCGTGCTCGTCCACCACGGCCAGCGCGGAGCGGTCGTAGCGCTTGAAGAGGCGCACGACCTCCGGGAGATCGGTGCGCGCCGGGATGGCGATGAGCGTGGGATGCTCCAGGTCACCCACGCGCGCGGCCGGGTCCGCCTTCACGAGCGTCCCGAGCCGCAGGTCGAAGACCAGCGCACCGGACGGGTCCACCACGTACAGCACGTTGAGCGTCTCGACGCGCCGTTCCGCATGGCGGATGCGATCAAGTGCCTCGCCCGCCGTCATGTCCGGCGAGAGGCTCACGTACTCCGGCGTCATCACGTGGCCGGC
This sequence comes from Phycisphaerales bacterium, assembly GCA_044233905.1. GTDB lineage: Bacteria > Planctomycetota > Phycisphaerae > Phycisphaerales > SM1A02 > UBA966. The sequence goes on from JBIIJH010000049.1 coordinate 1,121, forward strand.
GGTGCCCTCGGGGTAGCCGAGCAGCGTGCGCGTGGCCGCGCGTGCCTGCGGGCTGAGCGAATCCAGGATGCGCCGCGTGACCTCGGAAGGAAGGTCATCGAGCAGCTGGACGCGGTCGTCCGGCGTCATGGCGTTGACGATCTCGAGCATCTGCTCGCTGGAAAGCGAGGCGATCAGCTCCGCCTGCTGGTCCACCGGGAGATAGCTGAACACGGCGCCCGCGCGGTCGCGGGAGAGCAGGCGGAAGATCACGCCCTCGTCGTTGGAAGGAAGATCCACCAGGATCTCCGCCACGTCCGGGTCGTTCAGGCTGTCGATGACGTTCCGCAGCCCTGCCCAGTCGCGGTTGGCGATCAGGTCCTCGATCTCGACTTGTACGAGGTGTCCGAGCACGGATTGGCAGGGTAACGGCGGTCGCGGGATTCTGCCCGATGTGCCGGCCGCCCTGCCCCCGGCGTCAATCCGCCACGCGCGGGGTCTCGCGCTGCGAGGCGCGGCTTCCCTCGCGGACCATGTCCGTGATGCCGGCGGAGTGGGCGCGCAGGAGCTTGAGCGTCTCCGGGTCCGCGGTGGTCTCGGTGATGCTGACGCCCTTCTCGGTGAGCATCACGGCCAGCTTCACCTTGCCGTGACGCTCGAAGAGTTCCTTGAAGACCGGGTCCCAGGTGCGAATGGCCTGGCCCTCGGTCATGCGTGCCTGCATGGCGAGCGCATGGTCCTTGATGAGCGTGGCCACGGCGGGATCGTCGGACTCGGTCACTGCGGCCAGGCCGTCGGGAAGCGCCGTCACCGTGCGACGGATCTTGCCGTGGTAGTAGAGGAGGGTCTGCCAGACGTCGCGGTCGTAGGCGTGGGTGCCCGGGTCGGCAGTGGTGACGCTCGTGGGGGCGCGCGGAATCGGGCGCGAGGGAACGGCCGTGGCAGGCCCTCGCTCCGGCGCTGCGCGTGCATCGAGGGGGCGATCCGCGGCACAGCCGACGAGGCCGAACAACAGGAACAAGCTGAGCAGGGGCGTTCGGTGGGCGACGTGCATGGCAGACATCTTGGAGAGTATCGCTGCAGGGTGCGGGGCGCATAACGACCGACGGATCGTCGTGGCCGAGATCGGCTACACTCTTCGGTCCTCTCGGGCTGTAGCGCAGTTTGGTAGCGCGTTTGACTGGGGGTCAAAAGGTCGTGGGTTCAAATCCCGCCAGCCCGACTCCTCACTCCGAAGCGGAAGGCCCGAGCGCCTTCCGCTTCGTCGTTCCGGGGTCGGTCTGTGCGCCGCTGCGCGGCGCTGCGGCCTTCGGCCGCGCGGTCCATGGCGCCCGCAAGGCGGGCGTCAAATCCCGCCAGCCCCCCCTACCCTGCCCCCATGTCCACCACCGCCCACCTCTGCGCCACCTGCGGCTTCGGGCCGAAGGCATCCCAGTGCATCGCGTGCGGCGCGCCGTTCGCGGAGACGCCGGCGCAGCTCTGCAGTTCGTGTGGCTTCGGTCCCGCGGCACAGCAGTGCGTGAAGTGCCGCAAGCCGTTCGCGAACATCGCCGCGCAACTGTGCCGGACGTGCGGGTTCGGCCCGCGCGCGCAGGCGTGCATCAAGTGCGGGCGCATGTTCTGACGCCCCTCAGCCACGCAAGCGTGTCACACAGACCGCACGCAAACAACAAGGGCGGCCGTCACACGGCCGCCCTTGCGAAGTTTCGTGGATGTGCGATGCTCAGCGACGACGGCGGCTGCCGACGAGGCCCGCAACAGCGATCAGGGCCACGGCGCCCGGTGCCGGAACCACCGCGAAGTAGAGGTTGTCGGCGGTGGCGTAGTACGACCCGGTGGGGGCGCTGCCTGCAACGGAGATGGCCACCGAGGAAATCGCCGCGCCCGTCGAGTAGAAGCCGATGAAATCAGCCGCGGAGCTCGTGAATCCGATGTACGAGCTGCCGTCGTTCAGCGTGACGCTGATGATTGCTGGAACGGCGTTGTAGTTGGGGTCGCCGTCGCTTGCGAAGAAGTTGCCCGCCACGCCCTGCACGCTCGGTGCCATGGAGAACGTGAGCACGGTGTTGCTCACCTGGGTGGCGAGGTAGCCCGACCCCGCGACGACGCCGCCCGTGGCATTGGCCTGCCACTGGATGCCACCGACGTTGCCCGTGGCACCGGTCGGGTAGCTCCCGCTGAAGGAGTTGAAGTTCTCCGTCAGCGTCGACGCGCCCGAAAGGGTCGAGTAGTAGTTCCAGAGGGCAGAGTTGGTGAACGTCACCATCGCGGCCGAAGAGGCCTGCGTGAGCGTGACGGCAACAGCAGCCACCGACAGAGTGTTTCGAATTGTCATAGTTGGGAACCAGACGGGAAAGGGAAGGGAACGCGCACTGAACGGGAGGGAAGCCCATTCACGCCAAACCAGACCGCACGGGGAGCGTGCGCCTTTCCTAGTCTCAGTTACCGACAGCGCAACTATGACCCAGCCACCTCCGAATGCAAGGAACCCACCCCGGATTTCTTTCCGAAGTCGCAATTCTTTCGCCACGTGGCGGTCTCATTAAAATTTTCAACGTAAACAACCGCCGGATATCGACTTATGGTCGATATCCGGCGAATGAACGATGGACAATTGCGACAAAGGTCGCTTAGGCGCCCCGGCGGCGGCGGGACGCCAAACCAGCCACCCCCAGGAGTGCCAGCGCTCCGGGAGCCGGCACCGGGCCGACCGTGGCGAAGTACAGGTTGTCGGCGGTGGCGTAGGCCGTGCCGGACCCCGTGCTCGAAACGGTGACCGACAGGCTGGCGATGGTGGCGCCGGTGGAGTAGAAGCCGATGAAGTCGCTCGGGCCGTTCGCGAAACCGATGTAGGTGGTCGAGTCGGAGAGGGTCACCATGATGATTGCCGGCACCGCTGCCCAGGACGAATCTCGCCCGAACAGGTTGCCTGCAATGCCGTTCACGCCCGGCGACACGGCGAATTCCAACGTGGCGGACCCGGTGCTCGCCGAGACAAGGCCCGAAAGTGCCGAAACCCCTCCGGGAGCGGTGGCGGTCCAGGAAATGCCTGCAACGTTGCCGGATACGCCGCTCGCGTAGTAACCGTCGCTGATGGACGAGAAGCTCTCGCTGGAGATCGACGCGCCTGCGTCCGTCGCGTACGCCGTCCAACCTGCCTGGTTGACGGTGTAGAAGACCGAGGCCGTGCCGGCGAATGCGAAACCGGCGGGCACAAGAGCGGAAACAACGGCAATGAGGGCGAGGGAACGCATGGCACGAGCTCCAAAGATCAGGGGGAGGGAACGGGGAACGGGACCTTTCAGGCTGGGAAGGCGGTGTTGGGGAACCGCGCCGACCTTCGCCTGCGCACCTGCCGAAGCAAGAACGCCCCTTGTCTCTTCTTCCAACCCTCAAGAACGCAAACGGCGGGCGCGACCCATCACGCCGTGCGAGAGAATCTTGCGATTGCCAAAGTAGCCAATAATGCAAGCCTTTCAGCGTCAAAAAAAGGCCCTTTGGTGGGCCGGCGCATAGACTCTCCACTTCCCCATGAGCATCAAGTCCTACGCCGCGCAGACCCCCACGTCACCCCTCGCCCCGCACGCCATCGAGCGCCGCGAGCCACTGGCCACCGACGTGGAAATCGACATCCTCTTCTGCGGCGTCTGCCACAGCGACCTGCACACCGCACGGGGCGAATGGGCCGGCGTGGTGCACCCGGTGGTTCCCGGGCACGAGATCCTCGGCCGTGTCACGCGCGTCGGCCCCAACGTGAGCAAGTTCAAGGTGGGCGACATTGCCGCGGTGGGATGCATGGTGGACTCGTGCCGCACCTGCGACCGCTGCAAGCGCAACCTGGAGCAGTTCTGCGCCTCGCTTCCGACATTTACCTACAACTCGCCGGACAAGCACCTCGGCGGCATGACCTTCGGCGGCTACTCCGAGCGCATCGTGGTGGACGAAGCCTTCACGCTGAAGGTGCCTGCCAACCTCGACCACGCGCGCGCCGCGCCGCTTCTGTGCGCCGGCATCACCACCTGGAGCCCGCTGCGCAAGTGGGGCGCGGGTACCGGCAAGAAGGTAGGCATCGTGGGTCTCGGCGGGCTCGGCCACATGGGCGTGAAGTTCGCGCATGCACTCGGAGCCCACACCGTGCTCTTCACCACGAGCCCCGGCAAGGTGGCCGACGGCAAGCGCCTCGGCGCCGACGAGGTGGTGATCTCGAGCGACGCCGATGCCATGGCCGCGCATGCCGGATCCTTCGACCTGATCGTGGACACGGTCTCCGCCGACCATGGCCTGGACGCCTACCTGGCGCTCCTCAAGCTCGATGCCACCATGGTGCTCGTGGGCGCGCCGCCGAACCCGCAGCAGGTCAGCTCGTTCAGCCTGTTCTTCCCGCGCAGGATCCTCACCGGAAGCCTGATCGGCGGCGTGGCAGAGACGCAGGAAATGCTTGATTTCTGCGGCAAGCACGGCATCACGTGCGACATCGAGACCATCCGCATCCAGGACATCAACGCCGCCTATGAGCGCATGCTCAAGAACGACGTCAAGTACCGGTTCGTGATCGACATGGCGTCGCTGAAGGCGTAACGCCCGCCATCAGAACGGCACCAGGATCCCCATCTGCCCGCCGTAGCGCTGCTTGTCCGTGAGCACCGCGCCGTCGAAGGCGATGTAGCAGGTCATGCCCTTGATGGTGGCGAACTCCACGCCCGCCTGGAAGCTGGCGCCGTAGCGGTCCTGCGGCGTGGTGGTGAGCTGCGTCTCGGCGTCCAGGTTGAATTCGCTGGTGTAGGTGGTGGTCCAGCCGGCACCCACGGGGAGCTGCGCCAGGAACGCAGCGCCGATGTACGGCGTGAGGATGTCGCTGCCGATCTTGAACTCCTGCAGCAGACGCGCGCCCAGGGTGGGCTGCCACTGGTTGGCGCTCTGCGAATCCACCTGGAGGTCCAGGCTGTCGGCGCCGTTCTCGCTGTAGCTGCCGCCCCAGTACTGCGCCCAGCCAACGCCCACGTAGGGCTGGAGCGTGGTGGCCTCGCCGGCCTCGAGGTTGAGGCCCAGTTCGCCTCCGACCGCCAGCGACCAACTGTCGTTGGACGAGGTGGCGGTGCGATCGATGCCGACGGTCTCGATGTTGATGCTGCGGACGCGGTTGATGTCCTGGTAGCCGCCGTTCAGGAAGCCGGCCACGTACGCCTGGCTGTCGGTGGGCACCCAGCTGCCGTAGATACCGGCGGTGACCGTGGCAAGGTCCTCGCGCTGCCAGCCGTTCACCGCGTCGGTGGTGATCTGGCCGGGGCCGATGCCGCCATACACGCCGACGATGCCGCCGCCGTCGATGGCCCAGTCCATGCCCACGAGCGCCGAACCGATGGCGGCGGTGTAGCCGCAGTCGCTGCACGGGTTGCCGTCGACATCCTCGTAGAAGCCGTAGCCGCGCATCCACGCGCGCGTGCCCTCGTCGGGCGTGGGGCCGTTGATCGGCGCGCCGTAGTCCTTCTTGGATGCTTCCACCGTGGGGGCCTGGCCGCCGCTCGCATCGGACGCCTTCGCGGCCGCATCACCCATGCCGCCGTCGCGCATCTGCATCAGGCGCAGCATGGCGGTCTGGCCGGCCATGAAGTTGGAATCCATCACCACGCTCGGCGTGGCGTAGGGGTTCTGCTGCTGCGTGGCGGAGTAGCTCGCGGGGAGATCCTCAGGGCGCTCGAAGAGCAGCGCCGTGGCCACTTCCCTCGCGTCCGCGGTGCCATTCTGCTGCACCAGCAGCAGCTGGTCCACGAGGCTGTTGATCTCCGCGCCGGTGACGGTTCCGCAGGCGGTCTGCAAGAGGACATCCGGGGGAAGGTCGCCCACGCCCGTCATGGAGATAAACCCGCCGTTCGCGTTGAAGAGCGTCGTCACCTCCACGCCGGCACCGACGATCGTGCCATTGACGGCGAGCGAGATCGTCGCGGAAGTTCCACCTTCCATGAGCATGAGGCTCACGGAAGACGGCGTCCCCGAGGCGGATGCCGGCGCCGAGATGAGCTGCCAGGTCTTCGTCACTCCCAGGTCCGGAATCAGCGTGCCAGGCGCAACAGCCGAATCGTGCACCGCGAGCATGCTGCCGCCCATGGTGGCGCTGCCGGACACCACCACGCGGTCCGACTCACGTTGGTTCGGTGCGCTCTCGGTCAGGAAGAGGTTGGAGCGAAGCAACGACGCCGCCGACAGCGACAGGTTGCCGCCGACATTCAGCGTGCCGGGACGGGTGTTGTCGCCGCCGCTCGCGCCCAGCGTCGCGTCCTGCACGGTCATGTCGCCGGTGACGGTGCCGTTGGCGTCGAAGAACGAGCCGCCGCGCGCAAGCACCGAGCTGCCGATGGTGCCGCCGTCCATCGTGAACTGCGTGTCGTTGACATCGAGCCCGCCGAGGAGCGCCGATGCATCGCCGTTCATTCGGAACGTCAGGCCCTGCAGCTCGAGCGAATCGCCCGCGGCCGACGTCATGTCGGAGTTCCACTCGATGCTCGCACCGACGGTGCTGAACATGGTGCCGGTGCCGACCACGGCCAGGTCCCGGCCTGCGGCGCTGGTGAAGTCCACGTCCATGCGCACGGCGGCGTCGCCGAGCTGGATGCCCGAAGCGCCCACCGCGCCGGCACTGGCGATTGCCACGGTGCCATCCTGGACATCGAGCTTGCCGCCATACGAACCCGCCAGGTCCAGCACCAGCGTGCCGGCACCGAGCTTGACGATGTCGTTGGTGCCGGTCTCCGAGACGGAGCCGGCAATCCCGAGCGAGCCGCCCTGGATGTCGAAGGTGGCCGCCGACGCGTCCATGAACAGGCCGCCGCCCGGCAGGTTGATGACGAGCGACTGCTCATCGGGCAGGTCCGCCGAGAGGATCGGCGTGCCTGCGCCGCTGCCGTCGCCGAACACCAGACCGCCCGTACCGAGGTGGGTGATGTCGGTGATGCCCACCGTGCCGTCCACGATGGTGGTGGGGCCGGCCAGCGTGTTCGGGCCCGAAAGGTTCAGCGTGCCGACGCCGCGCTTCACCAGGCCTTCCGTGCCGTCGATGCCCTCGATGGCGCCCGTCAAGTTCAACGTTCCCGCGGCCACGTCCAGGATCACGTCCGACGTGTTCGCCACGATCTCCTGCGACAGCGTGTCGGTGCCGCCCGCAAGATCCACCGCCAGCACCGGCTCGACACCGCCGCTGTTGCCGAAGATCAGCGTGATGCCGCCGAGCTGGTTCGAGTCGCTGATGGCAAGCGTGCCTGCGGCGATTGCCGTGAATCCGCTATAGCTGCTGGCGCCCGTGAGGGTCAGGGTGCCGTTGCCGTCCTTCACCAGGCTGGCGTCGCCGCGATACTGGGCGGCCACGAGCGAAGTGGTCAGGTCGGTGATGCTGCCGGAATACTGCTGGTTGCCGGCCACGTCGAAGGTCACCGGGGCCGCCGAGCTGATGTCCGCCTCGATGATGCCGTCGGTGCCGCCGTAGGCAGCTTGGAGGAAGTCCGCGTCGCGGACCACCATCGCCTGCGTGATGCCGTAGTTGTAGACCTGCGTGGTGGGAGCGGCCGCAGTCTGGCTGAGCTGGTACGCCAGGCCGGGCGCCACGATGTCCGTCTGCAGTCGCGGCAGCGCGTCCTGGCCGGGCTGCTGGAAGAAGACGTTGCCGACGAGGACCCAGTCGGAGCCGAGGTCCCAGCCGGTGAGCGTGGAATTGGCGAGCGGCGTCGAGCTCCACGGCTGGTTGAACGGACCGAGGTCCACCGATTGACCCCCGGCCCGCAGACGCATGCCGCCGAATTGGGCGGTGCCGCCGAAGGTGGAGTTGTTGAGCGCACCGAAATTGAAGTTCAGGCCGCCGGCGCCGGAGAGGTTGACGGTGTCGCTGATGGAGAACTGCTGCGAGCCGGTGGGGCGCAGGACGCGCAGCGTCAGCGTGTTGGTGGACGCGGTGTAGTTCAGGGTGAACGCGTTGCCGGCGGTCTGGTTCCAGAACGGAGGGTTGGTGCTGGCAGTGAAGCCGCCCTGCCCGGTGATCACCGCCTGCTGGTCAGACAGGATTCGCTGACCGCCCAGGATGGCGCCCTGGTAGGTCTGGGGCTGCGTAAGGCCGAACTGGAGGCGCGTGCTGGCCAGGTAGTCCGCCGGCGCCACGGGCGCGAGGGACTGGGCACTGATCACCTGCGCGCGCGCGGTGGCGGCAAAGAGCACCGAGGCCGGGAGCACCAAACAATGGACACGACTGAACCGTTGACGGCTGTAAGACCCCATAATCAGCGAACCTCCATGGAAAGTCGAGAATAGCGGGAAGGCGATGATTCGAAAGTTCGCGGATCACGACTACGAGTGTTGACCGGGTGCCTTTCGGCGGCGCCATTTGTTGGGCTGCCGAGGCGCCCCTCTATGTTTTTGCGTCCGCCCCGAGCGGACAATGGAGATTTCATGAAGACCCTTCTTCCGATCACCCTTGCCGCCGTGACCGCCGCCCCTGCCCTGGCCGGTTTCGACTTCGCACAGGTCACCAGCACCATCTACACCACCCCCGAGCAGCAGTCGTCCAATTTCGACGATGGCTTCGGCACCATCACTGCGGACCTGGCGACCGGCGCGTTCGGCAGCGTCAGCTCCACCATGACGACCGCGGACGCGAGCATCCTCATGACCTCGGCCATGAGCACCCAGGGTGGCGTGGCCGGCAATGCGTCGGCGGCAGCCATCTACACATTCACGTCGCCCACGACCGTGACGGTGACATGGGACTGGACCGACCTCGACCAGGCAGGCGACTGGTCGGTGAACGACCTGAACGGCGGCACCCTGCTGCACCGCCTGTCATTCCTGAGCGGACAGTTCAGCGCCACGGGCGGCAGCTACAACCAGTCCGCAAGCGGCACCGCCACCTTCGAGTTGGCGGCCGGCCTGTACGAATTCACCAGCTCCTACACCGCGGCCTCGATGCCGGCCACGTCCTCGGTGGAGTTCAACTGGGGCGTGATCCCCGCTCCCGGCGCGGCGGCCTTCGCCGTGGCCGGACTGATCGGACGCCGTCGCCGCGCCTGAGCGCGCCCGACACGCCCCGCCAACCCAACTGGAAAAACACGAGCGGGAGACGGCCTTGCAGCCGTCTCCCGCGCGCTTTCAGGCGGACAGGGTGGGATTCGAACCCACGATACGGTTACCCGTATACAGCATTTCCAATGCTGCTCCTTCAACCGCTCGGACACCTGTCCAGGAGGACGGGGAGTCTAGCCCGGAGCGATGTCCCACTCAACCAACACTTGGCGATTCGCGCGATCCCAATGATTACGCGCCCTTCGCAGGCCGAACGTAGGCTCGGATGCGTGGAACCCCTCCACGGCATCCTCTCCCTCGACAAGCCCCTCGGCTTCTCCAGCATGAAGGCGGTCGCCATCGTTCGGCGGCGGGCCGGGGGCGCGCGTACCGGCCATGCCGGCACGCTGGACCCGCTGGCCACCGGGGTACTGGTGCTGGCGATCGGCAAGTGCACGCGGCAGATCGAGTCGCTGATGGCCACCGAGAAGCGGTACCTGACCACCATCGACATGACCGCGTTCACCACCACCGATGACGTGGAGGGCGAGCGGACCGAGGTGCCGCTCGGCACGCCGGGCGCCCGCGTCGCCGCGCCCACGCGTACGGAGATCGAGACGCTCCTGGCCGAGCGATTCACCGGCACCGTGATGCAGCGGCCACCCGCGTTCAGCGCCATGAAGGTGGGCGGGCGCCGCGCGTACGCGCTGGCACGCAAGGGCGAGACGCCGGAGCTGGCACCGCGGCCGGTGACCATCCACTCCGTCACGGTGACCGACTACGCGTGGCCGCTCCTCTCGCTCGACATCCACTGCGGCAAGGGAACCTACGTGCGCAGCATCGCGCGCGAGCTTGGCCAGGTGCTCGGCACAGGCGGGCACTGCACGATGATCCGGCGCACGGCGGTGGGGACGTTCACGATCGACCGCGCAGTGTCGATGGACGCGCTGCCGGAGAAGATCACGCAGGAATGGCTGGATGCGCAGGGCGCAACCATCACGGCACCGAACTCAGCGGGCCAGTGATCGCACCTCGCGCAGCAGGCGGTCGATGCCGCAGGAAAGCCGCTTCGCATCGCCGGCATCGCGCGGCACGCGGGACACCAGGATGGCACGGGTGGCACCGACCATGGCAGCGCATTTATCGAGCCGCGCTAGGTCGTGCGGCGACGGATCGGACGTCAGCTTGACCTCGACCGCCCAGCGCTCGCGGTCGGATTCGAGCACCAGGTCCAGTTCATGGCCATCGCTGGTGCGGAAATAGTGCGCCTGATGCTCGACGCCGAGCGCCGAGAGCAGCCCAAGGCACTGGTCGATGACGAATGCCTCCCAGCTGGCACCCACCGCCGGATGCGATCGCAGCGCGTCCATGGAGCCGATACCCACGAGCGAGTGAAGGAGCCCCGTATCACGCCACAGGATCTTCGGCGCCTTGACGAGCCGCTTGGTGAGGTTGGCGTGGAACGCCGGCAGGCGCCGCAGGAGGAACGCGCCTTCGACGAAGTCCGCATAGCCCGACACGGTCTGGTAGTTGAGCCCCATGCTGCGCCCGAGCTCCGAGGCGTTCCATTGCTGCCCGTTCAGCGCGGCGAGCATCCGCAGGAATCGATGCGTCACCTGCGGGGAGCATGGGATGCCGAGGGCCGGGAGATCACGCTCGGCCATCAGGCGCAGGTAGTTCGACTGCCACCCCGGGAACGCGGACGGACGGCGGACGCCGCCGTCGGGGAATCCGCCGGTCAGCCAGAGACGATCGCGCATCGGCGCGGCGCGCAGCTCGGGCAGGAGGAAGGGTGTCAGTTCCGCCACCGCCATGCGACCGGCCAGCGATTCGCCCACCGAACGCATCAGCGCCGGCGAGGCGGAGCCCAGCAGGAGGAAGCGGCCGTTGCGGCGACGATCGGCATCGATCGCCCCGCGCAGCCGCGGGAAGACGGCAGGGAAGGACTGCGCCTCGTCGAGGATCAGCCGCGTGCGGCCGGCCACCAGTCGCTCCCACTCGAGGTCGAGTCGGACGCGATCGGCTTCCTGCTCGAGGTCGAAGTACTCGCCACCGATCGCGCGGGCGATGGTGGTCTTGCCGCACTGGCGCGGGCCGACGATGGCGACCGCCGGGTAGCGGCGCAGCGCGGAACGCAGGGATGGGGCGGCCAAGCGGCGGAGCATTCTTGCAGATTACAATCGAAATGTTAATTTGCAAGACCGCCCTGGTCAGCCTCGCGGGGCTTTCCCGGGTCAGGAACCGCCGGGAGGCTCCGGCTCCTGCTCCGCGCGCACCACCTCCGCGGCTTCCGCCGCCGCGCGGCGCGCCTGCTCCGCGCGGCGTTCGCTCAGGTGGATGGCGAGCATCAGGAGGAGCATGCCGGCGATCAGCTCCGCGTCGGCCACGTTGAAGACCCACGGGAACCACTCGTTGCTGCCACCGGGCCAGTGGAGGCCGAAGGGCAGCTCGCGGCGCGGGAACATGTGCAGGAAGTCGCGCACGGCGCCCACCGCCACGCGGTCGTACATGTTGCCGATGCCGCCCGCCAGGACGAGCGCCAGGCCCACGTGGCTCATGTGGCTGCGCGCGCTGGTGTGCTTGCCGAACACCCAGAGCGCCGTGAGCACGGCAAGCACGGTGAACGCGATGAAGATCGCGCCCCTGCCCTGGCCGATGCCGAATACCGCGCCGTGGTTGAGCACCAGGTGGTAATCCAGGAGGTCATGGCCCACGGCCACGATGCCCGGGTGCCACGGCACCGAGTACGAGGGATTGCCGGCAACGTCTTCGTAGCGAAGCACCACGGGGTGGCCTGCCACGGTGCGGAACGCCCAGTCCTTGGTCCAGAGGTCGAACCCCACGGCAACACCGAACGTCACCAACAGCAGCGCCCACGCGGTGGGCGAGCGCCAGGCGGGGACGGTGGCCGGATTCGGCATGGACGGGATGGTAGGAGGTCGCGCGCGCAGTGCGCGCGCGGCTCAGCGTCCGCCCATCTTCTCGAGCTGGCGCGCGGCCTCGATCGTGTACTTGGCCCACGGCTTCGCATCGAGGCGAGCCTTCGGGATCGGCTTGCCGGTGAGCTGGCACACGCCGTATGTCTTGGCGGTGATGCGGTCGAGGGCTTCGTCGATCTCGCGCAGGAGCTCGCGCTCCGTCTCGGCCATGCCGATGGCGAGGTCCTGGTCGAAGGTATCGGTGCCGATGTCCGCCATGTGGAGCGGCATGTTCGAGAGGTTGCCGCCCGAGCTGCGCAGCGCGTCGTCCTCGAGGCCGGTGACGCGGGCGATGAGCTCCACGCGGGCCTCGAGCAGGATCTTGCGGTACTCAGCGAGCTCCTTGGCGACCAGGCGGGTCTTGATGGCCGCGATCTGCGCGTCGGTCGGACCCTCGTCACGCGGCTTCTCGACGGCGGCCTTGCTGGCCTTCTTCTTGGTGACGGGCGCCTTCGCGGCGATGACGCGCACGCGGCGGCCGTTCACCATCACGTAGCCGTTGGCATCGGGCTTCATGTGCGCGGCCACGTGGGCCACGCTCTTCACGGTGGCGAAGTCGATCTTCTTGCCCTTGTTGGCAGCGCGCTCGGCGGCGATCTGCTGCTGGCGGAGCGCCTCGAGGGCCTCCTTGCGCGGGTCGCGGATGGACGGCGGCGGAGCGCCCTTGCCCGGCTTCTTCTTCGGCGGCGGGGCTTCGTTGGAAGCGCGCCAGACAGCCTTGGGAGCAACGGCGGGAATGACTTCCTTCGGGCCGGAGTTGACGATCTTGGGAAGGACGAGCGGCGCGGGCTTCGACTCGGCCTTCGGGGCCGACTTGGCCGGGGCCTTCGGCGCGGGCTTGGCCGCGGGCTTGGCTGCGGGCTTGGCTGCGGCCTTGGCTGCCGGCTTTGCAGACGCCTTCACCGGGGGCTTGGCCGGCGCCTTGGACTTGACCACGGGCTTGGCCTTTGCCGCGGGCTTCGCCGCGGGCTTCTTCACAGGTGCCTTCTTATTGGACTTTGCCATGTGAGTACGCCCTCAGCTTTGACCGGAAACGTGGGGTGTCAGGCAGCGAATACCGCCTGAAGAGGCCGGAATCCTAGCAAAAAGTGTGCTACAGGTCAACGCGAACTTCGCGATACCGGGGGGCGAGGAAGTGTCCCTGCACTGCGCGTTACTTCACGCTGCCAATGGAGCGGAACTTCTCGAAGCGCTTGCGCACCAGCGTCTCGGGATCGATGCGCTGCAGTTCGCGCACCCAATCGACCACGTAGTGCTGGATGCGCTCGGCCATCTCCTTGGGATGCCGATGCGCGCCGCCGAGCGGCTCGGGGATGACATCGTCGATCAGCCCGTTCTTGAGGTTGTGCGTGGCGGTGAGCGCCAACGCGTTGGCCGCCAGGTTGTTGGTCTTCTCGTTGGCTTCCTTCCAGAGGATGGCCGCGCAGCCTTCGGGGCTGATGACGCTGTACCAGCTGTTCTGGAGCATGGCCACGCGGTCGCCGATGCCGATGCCGAGCGCGCCGCCGGAACCGCCTTCGCCGATCACGATGCAGATGACGGGCACGCGCAGGCGGCTCATCTCGCGCAGGTTCACGGCAATGCTCTCGGCCTGGCCGCGCTGCTCGGCGCCGATGCCGGGATACGCGCCGGGCGTGTCGATGAAGGTCACGATGGGCAGCTTGAACTTCTCCGCAAGCTTCATCTTGAGGAGCGCCTTGCGGTAGCCCTCGGGATGCGCGCAGCCGAAGTGACAGGCCAGGCGCTCCTTGGTGTCGCGGCCCTTCTGGTGACCCACCACCAGGCACTTGATGCTGCCGATGCGGCCGAAGCCGGTCACGATGGCCGGGTCGTCGCCGTGGCGGCGGTCGCCGTGCAGCTCGCACCAGTCGCGGCAGATCATCTGGATGTAGTCGAGGGTCTGCGGGCGCTGCGGATGGCGCGCCACGCGGACGGTCTGCCACGGCGTCAGCCCGCCGTAGGTCTTGGCGAGAAGGCTGTTGCGCGTCTCGTCGAGCGTGCGGATCTCGTCGCGGATGGTCTCTGCGTCGGGACGGGCCTGGAGTGCGTCGATCTGGCGCTCGATCTCCGCGATCGGCTGCTCGAAATCGAGGATCTGGACGGCGTTGGACATCGGGAGAATCGTACCGGATCGGCGCGGTCGATAGTCTTCGTCGCATGGGTACGAGCAACGGATCGCCTGCGGAGACCGTCTTCGTCGGTTGCGGAAACCTCGGCATGGCCATCCTCTCCCGCGCCGTGCGCGCCGGGGTGCTGGTGCCCGCGCAGACCGTGGTGGTGGAGCACGATGCCGGTCGTCGGGCGAAAGCTGCGTCGATGGGCGTCCACGCCACCGCGGAAGGATCCGCGGCGCGCGGAGCACGCACGGTGTTGCTGGCGGTCAAGCCGCAGCACTTCGAGGACGCGGCGCGCGCCATCGGACCGCTCACCGATGCCACGTGCGTGGTGAGCGTGATGGCAGGTTGGTCGAGCGCCGCCATCCGCGCCGCGCTCGGCAACGGACCGCGCGTGCTGCGCGCGATGCCGAACACGCCGGCGCAGGTGGGCATGGCCATGACCGCGATCGCCCGCGGCGCGGGCGCAACGACCGAGGACCTGGCCCACGCCACGCGGCTCTTCTCCGCCGTGGGCAGCACGTGCGAGATCCGCGAGGACCAGATCGACGCCGCCGTGGCCGCGGTGGGAAGCGCGCCGGCCTACCTGTTTCTCCTTGCCGAGGCGCAGATCGCCGCTGCGGTGCGCATGGGGATCGAACCCGAGACCGCACGGCGCATGACCACGCAGACCATGCTCGGCGCTGCCACGCTCATGGCAACGGACGAGCGCACGCCGCACGAATTGCGCGCGGCGGTGACGAGCGCGGGTGGGACCACGGCTGCGGCGGTGCGGGTCCTCGAGGCGCACGGATTCATGGGCGCGGTTGGCGAGGCGATGGACGCCGCACGGGCACGCAGCGCGGAACTCGGGCGATAGGTTCAGCGTCCGCTCACGCCCGCACGTGCATGTTGAACCCGGACGCCTCGAACTCCACCGGGCGCATGCGCTTCATCGCGTTGCGCACCTTGCGCATGCCGGTGGCGTTCATCGGGTGCTTCTGCAGCTCGAGGATGTACGCCGTCTCGAAGAGCGTCGACTCCGTCCAGTCCACTTCCTCGCGGAAGCCGGAGATGGCCACCGCGCCGGTGGCGCGCAGGAACTTGCGGATGCGCGCGGCCGGCATCTCGATGGTGCGGCAGCCGCCGAAGTGGATCACCCTGCCCCGGCACTTGCCGGCCAGGATCTCCTCGAGGCGGTCGATGTGCATCTTCTCGTCGGGTCGTCGCATGTCGCCGGGCAGGAGCAGGCCGCGCCGCGAGTGCATGGCAAGCCAGAGGATCTCGAACCCGGTGTGCCGCTCCTGGAACCACTTGCGGATGTAGTGCTCGAGCTCGGCGCGCGTGGCGACATCGCGGTGGATGTAGGCCACGTGGTAGTCGGAGGACC
>JBIIJH010000172.1:0-4992 GCA_044233905.1 Phycisphaerales bacterium
GTCGGTGGAGAGGAGCACCTCGCAGATGCGGCCCGTGTACATCTGCGTCGCGTACAGGCGCCCGTCGCGGGAGAAGGCGAGGCCGGAGCAGCCCTTGGTGTCCTCGAGCACCACGTCGGCGCGGTAGCCCTTGGTGTCACGCGCGATGCGGTACACGCGGACCGCCGAGATGTCGCAGAAGTACGTCTCGCCGTAGGCATCGGAGGCCGGGCCCTCGCCGAACTGGAGGCCCTTGATGATGACCTCGGGACGCGCATCGGGCGCCACCAGGCCGGCGATGCCGGGCTTGCCCAGGATGTCGGCGGCGGGCGAGGCGGAGGGCGCCATGACGCCCGGCACTCCCGGCGCGGCGGGCGGCGTGGGGGCGGCGGGCGGCGTCGCGGGCGCAGCAGCCGGCGTCGCAGGTGCAGCAGCCGGCGGAACAGGTGCGGACTGGGAGAGCGCGAGGAGGAGCGAGGCGGCGATGAACATGGCGTGCGTCCGTTGCGTGTCAGGGTTTTGCCGGGGGGTCGTCGCCGATCGGCGACTCGCCGCGCATCACGCGGTCCCAGGCGTTCGACTCGATGAGGCTGCCGACGAAGCGGTCGTAGCCACGCTCGAACCGCTCGTAATCATCGTCCAGATAGACCTTGATCAGCCAGATTCCGGCCTTGGCGTCGAGCGCCAGGCGCCGGGCGCGGGCATCGGGAATGGCCGGCGACGAGCGGATCCGCGCGGGGATTGCGCCGCTCACGGCATCGCTGAGCATGGATTCGAGGCCGGCCCGGTAGCGGCCGCCCTCACCGTCGCGGATGTAGTGCACCAGCGCCCAGACCTGGGCGTAGTAGGCGAGCTGCGCGTCGCGGCTGGTCTCCAGGAACTGCTGCGGCGAGCCCTCGAGCACCTCGCGGAGCGTGGCCAGCCGGCCCCTGCGCGCGGCGGTGCGGAGTTCGGCATACCGTTCCGGGTTGCGCCACGGCAGGAAGATGGGCTCCGCAGCGCCCTTCGGCTGCCGGAAGCCTTCCATGTAGCAGGCGATCCCTTCCTCGAGCCACACGGGCAGCGAGTAGCGGAGCGTGGTCTGCGAGTACTGGTGCCAGCCCTCGTGCGCGGCGATGGCGAGCGTGTCGCGCGGGCCGATGTCGTAGAGCACGGCCTCGCCGCCGGACGTGAAGCCGCCCCGCCCCATCTTGAGGTACGGCGCAGCATCGGAACCCAGGCGATGCTCGGTGTAGCGCGACCATTCCTCGCGCGTGCCGAAGACGCATGCCTCGAGCTGGCGCGGCGGTTCGGGGAGCGAGACCAGGCCGTTGCGGTAGTTGCGCAAGGCGGCCTCGTAAAAGGCGGGCAGCGAGCCCGTGAACGTGGCGCTGCGCAGCGATGAACGGATGGTCCAGTGCGCGGTCTCCACCTCGAGGCCCTGCACCGAGGTCCAGCGCCACTCGCGCGTAGACACCACCGGACTCACGGCAAGCGACGCAGGCAGCGCGCCGCGCGAGGTGCCGGGCGCGGCGACGGGCGCCGGGCGCGCGGCGGGTGCCGACGTGCACGATGCCGCGACGGCCGCGCACGCGCCGGAAACGGCGACGAGGGCAGCCAGGCGACGGATGGACGTCAGGTGCACGCCATCAGCGTAGGGCATCGAGCGCCCGGCGGGCGGCGTCGACATCGGCCTTTGCCTGTTCAAGCATGGCCCGGGTCTCCTCCACGAGCTCCGGCTTGGCCTTGGCGAGGTATCCGGCGTTCCCGAGCTTGGACTCGTAACCCGCGATCAGGCGGCCCTTGTCGGCCACCAGCTTCTCGAGGCGCGCCCGCTCGGTGCCCAGGTCGACGGCGTCGACGAGGTTCACGAGGAGGAGTTCCTGGCCCTCGAAGGCGAGCGGCACGGAGCCGGCGGGACGGTTCGCGGGGAGGTCGGCCACCTCGCCGAGGCCGGCGAGCGCCTCGACCACGCCGCCCGCTTCCGCGACCAGCGCGCGGACGCCGGCCGGCGCGAGCAGCGTGATGCGCCGCTTCGGCGCCACCTGTCGCGAACCACGGAGCGTGCGGATGTCATCGACCAGCTGCTGGACGCGCGCGAAGGTGGCGAGTGCGGCGGCGTCCACGGCGGACGCGTCGACGGCGGGCCACGCCGCGCGTGTGCAGAGTTCGGACGCGGGGATGTGGACGCCCGCGAGGCCGCCCTTCCCCGTGGCGGCCACGGCGGGCCAGAGCTGCTCGGTGATGAACGGCATCTGCGGATGGAGGAGGCGCAGCGACGCATCGAGCACCGTGCGCAGCACCTGCTGCTGCGCCGGGTCGTTCTTCACGGTGGGCTTGATGGACTCCAGGTACCAATCGCACACCTCGCGCCAGACGAAGTCATACGTGGCGTCGGCCGCGTCGTTGAAGCGGTAGTTGGCGATGGCCTTCTCGTAGGAGGCAAGCGCGTGCGCGAGGCGCGCGACGATCCAGCGATCGACGAGCGGGCGCGTGCTCGGGTCCACGGATGCATCGCCCGGCACCTGCGTGAGGCTGCCGAGTGCAAAGCGCGTGGCGTTCCACACCTTGTTGGCGAAGTTGCGTCCCACGTCGAAGCGCGCGCTGGTGTTGCGCGCCAGCGGTGCGTCCTCGGTGGGCACGGCCTTGCCGGTGGCGGCGCCGTAGGCGCTGGTGATCTTCTTCGAGGGATCCTTGGGACTGTGCTGGATGGCCTCGGCCACCGTGTAGCCGGCGGAATCAAGGGTGGTCTTCGGCACGAACATCTCGCCGCTCCACGGGTCCACCATGTCGACCGGCATGCGCACGTCCTGCGTGTCGGTGGTCATCTGCACCAGCGTGAAGCGCATGGCGTCGGCGCCATGCGTGTGGATGATGTCGCGCGGGTCCACGCCGTTGCCGAGGGACTTCGACATCTTCTGCCCGAAGCCATCCTGCACCATGGCGTGGATGAAGACATGCTTGAACGGGATGCGGCCGCCCAGGAAGTGGCGGTTGAACATCACCATGCGGCTCACCCAGAGCGTGATGATCTCGCGCGCGGTGGAGAGGACGGAGCTGGGGTTCCACTTCTCCAGGAGACCATCCATGTCGAAGCGAGCCGGGTCGGGCCAGCCGAGCGTGGAGAGCGGCCAGAGGGCCGAGCTGAACCAGGTGTCGAGGACGTCCTCGTCCTGGCGGTAGCCGGCGGCTTCGAGTGCGGGCACCACGGCGGCGTCGCCCTGCTCCGGCACGCAGACGTAGCGCTCGTAGACGCCGTCGGTGCGGCGGCGCACGGCTTCGGCGCAACCCTTGGCGCGCCACGGGCCGTCGCAGCGGACCAGGTCGCCCTTGGCGGCATCGACCGCGGCGCGGTCGGTGACTTCCGTTGCCGGGATCTCCGCGCTCCACACCGGGATGCGGTGGCCCCACCACAGCTGGCGGCTGATGCACCAGTCGCGGATGTTCTCGTGCCACTGCTGGAACGTCTTGGCGTAGCGCGCGGGGAAGAAGGTGAGCTCGCCGTCGCCCGGCTGTGCGGGGCCCTTCGGCGCGGCGCCATCGCGCTGCGCGGGGTTCATGGCGCGCAGTGCGGCGCCCTTCAGCCGGTCATCGGTGACGCGGACGTACCACTGCTCGGAGAGGTACGGCTCCACCGGCACGTGGCTGCGGTAGCTGTGGCCGACGGAATGGCGGTACGGCTTCGCGGCTTCCAGCAGGCCGTTGGCCTTGAACCATTCGATGATCTTCGTGCGCGCGTCCTCGCGCGAGAGGCCGACGAAGGCGCGCGCCTCCGCGGAGACGTCCTCCCAGCCGTGCTTGTCGCTGATGGACGCGTCGGGCGCCATGATGTTGATGGCGGCCACGCCGTGGCGCAGGCCGATCTCCCAGTCGTTGGGGTCGTGCGCGGGCGTCACCTTCAGGAAGCCGGTGGCGAACTGCGCCTTCTGGTCGGCGGGGTCGCCGCCGTGCTCGACGGGCATGACCACGTAGTCGTCTTCCACGATGGGGATCACGCGGCCGACGATCGGCAGGCGCAGCTTCTTGCCGCGCAGCGCGGCGGCGCGCGGGTCCTTGGGGTTCACGGCCACGGCGGTGTCGCCGAGCATGGTCTCGGGGCGCGTGGTGGCCACGGTGATGTGGCCCGAGCCGTCCTCGAACGGATAGCGGAGGTACCAGAAGTGGCCGTCCACTTCCTCCATCTCGACCTCGTCATCGGCGAGCGCGGTGCGCGTGGCCGGGTCCCAGTTGACGAGTCGCTTGCCGCGATAGACCAGGCCGTCGTCGAAGAGCTTGAAGAACGCGGTGCGCACGGCCGCGGCGCACACCGGGTCCATGGTGAAGCGGACGCGGTCGTAGTCGCAGGAGGCGCCCATGGCCTTCAGCTGGCTGAGGATGGTGGCCTCGTACTCGTCCTTCCACTCCTGGACCTTGGCGATGAACTGCGGACGCGTGAAGTCCGCACGACGCTTGCCCTGCTGCAGGAGGCGCCGCTCCACCACCGTCTGCGTGGCGATGCCGGCGTGGTCCGTGCCCGGCATCCACATGGCGTTCATGCCCTTCATGCGGTAGTGGCGCGTGAGGACGTCCTGCAGCGTGTTGTTGAGCGCGTGCCCGAGGTGGAGCGCGGCGGTGACGTTCGGCGGCGGGATGAAGATCGAGTACGGCGCGCCCGCGTCGGTGGGCTCGGCGTGGAAGCAGTTGGCCGCGCGCCAGCGCTCCCATGCGAAGGCCTCGGCATCGCCCGGGGTGTAGGCTTTGGCGAGCTGGAGCGAGGCACCGCCGGTCGGTGCACTCGTATCGATGGGCTGAGCGCTGGACATGGAGCGACGATTCTACGAAAGAGGAAGCCTCCGCCGCGGCGCGTCATGCGTGCTGTGCGCGGTGCTCTCTTTGATGCCCGCCGGGTGCGGCCCGGCCGAACAACCCCCGGCGAAGGCCGCGGGCCCCGACTCCAAGCAGATCGACGCCGCCATGCGTGCCATCGAGGCGTACATGGCGGCCGACAAGCCGAGCGAGGCGGTGTTCGTGGCGGAGAAGCTGGCGGAGGACGCA
>JBIIJH010000050.1:0-16031 GCA_044233905.1 Phycisphaerales bacterium
TCTCCTCGAACATGCCCGCGCCCTCGCCCGAGGGCGGGCGCAGCGTGGGCACCTGCACGGCCACCACCTCGATGCCGGCCTTGGCCGAGTCGAAGGCCTGCTGGATGCGCTCGCGCAGGGCACGGACCAGCGAGTCGCCGCGCGGCGAAAGCACCGAGTCCATCGGCTGCGTGGAGAGGTAACGGGTGACCTCGCGGAGCGCGATGTCGCGCAGGATGCGCTCGCGCATGTCGGACGCGGTGCGGCGCACGCGCGCATCGGAGCCGAAGGCGAGCCAGTCAAGCAGGCCATCGCGCGACACGCGGTAGCTCATCACGATGTCCGCATCGACGAGCGCGAAGCGCTGCGTGACGGCATCGGCGGTGGCATCGGGGCGGGCATCGCCCTCCTCCCGCCCGGAGAGGCCCTTCTTGACCTGCTCGGTAAGCGTGGGCGCCGCCACCATGTACGGATAGCGGTCCGGGTCGCGGTTCTCGTCCTCGCTCCAGACGTTGACGCGGCCCACCTTGATCGGCTTGGCACCGAGGGGCAGCGTGCGGATCCGCGCCACGTCGAGCACCGCGGCGGTCTCGACGGGCCACGGCCACTTGAGCATCACCGTGCCTTCGTACACGTCGCCGACGATCGCGCCACCGCGCAGGCGCACGGCCTGCTGCCCGGGCGGGACCACCACGATGCACGAGAGGAGGACCAGGACGGCCACGCCCAGCACCAGGAGCCACGCCGTGCTGCGGATCAGCAGCTGGTACCCCCAGCTCGACGTGATGTCGAAGCCGAACTGGTAGTTGACGGCCTCGTTGATGGAGCGCACGATCGAGTCGGGCGCGGCGAACAGGCTCAGGACCCGCGAATCGAACGCCGCGCGCGGATTGTCGCCGACGCGGCGCGGGCGATAGAGCCCGAGCACGAAGTTGAGGGCGATCTCCGCCGCAAAGAGCACCTGGCCGACGCCGATCGCCAGGACGATGGGCTCCATCCACTTGCCCTTGCCGAAGGAATTGGCGACGAGCCCCACCGCGATGGCGGAGAGGACCAGCGCCGTTCCCACCATGAAGCCGGCGCCGCCGCGCAGGTTCTGCCAGGCCGGCTGCTTTGCCATGCCGGCGACGAACCGCGAGAAGATGAACGCCACGAGCGCCAGCGCCACGCACACGGCGAGCTGCCAGCCGGTGCCGAAGCCCACCGCGAACGGCGTGATGTCGAGCATCGGCGAGTCGGGGCCGGGCTTGGCATCGAGGCTCGCGACGTAGCGCGCGGTGTTGATGCCGAAGTAGGCGAGCGCGGCGGCGGCCAGCAGACTCATCGTCGGCAGAAGCACCCGCTGCAGGCGCTGCAGGCGCTTCTGCGCCACCAGCGCGTCGCCGGCCCGCTCGGTATCGAAGACCGACGCGTCGGCGCGGACGGAACGGAGTTCCTCGGCCTCGAGCGCCTCGAGCGCCGCCAACCGGTGCTGGTGGAAGAGCACCACCAGGGAGGCCCACACCGCGACGCCGACGAAGGCGATCGCGCTGCCATGGACGAAGGCGGTGCTGCCGAGGGCGCGGCCCATCACGAAGAGGACGAGCGCAACGGCGAGCTGGAGGATCAGGCCGAGGCCGGCGATCCGGGTCGCTTGCTGATAGGCGTACTGGTCGGTGCGCATCGATGCTCTGGGTCGCGGGAACGCGGGAAACGCCCTGGGGGGCGGACGGAACTTCGTCGGTCAGGGTAGTGTATTCCCGGTGCCGAGGCACCGTCACGGCATACCGGACACGTCCCGATGAACCTCCTCGAACAGCTCTGGGCCATCGCCCGAAACACCGCCATCGAATGCATCCGCCAGCCCCTGGTGCTGGCGGTCCTGGTGGCCGGCACGCTGCTGATCATCCTGAGCATCCCGTTCAGCGGGTTCACGCTCATGGACGACCAGCGGATGTTCGTGGACATCGCCCTCTCCACCATCTTCGTCTGCGGCACCCTGCTGGCGGCGTTCCTCGCCACCAATGCGCTCAGCCGCGAGATCGACAACCGCACCGCCCTGACGGTGGTGTCCAAGCCGGTGGGCCGGCCGGCCTTCGTCTGGGGCAAGTTCCTCGGGGTGGCGGCCGCCCTGACGGTGTGCACGCTGTTCCTGTCGTTCGTCTTCATGCTCGTGGAAATGCACGGCACCATGCCGACCGCGTCCACGACGTACCACTACCCGGTGCTCACCATCGGGCTGCTGGCCATGGCGGCCACCTTCGGCGCGGCCACCTGGACCAACTATTTCTACGGATGGAGCTTCCCGGCGGCCATGCTCGGCTTCGGCGTTCCCTTCCTTGGCCTGGCGTACCTCCTCAGCCTGCTGTTTGCCAAGGACTGGACGCCGGTGCTGCCCATGGCCCAGTTCGAGGGCAGCCTCTGGATCGCGATCGGGATGATGCTCCTGGGCCTCTGGGTGCTGGCGAGCATCGCCGTGGCGGTTTCCACCCGCTTCGGGCAGGTGGTCACGCTCGGCATCACCTTCGGTGCGTTCCTGCTCGGCCTCATGAGCGATTGGCTGATCGCGCGCAACATCCGCGACCTCGGCGGCATGCTCGATCGGCTGGCGCAGGACGGCAACGCCGGAAGCGCACTCGACGCGAACCACGCGAAGCTGGCGCTCCTGAAGGCCGCCTACGCGGTGGTCCCGAATTTCCAGGCCTTCTGGCTGTCTGACGCCATCCAGCAGAAGAAGGACATCCCGCTCGCGTACCTGCTGCCGTCGACGGCCTACGGGCTCACGATGATCGTGGCGGTGATGTGCGTGGCCGTGGCGATGTTCCAGCGACGCGAAGTGGGCTGACGACCGCGGGGACCGGGATCGGCTGCGCCGGGATCAGCTGCCGGAGCTCTTCGCGTTCTTGCGCATCTCGCCCAGGCGCTTCTTCAGGTCCTTGATTTCCTTCTCGATGCCCTCGACGCCCTGCTTGCCGATCTGGCCCTCGATG
Source organism: Phycisphaerales bacterium (assembly GCA_044233905.1). GTDB lineage: Bacteria > Planctomycetota > Phycisphaerae > Phycisphaerales > SM1A02 > UBA966. The sequence goes on from JBIIJH010000050.1 coordinate 2,949, forward strand.
CACGGCTTGCAGCGGCGGTTCCAGTCGAGGATCTTCTCCATGATCTGGATCTGCACGGCGATCTGCTCCTCGGCGCCGCCGGCGCGCTGGATCTCGAGGCGCTTCTGCTGGAAGGCAAAGTCCTTCTGGCACTCCTCGTAGAGCTTCTCCCAGGCGGTGGCGATCTTCACGCCGTAGTCGCTGATCTCGTACCACTCCTTGAGCCCCAGGAGCGGCGCCAGCTCCTCCGGCGTGTCCGCGGTGCCCTTGCTGAAGCCGGAGTCGAGCGCGTTGCTGGCGTTGAAGGTCAGGTTGTCCTTCTCGTCCGAGAGCACCACCTCGCCGGGGAGGCCGGTGATCTTGTCATGGAAGGTGGGCTTCCCGGTGATCGGGTCCTTCGTGTACGTCAGTACCGGCTTCGCAAGCACCATCGCCTCGAACACCATGCGCGGACGGCCATTCTTCTCGATGATGTCGCCGATCTCGCCGCGGAACTTGTCAAGGGGCTCGCCGTACACGCTGTCGCCGCCGCGAATCATCATGGCGGCGCCGAGGGCGCCCATCGAGCGGAAGTAGATCTCGTCGCACTGCATCGAGGTCACCGCGGCGGCGGAGATCGCCTCGCGGATCCAGACGACCACGCGATGGCGCTCGCGGACGGCGCGGATCGTGTCGACGATCTTGAAGATCTCGGTGACCAGGCCACCGGGGCTGTCGATCTCGATCACGATGATCTGGCCCGGGCCCCACTTGTCGGCTTCCTTGCCGATCTGCTCGATCTCGTACGCGCGCGCGGTCTGGCCGACGCCGCCCTTCCACGGAAGACGGAAGACGCCCGGCTGCGGTGCGATGCGGTAGCCGTTCTCGTTCAGCGGGTAGCCCTGCGCATCGACCTTGCCCGAGGGCTTGCTGGTCGGGGTGGTGCCTGGGGTGCCCGCGGGAGCAGCGCCACCGGTCTTGGCGGTGCCGCCCGCGGCGGGCGCGCCTGCCGGAGCGCCGCCAACCGTCTTCATGGTCACGATGTTGCTGGCAAACAGCGGACGCGTCACCTTCTTGCCATCCACCTCGGCGTCGACGGTGACGATGCCCTTGTCGGCATCGATCTTCGTGACGGTGGCGGTGAGCGTGCGGGTCGAGAGCTGCTCCTTGACCACCACCTCCACGCGATCGCCCACCGAGCCCCACCAGGTGCCCTTCTGCAGCTTGACCTGCTGCTGCTTGGTGCCGGACTGCTGCGCGAGCGCAGGAGCATCGAAGGCGGGCACTGCGGCCGCGAGCGCGGCGACGAGCGTGAGGGAGAGGAAGTTGCGCATGGAGTTTCGCATGGGTGTTCGTGTGGGGTCTGGGGCGTGCATGCCCGAAGTTCGTGTGTGCGGGTTCGCGCTCAGCCGGGGCCCATCGGGCCGGCCGGGCCGCGGCCACCGCCGCCCTTGCCGCCCTTGCTTCCGCCGGTGGTGCCCTGCTTCTGCTTCTGGTAGGTGCGGATCTGCTCGCCGAGCTGCTCGATGAGGATCTTCAGCTGGTCGTCGGTGAGGCCGCGGGTCCATTCCCACATCTTGGCGAGCTGCGGATACTGCTTGAAGAGCTGCCGCATCTTCTCGAGGATCTGCTTGCGCTTGCCGAGGTCCTGCGGGCCCTCCATCTCCTGCTGGAACTCCTCCATCATCTTCTTCGACTCCGCATAGCGCTTGCGCCAGACGGCGTTGGTGTCGCGGAAGATCTTCTCGCCGCTGTCGACCGTGGTGTATTCGGGATAGCCCAGGAGGTACATCAGGTCCGCCATGTCGTAGGCGACACCGTCGGTGAGGCCCGTGTCCTCGGCGCTCTTGGACGAGAATCGCGCCGAAACCTCGTCGGACTGGTCGATCACGTACCACGAACCCAGGGTGTCCGAGCGCCACTTGGTGGTGCGACCGTCGATGTCCGCGCTGAGCTTGCGGTCCGGGCGCACGAGCGCGTCGCAGAGTTCCTGCGGGCGGCCGCCGAGCTCCAGGATGCCCTTGGCGATGCCGGTCCAGGCGCTGAACATCTTCGCCTTGATGTCCGCGTCGTTGCCGCCGCCGAGCGACGCGACGATGTCGAGGCCGGCGATCTTCGCGTCGGGGCCCATGAACATGTACGGCCACGCGAGCGCGTAGACGCATGAGATGCCGCGCGAATCCTGGACATACATCACGCAGGGGAGCGAGTCGAGGTCGTTGTGCAGCCTGGCCGCCAGGTCACGGTAATCGGTGATGCCGCTTGCGAGCCGGCGGGGGTCGATCTTGTCGTCCTTGGAGGCCTCGTTCACGGCTTCCATGTACTTCTCGTTCATGCGACCGTCGGAGGAGTTGAGGCGGAAGACGATCAGGTCGGGCTTCTTGGCCTTCACGTCGGCGATGATCTTGTCGTAGACGAGCGGGTGGATGTCCACGCCCATGTACCCCTCCATGGGGATCACGTAGACCGACGGCGGATGGCCGAACTGCGTGTCGGTGGCGTAGGGGCTCTTGCCCTCCTTGTTCGCAGCCGTGCGGCCGAGCGTGAACGGCGGCGGTGCCTTGACGGGCTCGGCGGCCGGGGCGGCGGGTGCCGACACGGGCGCGGACTCCGCGGGCGCGGACTCTGCGGGGTTGGATGCAGGCTCGTCAGACTGCGCAAGGGCGACGGCCGGGAGGATGGCCGGGGCGGAGACGATCGCGAGCAGTTGGAGCAGCTTCATGGTTGCGGATCAGTCTACCCGTCCGGCCCATTCCGGCGGGAAACCACGGTCCGATACGGACGGCCCGCGTGAACGGTTCTGGGGGCCCCGGACTTCAGCAGGCGGGCAGCCAACCACGCACGGCGGCCAGGGCCGCATCCCGGTCGGCGAGCGCCCCGTTCAGCTGGAGGTCGTAGGCGCGGTCGAGCATCGGCCGAAACTGCGGGCCCGGACGCATGCCCATGGCCACGAGGTCATCCCCCGTCACGAACGGGGCGGGCGCGAGGCCCTGCGCGCGCAGCGCCGGCAGGTCGCCGTCGACCGCGGTCACCACCGGGTTGCCCTCGGCGCGCAGCACGGCGAGCGCACCGGCGAAGCCCGGTCCGGACGCCATCCGCTTGCGCGCCGCGGCGTCGCCGCCCGGCCAGCGTTCGATGATGCGGGGTCGCATGGCGAGGATCGCGGCCACGCCGTCGGACTCGTCGTTGGAGAGGACGAGCGCGTCGCGCCACCGACGCTGGCGCGCGGGCGAGACGTCGGCGTGCGGGCGATCGCCCGCGCAGCTGGGCGCGTCGATGGCAGCGGTCGAGCGCCCGAGCATCCACGCCGCGAGCGCCTCTTCCACGCCCGCGCCCGGGGCAAGGCCCGCAACGCGCGCGTGGTCCACGCGCTCCGCGCGCTCGGCGAGGACGGACGCGCCGAGCGCAAGCGACTCGACAAGCTCCACCGCACGCGCGCGCGATGGGTGCGCGAGCATGCGGCGCACCTCGTTGCCGATGCGCTCGCGGCTGACGGCGGCGAGGTCCGGTGCGAAGCGACGCACCGCGGCCTCGGTGGCCGGATCGATCTTCAGCGAGAACCGCGCCGCGAAACGCGCCGCACGCAGCGCGCGCAGGCGATCCTCCCGGAGCCGGTCCTCCGGCGTGCCGATCGCGCGCAGGATGCCCGCGGCGAGGTCCGCGCGGCCGCCGACATGGTCGACGATCTCGCCTGTCTCTGGGTCCTCGAACATGCCGTTGATGGTGAAGTCGCGGCGCAGCGCGTCCTCGCGGTCATCGCTGAATCGCACCGCATCGGGGCGTCGCCCGTCGGTGTACGAGCCGTCGGCGCGGAACGTGGCCACCTCCACCGAGCGGCCGCCGTGGCGGACCAGCATCACGCCGAACGACTCGCCGACACCGATGGCGCGCGGGAACACTCGGCGGATCTCGTCGGGCGTGGCACCGGTGGCGACGTCGTAGTCGGCGGCCTCGTGACCGAGGAGCGAGTCGCGGACGCAGCCACCCGCGAAGAGCGCGCGGTGCCCTGCCTCGCGCAGGCCACGGGCCACCCATGCGGCTGCCAGTCGCGGCGCGATCGGCGCACCGTGCGAGTCGCCGGTCACGCGCCCTGCTCCCAGTACGGACGGTCCGCGGGGCCGGGCGGCGGGAACGTGCCGCGCGTGCGCTCGCGCAGTCGCGCGCGGCAGCGCATGCGGAGTTCCTCGATGCGGTGGCGCAGGCGCTCGAGGAAGACTTCCGAGCCCTCCTTGCACCACGCTTCCACCACGTCGGCGGGGATCGGCTCGCCGACCTCCACTTCCAGGCGTCCGCGGAGGTGCGGCAAGCTGCTGCCGCGCGGCCACACATCGTGCGCGCCCTCGATGGCCATCGGCACGATGGTCGCCTTGGCGCGCCGCGCCAGGAGCGCCACGCCCGGCTTGAACGCCTTGGTGCAGCCGTCCTCGTTGCGCGTGCCCTCGGGGAACATGAAGACGGTCCGCCCCATCGCCAGCTGCTGGATGGCGGTGCGCAGCGCGCCCATGTCGCCGGAACCGCGCTCGATGGGCACGGCACCGAATCCGCGGATGAGCATGCCGAACGGCTTGAAGCGGAACAGGCTCTCGCGCGCGATGATCGTGTACGGACGCTCGCGGATCACGCTGCCGCAGACGGGCGGGTCGAGGTAGCTCTGGTGGTTGCTCACCACCAGGATGCCGCCCTGGCGGGGCAGGTGCTCGAGTCCGCTGTCGTGCAGCCGCCACACGAGTCGGAACAGGAAGTGCAGCGTGCTGGCGCAGAACGTGAACCACGCGACGCTGACTGCGCCGCGCCCGGGGGCGCGCCGTTCTGCCTGGAAGAGCGTGATCATGCCGTCTGCACCGCGCGCGGCGGCGCAAGCAGCTCGGCGGAAACGCAGGTGCGCACGCAGCGCTCGAGCTCCTGCACCACCTGGTCGAGCGTCAGGCCACTGGTGTCGATGCGCTGCGCGCCCATCGGGCAGACGAGCGGGCCGTCGACGCGCGTCTCGTCGAGATGGTCGCGCTGCTGGATGGCGCGCAGCACCGCCTCGTAGTCGGCGGGCCGGCCCTGCGAACGCATCTGCTCGACGCGGCGGCGGGCGCGGACCTCGGGGTGGGCGTCCAGGTAGAAGCGGACCGCAGCGTCGGGGAAGACCACCGAGCCCTGGTCGCGTCCTTCGGTGACGAGGCGCGGATGGGCGCGACCGATGATGCGCTGCGCATCCACCAGCGCCGCACGCAGCGGAGCCTGGCGCGCGACGACGCTCACCACCACGTTCACGTCCGCATCGCGGATGCGCTCGGTCAGGTCGCGCCCGCCGAGGAGGAGGCGCGGCGGCCGGCAGCTCCAGTCGAAGACAAGGCCTTCCTCGGCAATGCGCGCGGCGAGCGCGGTGCCGTCGTCGGCCGGCACGTCCTCGTCGATCGCCACCACCGCGGCAGCGCGGTACATGGCGCCGGTGTCGAGCACCTCGAGCCCCAGGCGCTGCGCAAGCTTCCAGGCAACGGAACTCTTCCCCGTCCCCGCCGGGCCGTCCATCGTGACGATGACGCCGGGCGAGACGGTCATTCCGCCTCCTCGTCGACCTCTTCCTCGTCGACCGGGTCGATCACCGCGGCAAACAGATCGCGCGCGCGCTCGATGTTGCCGATCGGGTCGGTCTTGGCCGCGTAGTCGATGCAGAGCGTGTTCTGGTAGCCGACGTTGCGGATGCACTCGAGGTACGCGCCCAGGTCCCACGCCTCGTGCTTGCCGGACTTGGCGAAGCTCTTGACGCTCGCCTCCATGGCCTGCGCGTACGGGCTGAGGCGACGGAGGGTGTCATCGGGATCCTTCGTGCCCGCTGCATGCGCGAACGTCGGCATGCTTCCGATGCGGAAGCCGCCGATCTTCTTGATGAGGTCCGCGATGCGCTGTGCGTCGCCCGCGGTACCCGCGCCGGGGCGGATCAGGAGATGCGTGTCGAAGCGGTCGAGCGCAGCGAGCGCGCGCTTGATGTTCGCCGCGTAGGCGTCGAAATTCTCGGCCGGAAGCGCGCCGAGCTCCACGGCAACGCTCGGGGCGCCGAGCTTGCTCGCGGCAAGGCCGAGGCGCTCGACGCGCTCGCGCGCGGCGACGCCGTTCACCGGGCCGAAGTCGAGCGCGGCCTCGTCGACGAGCACCAGGATCGGGCAGCGCGCGCGGTCCGCGCGGTCGCGCAGGGTCTCGAGATCCTTGGCGCCCATGCCCTTGAGGAGCGAGGTGTTGACGTTGAGGCCCTTGAGTCCGAGTTCCTCGGCCACGAAGTCCGCGATGTCCATCGGCAGGAGCGGCGCCTTGGCGCGCTTGACATGCTGGAGGGACCGGGTGGAGACGGTGAGGAGCATGGTGTGGGGAGCGGCTTCCGTGCCGCCGACCGGAGTCTACACCCATGGCTATCATTGCCGCCTCCGCGGACCGCCGAATGCGCGGCCCCCACGAAACACGCTCGGACCCACGAGCCACTGAACCACGAGCCCCAACAGGAGATCCACGATGTCCAGCCCCGCCAACTGCCGATTCAGCGAGACGCACGAATGGTTCCGCCAGGAAGGTGACGGGTCCGTGACCATGGGGATCACCCAGCACGCGGCCGACGCCCTGACCGACATCACCTTCGTGGAGATGAAGCCGGTGGGCACCGCCCTCAAGGCCGGAGGCACCGTCGGAGAGGTGGAGAGCGTGAAGACCAGCAGCGAGATCTACGTCCCGTGCGCGGGCAAGGTGGCGGCGGTCAACGACGCCGCCCACGCGGATCCCTCCCTCCTCAACAGCGATCCCTTCGGCAAGGGCTGGCTGGTGCGCATCGAGGGATGCGACCTCGGCTCGGTTGCGGGCCTGATGGACAGCAAGACCTACGACTCGAAGAACGGGCACTGAACGTGGCCAACGGTGCGGCGAGCGAATCGGGGGGCGGCGCGTCCCTCCCCGCGGGCGCGGCATTCGTGCGCGCACGGGCGCTCTGCAAGACGTACCGCACCGGCGAACGCGCGGTCTCCGCGCTCCGCGGCGCGGACCTCGAGATCACCGAGCCGGGCTTCTACGGAATCATGGGTTCCTCCGGCAGCGGCAAGAGCACCCTGCTCTACCTGCTTGCCGGCCTCGACCGCGCCGATTCCGGCGAGATCGAGGTGGGCGGCGCCCGCATCGACCGGATGACCGAGGATGAGCTGACGCTCCACCGCCGCAAGCGGATCGGGGTGGTGTTCCAGCAATACAACCTGCTTCCCACGCTGAGCGCCGTGGAGAACGTGATGCTCCCGGGCATCCTCGACGGCGCCGCGCGCGGACCGCTCGAGGCACGCGCGCGCGAGCTCCTGCAGACGCTCGGGCTCGCGGAACGCGCATCGCACCGGCCCGAGGCGCTCTCCGGCGGCGAGCAGCAGCGCGTGGCGATCGCGCGCGCCCTGCTCTTCGAGCCGCCCGTCCTCTTTGCGGACGAGCCGACCGGCGCGCTCGACAGCGCCAACAGCGAGCGGATGTGGAAGATGCTCGATGCGCTTGCGCGCGAGCGGAAGATGGTGGTGCTGATGGTGACGCACGAGCCGGCCGCGGCCGCGCACTGCCGTCATGTGTTCGTGATCCGCGACGGCGTCGTCGCGGGCGGCTTCGAGACGAAGGGCATGCATGCGAGCGACCTGGTGGTTCGCGCGTCAGGGCTTGGCGGCGAGACGCGGTAGGACCGCGCTCCTCGCACTGGCCGTCGTCCTCGCGAGCGCGCTCGTGACGGCTGTGGCATGCGGACTGGAAAGTGCCCGCGGCAACGCGGAAGCCAGCCTGCGCCGGCAGATGGGCGCCACCGATGCACGCCTGGTCAACCGGTTCGGCGCGGCCTTCGACGCCGCCGAGGCCGAGCGCGTGCGCGCGCTGCCCGGTGTGGACGCCATCGCCACCAGCCTGGGCGGATCGCTCTCCCTGGTGCGCGCCGACGGCACCCCCGGCGAGGACGGCAAGCCCCGGCGCGTGGTGGCGCAGACGCGCGGCCTGGACTCCGCGGGTGACGCACGCTTCCGCATGCAGGAGATGCGCGAGGGCCGGCTGCCGCTGAAGGCGGGCGAGATCGCCGTGGATCCGATGACCGTGAAGGCGCTCGGCTGCAAGGTGGGCGACGCGCTCCAGGTGCAGCGCTTCGGCGACCCGATCGCGCTGACCGTCACCGGCATCATCGACCGCGCATCGCTCGGCGCGCTGCAGCGTCCGTACGTGGTGGTGGACCGCGCCACGCTGGTGGAGGCGAACGGCAGCGACGAGGTCACCACCGTGATGGTGGCGCTCCAGCCCGGGATCGACGTGCCCCAGTGGGTGGCCACGCATGCGCCGGACTTCAAGGAGCCGCTCACGCTCGAACCGAGCGAGCTCTACACCACGGGCTTCAACAAGCAGATGGCCGCCATGCGCCTCGGCTTCGTGCTGGTCAGCGCCATCGCCTTCATGAGCTGCGCGTTCATCGTGGGCACCGGCATGACCACCGCGGTGGCCGAGCAGCAGAAGGCGCTTGCCATCGCGCGCTGCGTGGGCGCCAGCCGGCGGCAGGTGTTCCTGAGCCAGGTCTGGGCCGGCGCGGCGCTGTGCGGCGCGTCGGGCGTGCTGGGTGTGCCGCTCGGCGTGGCGCTTGCCGCGCTCCTGCGCTGGTACTTCCGCGAGTGGCTCTCCGACGGTTTCTTCATGAGCTGGGCGGGCGTGGGGCTCTCCATCGGCGGCAGCCTGATTGCGGGCATCGGCGGCGCGATGTGGCCCGCGTGGCAGGCATCGCGCACCAGCCCGCTCGCGGCGCTCGCACCGAGCGCAACGCCGCCGCGCCTGGCGTGGATCGGCTGGCTGGGCGTGATCGGCGCGGCGTGCATCCTGATGCAGGTGGCACTCCTGGCGCTGCCCGGCCCGGAGGCACGGTTCTGGACCTATGCGATTGCAGGCATCCCGCTCATCCACGCGGGATGGTTCCTGATGTCGGTGCCGGTGCTCTGGGTGGTGGCGCTTGCGCTTGCCGGCCCGCTCGAGCGCGCACTGCGCGTGCCGCGCGGCCTGCTCTCGGGCGCGGTGCGGCAGGCCCCCTACCGGCTGGGATTCACCGCCGGTGCGCTGATGGTGGGCGTGAGCATCCTGGCAAGCACCTGGACCAACGGCACCGCGGTGGTGAAGGACATCAGCGAGCGCGTGCGCATCTCGGACGGCTTCGTCTTCAAGGCCAACGGCATGACGGTGACGGAGCAGTACCGCATCAAGGACCTGCCCGGCATCCTGGGCACGGTGCCCATCGGCTACCTGCCGCTCAAGGTGATCGGCGAGACGGTGTTCGGCGTGGAGGGGATCGGCACGCCCAACGTGGTATGCATCGGCTTCCCGCCGGACGACTTCCTGGCCATCAACCGTCTCGACTGGATCGCCGGGTCGCCGGAGAGCGCGCTGCCGAAGCTCAAGTCCGGCAGCGGCATCCTGGTGGCCAAGGAATTCCTGGTGGCGCGCGGCAAGAAGCCGGGCGACCGCATCACGCTCGGCGGCGGCAAGACCGAGAAGGACTACGAGATCGTCGGCGTGGTGGGCGCAGCCGGCCTCGACGTGGCCGTGCAGTACTTCGGCATCCGCAGCATGTACACGGAGAACGCCGTCAGCTGCGTCTTCATGGACTTCGAGGAGGTGGCGCGGAGCTTCGGGAGCCGCGAGGCGTTCATCCTGCAGGTGGACATCGACGACGCGAGCCCCGCCGAGCTCGACGCGCAGCTCGGGGACGCGGTCACCGACCAGGTGCCGGGCGCAGTGTTCGCGAGCGGGCGCGCGATCCGGCAGGCGATACTCACCGTGGGCGACCGGATCCTCGCCGTCACCAGCGCCATCGCGTTCGCGGCGCTCGCGCTCGCGTGCTTCGGGGTGGGCAACGTGGTCGCGGCGAACATCGGCGCGCGCAAGTTCGAGTACGGCGTCCTGCGCGCCACCGGCGCGACCCCGGGGCTCCTCGCGCGGCTCGTACTCGGCGAGGTGCTCCTGCTCACGGTCGCGGGCGCGATCGTCGGAACGGCCCTCGGGCTGCACCTCGCACGCATGGGCGTCCGGTGGCACCGCGAGCTCGGCGGACAGGAGATCGCCTTCGAGCCGCCGCTGGCACCGCTCGCGATCGGCTGGCTCGTCCTCGCGGCGATGACCGTGGCGAGCGCCCTGCCGGCCGTGCGGGCGCTCATGCGGCGGAGCGTTCGTGATCTGGTGGCGTGACGGCTCTTCACAAACCCGCGCCGGTCCAAGCAGACAGAAGCTGCCCGAGGTCGCTTCCGGTCACGAACCCGTCGCCGTCGAGATCCGCACAGGCATCGGGACCTGAACTTCCCCAGCACCCGAGGAGGATCCCGAGGTCGCTGCCATCCACGGCCCCATCGCCATCCAGGTCGGAAGGATCGGGCGTGTCAACTTCAGCGACCGTGAAATATCGGCCTGCCCAGATATGGCGCGCGCCGGCTGCGAACGCCGCGGCTCTGGCCTCACCGAACGCCGACCGCCCCCAGAGATGCACGGAGCCCGACGAATCGAGCGCAGCAGCGTGGAAGGCGCCGGCAACGACCTCGCGGATCGGCGCGTCGAACTCCGGTGGACGGCACTGGCCGAACGAGTCGTCCCCCCAGCATCGGAGGCGACCGTCCGCGAGCAGCGCGACGTTGAATTGCGCTCCCGCGGCGACGGACCGCACCTCCCGGAGGTCCGGCGGCGCGGTGTCCTGCCCGAACTCTGAATCTCCCCAACCGAAAACCTCGCCAGACCCGCTGATCGCGATCGAGTGAGCACCTCCCGCGGCGATCGACGAAGCGCTCGGCAGCGCGGGCGGAACCGCGCACTGCCCGCTCTTGTTGTCGCCCCAGCATCGGACGGTCCCGTTGGCATGGAGCGCCATCGTGTGCGACTCTCCTGCTGCCACCGCCGCGACCCCCGCAAGGCCCGACGGCGGATCGCATTGGTGCGACTCGTTGCGGCCCCAGCAGCGCACCGTTCCGCCGGGAGCGATGGCGACCGAGTGCCCGCCGCCAGCCACGAACCCATGGACGTGTGCCAGTCCAACAGGAACCTGGCACTGCCCCCACCAGTCATCGCCCCAGGCGCGCACCGTGCCGTTGCTCGCGCCGGCGAGAAAATGGCCTCCACCGACCCGAAGCGACGCCAGGTTTCCGTGCTCGGGCGGGAGGTTGCACTGCATCGTCTGGTTGCTCCCCCAGCAGTGGACGGACCCATCCGCGACCAACGCGACGGTGTGACCGGCACCGCAAGACACCGACAGGCAGGGCGGCAGATTTGCGGGAACATCGCACTGTCCTTGGCTCGACGCGCCCCAGCAGACCACTGAGCCCGATGGGAGGACCGCCGCACTGTGCCCGCCTCCCCCAGAGACTGATGTCACGAGAAGACCGGCGGGTACCGTGCACTGGCCCGCGGTATTCGAGCCCCACGCCGCGACGCCGCCCGTCCGAAGCCGCACGACCGTATGCCATGCGCCGCAGTCCACGGCGGCCACCGGGGCAAGACCCGCAGGCACGGCGGATTGCCCGTAATGCGCATACTCACCGCTCGCGGTGAGTCCGGCTCCCCACGCCCAGACACGCCCGGCTGCATCGACTGCCGCCGAGTGGAACTCGCCTGCGGAGACGCCGATCGCACCGCGGAGCCCGGTCGGCGTGGCGGTCTGGCCGTAGTCGGCACGACCCCAGCACCACACGACCCCGGACTCGGCGAGAGCAACGACGTGGCCGAGGCCGGCGGACACGGACGAGACCGCGGGTAGTCCAGCAGGAACCGAGCACTGCCCGTAGCCGTCGTAACCCCAGCACTGCACTCGCCCCTCAACATCGAGCGCCACCGAGAACGCGACCCCCGCCGATGCCGAGATGATGGAGCTGGCTTGAGGCGCCGGCCCCGACTCTCCGCTGACGTTGAGACCCCACGACCGGAGGGACCCGTCCGCGCCGACGGCGAGGGTGTGGTTCCGTCCCGCATCCACGGAGGTGAACCGACCGCGGAGGTCTCGCGAGTCGAACTGCAGGTACCCGACCGACTTCAGTGCGCCGCCGAACGAGCCAGCTCCCGCCGAAACCGACGGAACGAGGCTCACCAGCATGGCAACGGTCATACTCGATCGTGACACGGGATCGGACCTCCGGTGACCATGACTCTACGCCGAGGCGCGCCTCGCGCAACGACCGACATCAGAAATAATAGCCCGGCTACATTTTCGGGTGATGCCCGCCTCCCCGTTCCGCCTCCGAAGCCCCTATCAGCCCATGGGCGACCAGCCCGAGGCGATCGCGCAGCTCGTCGAGGGGCTCGAGCGCGGCGAGCGGCACCAGACGCTGCTCGGCGCCACCGGCACGGGCAAGACGTTCACGATGGCGAACGTCATCGCGCGCACCGGGAAGCCCACGCTCCTCATCAGCCACAACAAGACGCTCGCGGCGCAGCTCTACGAGGAGATGAAGGAGCTGTTCCCGGACAACGCGGTCTGCTACTTCGTCAGCTACTACGACTACTACCAGCCCGAGGCGTACATCCCGCAGCGGGACATCTACATCGAGAAGGACGCGAGCCGCAACCAGGACCTCGACCGCCTGCGGCTCCTCGCCACCAGCTCCCTGCTCTCGCGGCCGGACGTGATCGTGGTCTCGAGCGTCAGCTGCCTGTATGGCCTCGGTTCGCCGGACGAGTTCCGCAACCGCATGATCGTCCTCGAGCGCGGCACCGTGATCAAGCGCCGCGACTTCCTGCTCGGCCTCTCGGCCATGCAGTACGTGCGCAAGGAGATCGAGCCCGGCCGCGGCAACTTCCGCGTGCGCGGCGACAGCATCGAGGTCTTCCCGGCGAGCGAGCAGCATGCCGTGCGCATCGGGCTCTTCGGCGACGAGGTGGAGTCGATCGAGCTCTTCGACCCGGTCAGCGGCGAGGTGCTCAGCGAGGAATCGCGCGCATGGATCTTCCCCGCGGTGCACTACATGATGCCCGAGGAGCAGATGAAGCGCGCCATGGACGAGATCAAGGAGGAGCTCGATGCGCGCGTCCTGGAGCTGCGTGCCGAGGGCAAGCTGCTGGAGGCGCAGCGCCTGCTGGGCCGCACCAAGTACGACCTGGAGATGATCCAGGAGACCGGCTACTGCAGCGGCA
>JBIIJH010000051.1:0-16015 GCA_044233905.1 Phycisphaerales bacterium
CACTCGGTCTGCATGGTGCGCGTCGAATCCGGCCAGTCAACGAGCGCCAGGTCCGCCAGCAGCCGGTCCGCGTACGCCGTGATGCGGAACATCCACTGCTTGAGCGGCATGCGCACCACGGGATGCCCGCCGCGCTCGCTGCGCCCGTCGATGATCTCCTCGTTGGCGAGCACCGTGCCGAGCTTCGCGCACCAGTTCACGGTCTGCGTGCCCAGGTATGCCAGCCGGAAGCCGTCCAGGTACGCCTGGCGCTCGCGCTTGCCGCATGCGCTCCAGCGCTTGCGCGTGCTACCGGCGACCTCGACCTCGCGGTCTTCCGCGGCGAGCGCTGCCTCGAGCTCCGCGATCGGGCGAGCGGCATTCGCGCGCGGGTCGAACCAGCTCCCGTACGCCAGCAGCCAGATCCACTGCGTCCAGCGGTAGTAGCCGGGATCGATGGTCGCGAACTCGCGCGACCAGTCGTACATGAAGCCGAAGCGCTTGAGCTGGCGGCGGAAGTTGTCGATCGCCTTCTTGGTGGTGACTTCCGGATGCACGCCGGTCTGGATGGCGTACTGCTCGGCCGGCAGGCCGAACGCGTCCCAGCCCATCGGGTGCAGGACATTGAAGCCCTTCATCCGCTTGTAGCGGCAGATGATGTCGGTGGCCGTGTAGCCCTCGGGGTGCCCCACGTGGAGGCCCGCGCCGGAGGGGTACGGGAACATGTCCAGGCAATAGAACTTCGGCTTCGAGGCGTCGAACCCGGGTTCGCCGGGGTTCAGCTGCCGGAAGCCGCGGCCGGCCGCCTGCTCGGATTCCAGGCGCGCCTGCCAGCGTTCCTCGAGCGCGTTGGCGAAGGGCGCCGTGTAGCGGTACGGGGTCTCGTTGGCGCCCGAACCGGATCCGTGCGTGCGTTCGTGGGCCTCGCCTGCGTTGTTCGCGGAAGACATGGGGGCAGAATCGTACTTGAGCCTGCGCGCGCCCCTACGATGCGCCCCAATGCAGTCCCCGGACAACGAGCCCTCCGACCAGCTCCCCGAAGGCGAGGGCACGCCGGGCTCTGCGGGCGAGCCGGGGAAGCCCGTTGATCCACGCAGCGCCGATGCCACGCCCGCGGACGACGCCGAGCTCTCCGCCGCCGCGCGCGACGATGCCGCGGCCGCCGAGGCGGACGCCGAGCTCGACGCGCTGCCCACCGACGAGACCGTCTGGGAACTCCCGCATCCGGTGGCGAGCGCGTGGGTGGGCTTCTGGCCGCATCCCGATCCGCCCACCCGCGAGGAAGTGGGCCGCGCCATCGCCAGCTGGGTGGGCAAGGAGATCGAGACCGAGGCGAGCGAGGCCGACGAGGACGAGGGCATGCTGTGGGCGCTCATGGCGAACGTGCCCGGCGTGACCGCGCCGGTGGTCCTCTGGGCCGAGGCCGCGCTGCCTGCGGACCCGGGACAGCTGCCCGATTCCGCGATGGCCCGCTGCAAGTGGGTGGTGGGCATGCAGACCGTGCTCGAGCCCGGCGAGGCGCACGCGGAGTTCTTCCACCTGATGTCGATGCTTGCCGGCGCACTGCCGGAGATCACCGGCATCCTGGATGTCTCCAACGCGCGCCGCTGGCCGCGCGAGGAGCTCGAGGAGCAGTTCCTGGCCGCCGACGCCGTGCCCAACGACGAGTTCCTGTGGACCATCACCGCCGTCGCCACCGCCGAGGACGACGACTCGCCGATGATGCTCTTCACCACCGGCCTCACGCGCTGCGGACTGCCGGAGCTCGAGATGCTCGAGGTTCCGTCGCGCCACTCGCAGGCCGCGGCGATCCTCACGAACCACGTGGCGAGCCTGCTGCTGGAAGCGCCGCCGCCGGCGCCGGGCACGCCGATCGAGGTGGGTCCGGAGATCTCCGTGGCACTGGTTCCCTGGCAGGAATGCGCGCGCTACATGCAGGACGAGACGCCCGGTTCGCGCTCCTTCCGCGAGGTTGCGCGGGAGCAGGGCGACGGCTCGCTGATGTCGGTGCGTGCGGTGATCTCCTCTTCCGAGCGGCGCGGCACCTACCGCAAGCTCTGGGCGTGGCCGAAGGAGATCATCGAGCGCATGGAGGACGGCCGCGCCGTGCTCTACGCAAGCGAGCATTCCGCCGCCGCCACCGAGCGCCGCGCGCAGCGCACCTGGCCGAAGTTCGCCACCGCGTATGCCAGCGTGCGCCGCTCGGAGGAAGCGGGCATCCGCGAACTGGCCGAGACCGCCTTCCACGTGCAGGCGCCGCTCGGCACCGTGGATGCGCAGGACCGCCGCGAGCAGGGATGGTTCGTGGTGCGTGCCTTCGACCATGACGAGGTGGATGCCGCGCTCTCCGAGGAACCGGTGACGCCCCAGGACATCCACGTGGGCGACCGTATCCGTCTCACCCGTTCGCAGATCACCGACTGGCGCGTGATCCTGCCCGAGGAGATGTACGGCCCGGACCGCAGCGACGCGCTGCTTGCCGCCATCGATCGCCTGCGGGGGCTTGCGTGAACGCGCCCGCGGACGACCCCGGCCGCGTGATGGACGCGGGCACCATGCCCGTGGCCTACAACGCGCGCAACGAGTTCGAGGCGCAGTGCGTGCGCTCGGTGCTCGAGGATGCCGGTATCAAGAGCGTGGCGCTGGTGCCCGGGCTGGGGATCTTCGGGTTCCCGCTTCGCGCCAGCGCCCCGGGCGTGCCGGTGCGCGTCCTTCCCGAGGATCACAGCCGTGCGCTCCAGGTGATCGCCGAGGCCCGCTGGGTGGGCCGCAGCATCGACTGGGACGAGGTGGACGTGGGCGAGGTGCCGCCCGAGGTGGCGCGCATGCTCGACCGCGGAAAGTCCGAGCGGATCTTTGCTCGCCTCGTGAAGTCGTTGATCTGGATCTACCTTGCGGCGGTGATCGTCGGCATCGTGGTGCCGGTGATCCGAGCCCTCGCGCGCTGAGCGCCCGCGCGTAACCTTGCGCACATGAACGCAGGCCCCATGCGCACCGCCCGGAACACGTTCGCCTCGCTTGCCCTCGCCGCCATGGCAGCGCTGGCCGCCGGATGTTCCTACAGCCTCGATGGCAAGGTCACGGAGGGCTTCGGCAGCGTCATCATCGGCCGCCCCACCGACCCCGACGCGCGCAAGAGCGGCGTGCAGGGTGCGCAGATCGAGCTCATCCGCGACCCCGGCAACATGAAGCGCGCCGTGGTCGCCCGCGCCACCAGCGGATCGGACGGCCGCTTCATCCTGGACGTGCCGGGCTTCGGCACCGGATGGATGGACGAGGAGTGGCACATCCGCATCCGCCGCTCCGGCTACGAGAACGTGGAGTCCGCGTTCCGCCTGCCGGAGTCCACCAGCGATCGGCTCCTCATCATCTCGATGCGCCGCGGCACCAGCGTGCCGTTCCGCGAGCCCGACAACGCGCGTTCGCTGATGGACGAGGCGAAGTCCTACGACCCAGGTATCGGCGGCATCAGGTAACGGCCGCCGCGGAGCTCCGCCGATGCGCAGGCGCTACCACATCCATCCGCCCGGACTGCTCTACCTGGTGCTGGTGGTGCTGGTGGGCCTTGCCGCGGCGAACCGCCCGAGCAACCTCCTGGTGTGGGTGTTCGCCGCCATGCTCGCGGGCGTGCTGCTCTCCGGCATCCTCTCCGGCCAGCCGCTGATGGGCCTGCGCGCGGAGCGCTCGCTGCCGCGCACGGGCCGCGTGGGCGAGCCGGTGATCGTGCGATACACGGTGATCAACCGGTCGTCCCTCTGGCCGCTCTTTGCGCTCTTCGTGCGCGAGATGTCCGACATGCGCGGCTCGCGCGCGTTCGTGCAGCACGTCGGCCCGCGCGAGCGCGTCACCGCGGAGACCGCGTACTGGCCCGACCGCCGCGGGCCGATGCGCTTCGGGCGGTTCCGCGTGGAGACGGTGTTCCCGTTCGGCCTGGTCATGAAGAGCGTGCGCTTCGACGAGCCGGGCGAGTGCCTGGTGCTGCCGCGCATCGAGCGCCTGCGGCCGGGCGTGCTGGTGTCGCTTGCCTCCGGGGGCGTTGCAGGGCCTTCGACGAGCGTGCGCAGCGGCCCGGGGAGCGACTTCCTCGGGATCCGCGAGTACCGCCCGGGCGACGGCCTGCGCCACATCGCGTGGCGGCGCAGCGCGGCGGGCGCCGGACTTGCGGTGATCGAGCGCTCCGTCGACGCGCCGCCGCGCATCCGCGTGGCCCTCGACCTGCGGCGCGCCACCGACGCGCTGCGCGTGGATCCCACGGTGCGCAGTGCGCGCGACCTGGAGGAGGATGCCATCGTCCTGGCGGCGAGCATCCTCTCGCACGCGCAGCGCGATGGCTACGAAACCAGGCTCTGCGTGCTGGGCCTGCCGTCGCCCGAGATGCCGATGCGCCGCGGGCACTGGCACCTGCAGAAGGAACTGGCGGTGCTGGCGGCGCTGGACCTGGATGCGCCGCGCACCGCCGACGCGGCGCTCCCGCCCGAGCGCGAGCGCGCCACCACGCTGGTGATCCACGTGGACCGCGCGGACATGCGGATGGCCACGGACGCGGTGGTGCACGTGGGTGCCGCGCAGCTTCCGTCGCTGGTGCAGGCCGGGCCCGAGGTGGGAGGCGTGGCATGAATGCAGCGCTCCTCTTCCGCCGTGCCGCGATCGTCCTGGTGCTGGTGTCGGTGGCCGCATTCGCCGCCTCGCAGCGCAGCGGCTGGGTGCTGGTGGCCGGCGGCGTCCTGGCCGTGGCGGCCGCGCGCCTCACCGACGGACCGCGCCGGCGCGCGCTGCCGGCCTTCGTCCTGCGGATCGGCGTGATCGCGCTGATCCTCTGGGGCGGCATGGAATTCATGCGGCAGCCCACGCCCGACCAGGCGCCGCGCGTGGTGGGCTACGTGGTGCTCGGCGCGCTCCTCCTCAAGCTCTGGGACCGCAAGGAGCCCTCGGACTGGCGGCAGGTGATCGCGCTCTCCATCGTGCTGGTGGTGGCGTCCGCGCTTGCGTCCGGCGACTTCCTGGTGGGCGTGCTGGTGATCGGCTACGCGATGGCCACCATCGTCACCACCATGCTCTACCACCTCCACGCGGGTGCCGAGCGTGCCGTGGCGGATCGCCGCGCCGCCGCGGTGCGCGCGGGCGCGCTGCCGCCGATGGAGGCGCCGCACGGGAGCGCGCCGGTGCGTCACCTGCGCCGCCTCGCGGGCGTGGGCATCGTCCTGGGCGTCGCACTGAGCACGATGGTGTTCGTGATGTTCCCGCGCGATTCCGTCCTCGGAGGCGGGCAGGGCGGCGCGCGCCAGAGCGGCTTCCGCCCGGACATCTCGCTGTGGAGCGGTGGGCGCGTCTCGCTCTCGTCGCGCATTGCCATGACGGTCACGCTTCTCGATCCACGCGGTGCGCCGGGTGCGCTGGTCCTGCCGCTCCGCCTGCGCGGTGCGGTGCTCGACCGCTACCAGCCCGGCGAGGCGCAGTGGCGCGCCGAGGCGCTGCGCGGCGGCGGCCGCACGTACCAGACCGGCCCCGGCGCAGGCTTCCAGTGGTTCGCCGGCGAAGGGCGCGAGGAGCGCAGCAACGTCTGGACCGAGATCATCGAGATGCGCTCGCTGGCGAGCGAGCACGTCTTCACCGCATGGTTGCCGCTCGCGATGGCGTGCGACGAGCCGCGATCGTTCACGCTCGACCCACGCAACGCGCAGGTTTCCGAGACCTACTCCGGAATCTCGGGCCGGCCGCGCACGTACAGCTTCCGGATGCAGGCATTTCCGTCGGCCGCCGTCTCGCGCGCGGTGGCGGGCGGCCAGACCCCGGCCGTGCCGGACTTCCCCGTGCCGGAAGTGCGTGCCATCGCGCAGCGGATCCTCGAGGAATCATCGCTCGCCGATCTCCCCGACGAGGCCGCGATCGCCCGCGACCCGCAGGAGCGCTGGATCCGCAACCGCCGGATCGCGGCCATGCTGCAGGAATACCTCTCGAGCCCGCGATTCCGCTACACGACCGACCTCTCCGACTTCCGGCGCACCGGCAACGAGGACCCGAACGTCCTCTTCCTGGATCGCTACCGCTTCGGACACTGCGAGTACTTCGCGTCGGCCATGGTGGCGCTCTGCCGCTCGCTCGGCATCGAGGCGCGCGTGGTGACGGGGTTCATGGCCACGGAGTACGACTCGGTGTCCGACCGGTACGTGATCCGCGAGTCCGGCGCGCATGCGTGGGCCGAGGTGCGCACCGGTGAGTGGCAGTGGGGCACCTTCGATCCGTCGCCCATCGCCGAGGTGCTGGCCATCCAGCAGGCGAACCGCACCTGGATGGACAGCTTCCGCTGGATCCTCGACCCGATCGAGTTCGCGTGGAACAGCCGCTTCGCGTCCTTCGACAGCCGCGCGCAGGCGGAGCTGGTGGACCGCGTCGGCGCGGGCACGCGCGGGATCGGCGAGTGGGCATCCGAGCGCGCCAAGGAATTGGTGGACGCCGCCAATCGCTGGTTCCGGCTGGGCTCCGCGGGCACGCTCTGGCTGGCGCTCGTGGGCGTGACGCTTGCCATCGCCGCGGTGGCCGCGTGGGTGGTGGGGCGCCGCCTGCGGCGGGTGGGCGAGGAGCTCGGTGCGGGCGGCGAGTCGCTGGTGGATCGCCTGGCGCTGGGCCGCGATGCCGCGTTCTACCTGGACTCGCTCGACGTGCTGCGGCGCGCCGGGGCCGGCAAGCCGCGCGGGCGCACGCCGCGCGTGCATGCCGAGGATCTCCGCACCCGAAATCCCGCTGCGGGCGAGGCATTTTCTGCCATCGTCGGACTCTTCTACGAGATCCGCTACGGCGGCCGCGCCTGCTCGCGCGCGGAGCGCGTGGCCGCGGACGCCATGGTGGATCGACTGCGTTCTGCGCTTGGCCGCGGCTACACTTCGTGAGACGTGGCCATCCGGCCGCCCGCCCGCGAATCACGAGGAGCTTCCATGCCTGCAGCACGCTCGCGCACGAACGAATGGAGACGCAGCCTGGAAGAGCTCTGCCAGAAGGGCGGGTCGCTCGAGGTGGCCATCTCCCGGGATGACGCGCGCGGGCACGACCTGGTCTGGCGCCTGCGCATCCTGGAGGTGCGCGACACCGGCATCGTGGTGGAGAACCCCGGTGCGTTCGGCCGCACGCTTCCGCTGCACATCGGTACGCGCCTCATGGCGTTCATCGTCATCGGGCAGAACCGCTGGGAGTTCCGCACGGCGGTCACCGAGGAGCTCCTCCCCGGCAAGTATCCCGATGCCCGCAACGGCGCCGCGCGCCTGTCCATGCCGGAGCACGTCGAGCGCTGCATGCGCCGGCACGCCCGCTTCGACGCAGGCCCGCTGGAGCTGACGCCCGTGGACGTGTGGCCGCTCCTGGACCCCAAGAGCGTGGTGGCCGCCGAGCGCGCCAACGAGCTGGCATTCGCCGCAAGCCTCGAGGGTAAGGAGATCCCCGCCGCCGACGACGAGTCGCTCTTCCCGAACATCGGCCCCAAGTTCACCGCGCACGTCGCCAACATCGGCGGCGGCGGCGCGGGCCTGGTGGTGGAGCACGACCAGGCCGGGCTCCTTTCGCGGCATCGCCTGTTCTGGCTGCGGCTGCAGCTCGGCGACGGATCCCCGGTGCCGCTCGTCGCCACGGGCAAGCTGGTGCACACGCACATCGACAGCGCGCAGCGCACCTACGCGGGCCTGAGCTTCGACTTCACCTTCAACCCGGCCCACCAGAAGACGGTCGCCGAGCAGGTGGAACGCTCGATCAGGACGCTCGAGCGGCGCCAGTCGCACTGATTCCGGTGCCGGCGCCGGCAGCACTGCCGGCAGTGTTGCCGAGGTTGCCGAGCATGTGCGCGGTGCGCAGGAGCACCGCGGACTTGTGCAGGCTCTCCTCGTATTCGTTCCGCGGCTCGCTCTCGGCCACGATGCCGCATCCGGCGCCGTAGCGGAGCACGCCGCCGTCGGCGCCCTCGCGTGCCATGGCGATGGTGCGGATCGACACGTTGAGGGCGATGCGATCCGGCGAGATCAACCCCACCGCGCCGCAGTACGGCCCGCGCGCGCAGGGCTCGAGCTCGTCGATCACCTGCATGGCACGCACCTTCGGCGCGCCGGTCACGGAGCCCGGCGGGAACGTGGCGCGCAGGATCTCGGTGGCGGTGATGCCGGGGCGCAGGCGCGCGGAGATCTCGGCGACGCAGTGGTGCACGGTGGCGTGGCTCTCGAGTGCACGCGATGCATCCACGCGGACGCCACCCGCGACGGCGATGCGGCCGAGGTCGTTGCGCATCAGGTCCACGATCATGTGGAGCTCGGCGGCTTCCTTGGCGCTCGCCATCAGCTCGGCCGGATCCTCGTGGAAGGCGCGCGTTCCCTTGATCGGCCGCGTCACCGCGGTGCCTGCGCGGCGGTCCACGTCGAGGAACAGCTCCGGGCTCATGCCCACCAGTGCGTGGGTGGGCGTCTCCAGGTACGCGCCGTAGCGTGGCGTGGCGGCCTGCAGCGCGGCGCGCATCACCGCGCGTGGCGAGCCGGTCCACCGCGCCGAGAAGCGCTGCGCGATGTTCGCCTGGAAGATGTCGCCCGCCCGCACCAGCTCCACGGCGCGCGCCACCATGCGCTCGTAGTCGGCGCGCGTGATGTCGGCGTCGAGGCCGGTGATGGATGCGCGCTCGGCGGCGGGCGTGCCGCTGCCGGCGCGCGCGATGATCTCGGCGGCAAGATGCGCGGCGTCCGCATGGGTGCCATCGCCGTGCGTCGGCAGGCCCCACGACCACTGCTGGCCGCTTTCCCTCAGGCGGAACTCGAGCGACGGCCCGCAGCGCACCAGCGTGGCGAGCGGCCAGCCGTCGGAGGGCGCGCGGTGGCGCGGCAGGGCGCGTGGCTCGAACGCCGCGCCGAGCTCGTAGGAGAGCGCCACGATCCACTTGCCGCCGTCGTTGGCCGCGTGCTCGATGGCGCGCACTGCGTCCTCGGCGGTGTGCGCGGCGATGGTGCGCTCCGGCTGCGCGAGCATCGACCACCGTCCCCAGCGCGCGTCCGCGGTGGACGTGACGAGGGCCGCCAGCGGCCGGCCTTCGGGCCAGTGCCGCAGCGCTTCCACGGGGGACATGTGGCCGTCGAGCGTCTGCATGCGGGCAAATGCCGCGGATAACGCGGCCGCCGGATCCTAAGGGGATGCGCTACCATGCGCGGCCCGCGTTTTCACGCGGAAACACGCATTTCGCGGGGTGCATGCCGTCGCGTCGACGGCGCACCCCGTGCCCAGCGCAAGCAGACCCCACCATGGCCAAGAACGGCAAGAAGAGCGGCAAGAAGGCTTCGGACTCCAAGGCATCCCACGGCAAGGGCAAGGGAACCCCCGCGCCCAAGCAGATGGTCTATTCCTTCGGACGGCGGACCGACGGCGACGGCACGCAGAAGTCGCTCCTCGGCGGCAAGGGCGCCAACCTCGCCGCGATGGCGCGCATGGGCCTGCCCGTGCCCCCCGGCTTCACCATCACCACCGAGGTCTGCAACTGGTACTACGACAACGGCCGCCGCTTCCCGGAGAAGCTCGCCAAGCAGGTGAAGGACGGCCTCCGCACCATCGAGAAGGAAGTCAAGAAGAAGTTCGGCGACCGTCGCGACCCGCTGCTCGTCTCGGTGCGCTCCGGCGCCCGCGACTCGATGCCGGGCATGATGGACACCATCCTGAACCTCGGCCTGAACGACATCACCGTCGAGGCGCTCAAGAAGGCCACCAGCAACGGCCGCTTCGCGTGGGACTGCTACCGCCGCTTCGTGCAGATGTACGGCGACGTGGTGATGGGCGTGCAGAAGAAGCACGAGAACGACCACGAGCCGTTCGAGGAGGTGATGGACGGCCTCAAGCGCGAGGTGGGCGTCACCGAGGACACGCACCTCACCGAGGAGCAGCTCAAGGAGCTGGTGCGCCGCTTCAAGGACCTGGTGAAGCGCGGGACCGGCAAGGCATTCCCGGATGACCCGATGAAGCAGCTCGAGGGCGCGGTGGGTGCCGTGTTCGGCAGCTGGAACAACGACCGCGCCATCGTCTACCGCAACAAGTACAAGATCCCGCACGAGTGGGGCACCGCCGTCAACGTGCAGGCGATGGTCTACGGCAACATGGGCGACGACTGCGCCACCGGCGTGGCCTTCACCCGTGACCCGGCCAACGGCGAGAACGTCTTCTACGGCGAGTACCTGGTGAACGCGCAGGGCGAGGACGTGGTCGCCGGCGTGCGCACGCCGCTCCCCGTGGCGCAGATGGAGAAGGACAAGATCCTCTCCAAGAGCTTCAAGCAGCTCGACAAGGTGCGCAAGACCCTCGAGAAGCGCTTCGGCGACGTGCAGGACTTCGAGTTCACCATCGAGCGCAAGAAGCTCTGGATGCTCCAGACCCGCAACGGCAAGCGCACCGCGCTGGCCTACGTGCGCATCGCGCACGACATGGTGAAGGAAGGGCTGATGACGCCCGAGCACGCCATGAAGAGCGCGGATCCGGAGGCCATGAACCAGCTCCTGCAGCCGGTCTTCGAGCGCAAGGCGTACGAGGCGGCCCGCAAGGAAGGCCGCATCCTCACCAAGGGCCTGCCCGCCGGACCCGGCGCGGCCTGCGGCGAGATCGCCTTCAGCGCGAGCAAGGCCGAGGAACTGGCCCGCAAGGGCAAGAACGTGGTGCTGGTGCGCATCGAGACCAGCCCCGAGGACCTGCGCGGCATGATCGCCGCCGACGGCATCCTGACCACCCGCGGCGGCGTCTCCAGCCACGCGGCGCTCGTTGCCCGCCAGATGGGCAAGGTGTGCGTGGCCGGCGCCGGCGAGATCTCCATTGACTACCACGCGGGCACCATGACCTGCGCGGGCCGCACGCTGCGCGAGGGCGATCACCTCTCGATCAACGGCACCACCGGCGAGGTCGTCCACGGCAAGATCGACACCGCCGACAGCGAGCTCAAGCAGGTGCTGGTGGCCGGCACCATGAAGCCGAAGGAGAGCCGCGTCTACCAGGACTTCGAGTTCGTCATGAACCTCGCCGACCGCTACCGCCGCCTGGGCGTGCGCACCAACTCCGACACCCCGGAGCAGGTGAAGCAGGCCGTGGCATTCGGCGCGGAAGGCATCGGCCTCTGCCGCACCGAGCACATGTTCTTCGAGGGCGACCGCATCGACGCGATGCGCGAGATGATCCTCTCCCGCGACCTGGAAGGCCGCCAGCGCGCGCTGGCCAAGCTGCTCCCGTACCAGCGGGCCGACTTCGACGGCATCTTCCGCGCCCTCGAGGGCAAGCCGGCGTGCATCCGCCTGCTCGATCCGCCGCTCCACGAGTTCCTCCCGCACACCAAGGAGCAGCAGGCCAGCCTGGGCCACAAGCTGCGCATCCCGGCCGAGGAGATCGAGCGCCGCGTGCACGAGCTGCACGAGTTCAACCCGATGCTCGGCTTCCGCGGCTGCCGCCTCGGCGTGGTCTTCCCGGAGATCACCGAGATGCAGGTGCGTGCCATCTTCGAGGCGGCTGCGGCCGTCGAGAAGTCCGGCATCCGCACCAAGCCCGAGATCATGGTCCCGCTCATCGCGTTCAAGCGCGAGCTCGACCTGCAGACCGAGCTGGTGCACCGCGTGGCCAAGGAAGTCATGGAGGCCACCAAGCAGAAGTTCGAGTACCAGGTGGGCACCATGATCGAGCTCCCGCGCGCGGCCATCGCGGCGGACCAGATCGCGGAGACCGCGCAGTTCTTCAGCTTCGGCACGAACGACCTGACCCAGACCGGCCTCGGCATGAGCCGCGACGACTCGGGCAGCTTCCTGCCGAAGTACCAGGAGCTGGAGATCACCAAGGACAACCCGTTCGCGTCGATCGACGTGGCGGGCGTCGGCAAGCTGGTCGACATCGCCTGCCAGGGCGGTCGTGCCACGCGCCCCGACATCAAGCTCGGCATCTGCGGCGAGCACGGTGGCGATCCGGCCAGCATCAAGTTCTTCGAGAAGGTGGGCCTGGCCTACGTCAGCTGCTCGCCGTTCCGCGTGCCGGTGGCGCGCCTGGCGGCCGCGAAGGCGGCGGTCGAGCTCGGCACCAGCCCGAAGGGCGGCAAGAAGGCGAAGGCCTCCAAGCCTGCGAAGTCCGGCAAGTCCGCCAAGTCCGCGAAGCCCGCCAAGGCCGGCAAGGCCAAGAAGGGCAAGGGCGGGAAGCGCAAGTGATTGCACGTCGACACGAGCGCACCCGCGCCAACGTCGTCGCCGCGGCGGCCGTGACCGGATCCCTGGTCGCGGCCGCCGCGTGCTTCAACGGGTGCTCCACGTGGAAGGCGCCGGAAATGGCGAAGCCGCTGGCGGAGCCGCTTTCGTACCGCGCGCCGTATGCCGCGGCACGGCCCACCATGACCGGCCTGCTCGAATCCGGCGCGTGGGCCGCGGCGCCGTGGACCGAGGACTTCGCCGACATCGAGGGCCCGCGCAAGCCGGTGCCCGCGTACCGCACGCGTGCCAAGATGCTGTGGGACGAGAAGTTCCTCTACATCGGCGCGGAGCTCACGGAGCCGCATGTGTGGTCGACGCTCAGGAAGCACGACGAGATCGTCTTCCACGACAACGACTTCGAGGCATTCATCGACCCCAACGGCGACGGACGCGAGTACTACGAGATCGAGATCAATGCGCGGGGCACGGTGTTCGACCTGTTCCTGCACCGCAGCTACCGCGAGGGCGCGCCGGCGATCCACGAGTGGGACGCGGCGGGCATGTGGAAGGGCTGCTTCGTCCAGGGCACTGCGGACGATTCGCGCGACGTGGACCGCACGTGGTCCGTCGAGCTTGCCATCCCGTGGTCGGCGTTCGTGCCGCCGCGCGATGCGCGAATCGATGCATTGCCTGCGGGCCAGCGCGACTTCGGCGATCGCGCGCGCAACGGTGCGGCGCCCGCTGCCGGCGACACCTGGCGCATCAACTTCTCGCGCGTCCAGTGGCGGCACAACCACGAGACGCTCGATGCCGCCAACATGCGCACCGGCGCACCGCACGCGGGCGACGGCACGACGTACGTGAAGCGGCCGCTGCCCGAGGACAACTGGGTCTGGAGCCCGCAGTGGGCCATCGACATGCACCTGCCGCAGTTCTGGGGCAAGGTCACGTTCGTTCGCTGACGTCGCACGCAACCGCGCCCGCGCTTTGCACGGAGAGCACCCCCCCATGAGCCAACATCGCCGCCGAGCCACCGACCGCACGCCCGCCACCGTCTCCAACCAGCGCGTGGTGTTCGAGGACCTGGGGATCGATCGCGACCCCGCGAACCTGTTCCACCAGACGCTCGAGCAGCTGCTGGCGGCCGCGGAGATCGTGGGCATCAAGCATCACCAGCAGCTGATCCTGGCGCAGCCGCGCAACGAGATCCAGGTGAACTTCCCGGTACTCATGGACGACGGGCAGCACCGGCTCTTCCGCGGCTGGCGCGTGCAGCACAACTCTGCGCTCGGGCCGTTCAAGGGCGGGCTCCGCTTCCACCCGGGCGTGGACGCGGAGTCCATGCGCGCGCTCTCGGCGCTGATGACGCTCAAGTGCAGCCTGCTGCGCCTGCCCTTCGGCGGCGCCTACGGCGGCGTGGCGTGCACTGCGCGCGAATTGACGCGCGACGAGCTCGAGCGCGTGACGCGCCGGTTCGCATGGGCCATCAGCGAGCACATCGGCCCCGACCGCGACGTGGTGGGCCCGGGCGTCGGCACCGATCCGCAGATCATGGCGTGGTTCGCCGACACCTATGCGCAGGGCGGGGCATCCGCGTCGCGTGCCGATGCGCATCGCGTGGCCACCGGTAAGCCGGCGGAGGCGGGCGGCATCATCGGCCGCGAGCAGGCCGGCGCGTACGGGTTCGTCGAGGTGCTGCGCGAGATGCTGCCGGACATGGGCATCGACCCGTCGCAGATGACCTTCTCGGTCGCTGGCTTCGGCAAGGTGGGCCGCAGCACGGCGGTTGCGCTGTGCGCAGCGGGCGCGCGCCTGGTGGGCGTGCTCGACCGCAGCGGCGCGGTGGTGAACATGCGCGGCATGGACCCCGATGACCTGATCGACCACCTCGACGTGGAGGATTCCGTCGAGGGCTTCCGGCACGGCGAGTGCGTGTCCGCAAACGATTTCTGGCAGCTGCAGTGCGACGTCCTGGTCCCTGCGGCGCTCGAGCAGATGGTGACCGGCACGGTGGCCGCCGAGGTGGGCGCGCGCGCCGTGGCGGAGATCGGCAGCGCGCCGGTGACGCCGGACGCGGACGGCATCTTCCTGCAGCGCGGCATCGAGGTGCTCCCCGGCATCCTCTGCAATGGCGGCGGCGTCACGGTGAGCTACTTCGAGTGGCTGCAGAACCGAAGCGCCATCACGTGGACCGCCACGCAGGTGCGCGAGAGCCTCGCCGAGACCATGATCGCCGCGGCGCGCCGCGTGAAGCTGGCGCGCCACCGCTACGAGTGCGACCTGCGCACGGCGGCAAGCTGCGCCGCGCTGGAGCAGATCGCACGGGTGTACGACCTGCGCGGGATCTGGCCGTAAATCGGTGCCGTATGCATATGGCACCAATTCGGAAACAGGTGCCACATGCATACGGCACGGATTTACCATCTGCCCATGACCACCACGCCCTGCGCGAGTGCCCGCAAGGAGGTTCCTTCCTGGCGTAATGCTGCTTTCGCCCTCATGGCCTGTGCGCTCGTAGTGCTGGAGGGCGGATGCGCGTCAACGCCCGGCACGGGTGCCGCGGCGCCGCGTGCGGGGCGCGTCGCATCCCTGAACCTCAGCGCAACGCTGGTGCACGACGAATCCGGTGACGCTGCGCGCGACACCGTGATGTCCGAGATCCGCGTCGTCGACTCGGCCGGCAGCGTGCTCGCAGCGCCGCGCATCCTCACCGCGATCGGATCCCCGGGGTCCATCCGCGTCGGAACCGAGCATGAGTTCATCGAGGTGCTCGTGACCTCGCGCCGGGAGGGCAACGCGGTGGTCGTGACTACCACCTGCGCCGAGGACGGCGCCCCACCGAGTATCGAGGCACGCGCCGAGGCCAAGTAGATCGGTGCCGCTTTAACACGGCACCGATTTACGGATCGCCTCTGCCAGCGCCTCCGCGTCCGCCGGCGCCTTTCCTGCGTCCCACCGGATCCCCAGCCCGCTGCCGTCCGCGTGCTTCGGGATGATGTGGAAGTGCACATGCATCACCGCCTGGTGCGCCGGGGCGCCGTTGTTCTGGAGCACGTTGTAGTCCGCGCATCCGGTGGCCTTCACCACCGCCGCCGCCACCTTCTGCAGCGCGCTGCCCAGCGCGGCGGCGCTCGCCTCGGAGAGTTCGTGCAGGCGCACTCGTTCCTCCTTGGGCACCACCAGCACGTGTCCGCGCGAGACCGGCCCGATGTCCAGGAACGCGATGGTGTGCGCGTCCTCGTACACCCTGTGGCAGGGAATTTCGCCGTTGATGATCCGGGTGAAGATGCTGGGCGCGTTGGTCATGGCGTGCTTTCTATACCATCGGTGCGATGGCTTCGCCCCGACCAGCCCCCGCCGCGCTGCCCGACTTGGCCGCTCTTTCGCCCGCTGCCCTCCTGGCCGCGCTGATGCCCGCCGGCGAACTCGCCGCGCACGTCGCGCGCGCGCTTGCCGAGGACCTCGGCGAGGCCGGCGACGTCACTGGCCAGGCCATGATTCCCGCCGACACCCACGCCACCGCCGTGGTGCGCCTGCGTTCGGGTGGCGTGGCCTGCGGCGGTGCGGTGGCCGAGGAAGTGATCCGCCAGGCCGCCATCGACGCGCGCCTCTCCCGCCATGCCGAGGACGGCGAGCGTCTGGAGGCCGGCGCCACCTTCCTCTCCGTGCAGGGCCCCCTCCGCGGCATCCTGGCGGCCGAGCGCACGCTCCTCAACTACGTCGGACATCTTTCCGGCATCGCCACGCTCACCGCGCGCTACGTGGAACGCACCGCCGGCACGCGCGCCGCCATCTGCGACACGCGCAAGACCATGCCCGGCATGCGCATGCTCGAGAAGTGGGCCGTGCGCTGCGGCGGCGGCACCAACCACCGCATCGGA
>JBIIJH010000052.1:0-15955 GCA_044233905.1 Phycisphaerales bacterium
GGTCCGGCCCGCGCCGGCGACATCAAGGGTGCCTCGTACGAATCAGGCATGGAAGCGATCGGCTCCACGCGCAAGCGCTTCAACGTGCGCTTCTTCGTGGTCGCGATGACCTTCCTGCTCTTCGACGTCGAGGTGATCTTCCTCTACCCCTGGGCGGTGGCGTACTCGCAGCTCGAGCCGCAGAGCCCGATGGCGGGCATCTTCCTGGCGCGCATCCTGTTCTTCATCGCCACCAGCGTCATGGCGTACATCTACGCATGGCGCAAGGGCGTGTTCCGCTGGGATTGAGCCGCATTCGCTGGGATTGATCCAGCTCACCAACGTTCCGACGCATCCTTGGGGGAAAGCGGCCACGCATCGCTCCGCTGTCCGTTGATGGTGGTGCCGTTCTGGATGCCGGTGCGCACGAATTCGAGGAATTCACAGGGGAACGGGAGCTCCGGCTTCGAGAGTGCGTCGAGCTTCGACGATTCCTCGGCGGTGAGGTTCACCGCCATCGCGCCCATGTTGTCCTCGAGCTGTGCCATGGTGCGCGCACCGATGATGGTGCTGGAGACGCCGGGGCGGTCCATGGTCCAGCGCAGCGCGACCTGCGCACCGCTGCAGCGCTTCGCGCCGGCAAGTGCGTGCAGTTCGTCGAGAAGCAGGTAGGTGTGCTCGTTCAGGTACTTGCTGTCGGAGCGCACGCGGGTGCTGCCGTCGTCCTTCGGGCGGTTGGCGCGGCTGAATTTCCCGCTGAGGACGCCGCCGCGGAGCGGGCTCCAGGGCGTGACGCCCATCCCTTCGTGCATGGCCATCGGGATGAGCTCGGCCTCCACGGTGCGCTGCAGCAGGCTGTATTCGATCTGCAGGGCCACCAGCGGCGTGCCGCCGTGCTGGCGCGCGAACGACTGGGCCAGCGCACAGACCCACGCCGGGTGGTCGCTCAGGCCGATGTGCCTCACCTTGCCCTGCCTCACCAGCTGCTCCATCCCGCGCATCAGTTCCTCGATGGGGGTGTGGCGATCCCAGAAGTGGCACCACAGGAGGTCGATGTAGTCGGTCTGCAGGCGCCGCAGCGAGTGGTGCACGGCGTCCATCATGGCCTTCGTGCCGCTTCCGCCGCCATTGGGATCCATGGGCCACAGGTTGCCGCCGAACTTGGTGGCGATGACCACGCGATCGCGCTGGCCGGCGCCGGCCCCGGTGCGGAAGTAGTCCCCGAGGATCTTCTCGCTGTGTCCCTTGGTGTAGATGTTGGCCGTATCGATGAAGTTCCCGCCCAGCTCGAGGTAGCGGGCGATCATTGCGTCGCTCGAGGCGACGTCGGTGCCGAATCCCCATTCATGGCCGAAGGTCATCGCACCGAGGCAGATCGGATGGACGCGGAGGCCGCTTCGGCCAAGCGTGACGTAGTTGGTGGTGTTCGTCATGTTGCTCGCGCACGATAGGTGCCGATGTCCCTATGCTGCGGCTCCGTGTCGAAATCGCCCACCTTGACGTTCTTTGGAGCTGCGGGCGAGGTCACCGGCAGCTGCACCCTGCTCGAGACCGACAGTGCCCGTGTGCTTGTCGACTTCGGCCTGTTCCAGGGCGCGCCCTCGCAGGAGCAGCGGAACACCGTTCCGCCGGCCCTCGACTTCCGCCGCCTGAGCGCGGTGGTGTGCACGCACGCGCACATCGATCACTGTGGCCGCCTGGGAATGCTGCCACGGCTTGGCTACGAGGGACTCGTGCATTGCACGGAGCCGACGGCCACCCTGCTGCCGATGGTGCTGCGCAGCTCGGCCAACCTCCAGAAGGTGCGCATCGACGAGTTCCGCAACGGGACCGGTCCGGATGCCGTGGTGCTTGATCCTGCGCCGGATCCCGCCATCGCGGCGGCGGCGGAGCGCTTCGAGGATCCGCCGGTGCTGTATTCGCGCGGCGATGCGGAGCGCGTCGGCCGTTCGGTGGTGGGTGCGCCGTACCTTGCGTGGCGCGAGATCGCGCCGGGCGTGCGGATGCGTCTCCACGATGCAGGCCACATCATCGGAAGTGCCTCGGTGGAGCTGGAGATCAAGCACGGCGCCCAGCGCATACGGGTCTTGTTTTCAGGCGATATCGGGCCAGCCGGTGAGTCGTACCTGGCACCGCGCGGACACGCCACGGAAGCCGACGTGGTGATCATGGAATCCACGACCGGTGCGCGTCCGACCGGCACGCCGGCCGCCGATGTCGATGCCGAGATGCGGCGGATCATCGAGGACTGCAGGCACGGTCGTCGCACGGCTGTCATGCCCACCTTCAGCGTCGGTCGCGGGCAGATCCTGGTGCATCACCTGGCGCGCCTGGCGCGCGAGGGCCTGCTCGACGAAGTCCCGGTCTACCTTGACAGCCCGATGGCGATCCGGGCCGGCGAACTCTGCGTGCAGCACCCCACGCTCCTCTCGGCGCAGGCGCGCGAGATGATCGCGCGCGGTCATTCGCCCTTCGGCTTCGACTCGCTGCACTGCCTGTGGTCGCGCAAGCACTCGCTCAAGGTCGCCGGCCGCGAGGGCGCGGGCATCGTGCTTGCCGGCAGCGGCTTCTGCGATGCCGGTCCCGTGCTCCACCACCTGGAGAACTCGCTGGGCCATGACCGTGGCTACGTGGTGTTCACCGGATATGTCCTGCCCGGCTCGATGGCGGAGTCGCTTGCCGAGGGCACGGCGCGCCGCGTGCGCATCAACGGCACGGAACTCGACGTGCGCGCACGGATCACGCGTCTCCATGGCCTGAGCGGACACGCCGACAGCCCGCAGATGATCGAATGGCTGTCGGGCAGCGGGCATTCCCCGTCGGTGGTGGTGCTGAACCACGGCGACAACGCGGCACGCGAGGGTCTGGCAGGGCGCGTCCGATCGGTGGTCAGCTCGACCGTCGCGATGCCCCAGTGCAGCGGACAGCTCGAGCTTTCCTGAACGTTCACAGCAAGAACGCAGCAGATCGCGGACGTAGCCAACACAATCGCATACCTCAAGGGGGTCGAACATAGTTCTCGGACTGTGAACGATCGGTGGGGTGTTGTTCCGATCGTGTGCGGTGCTGCGTGATCCCATTACGATTCCTGGCGTGGATCCACAGCGCGTGGCGTGTGGTGTTCCACGTGGAACATTGCTCAGAGGAGCGGCATCATGGCGAAGGCATCAGACGATCGATCCAAGGCAACGCAGTCAAAGTTGGGACGGGGGCTGGGAAGCCTGATTCCCGTGCCGATTCAGCGTCCGGCAGCTCCGGCGCCGACGGTGGTCAGCCCTTCCCTTGAGGCGGCGGTTGAAACGTCTGCCGCGCCTGCGGGCGTGCCGGTTGCACCAACGGCGCCTGTCGCTCGTACCCGGGAGATCGCTGCCGTGGAACCGAAGCCATCGGTGACCAACCGCACGGTCGAGGAGTCAAAGGACCAGGTGGTGGTGTTCATCCCGGTTCGAGCGGTTCAGCCTGGCAAGTACCAGCCCCGTGGAAGCATGGACCCGGCCGCGCTCGAAACGCTGGCGCGGAGCATCGAGCAGTCCGGGTTGATGCAGCCGGTGGTGGTGCGGGCGCTGGCCGGCGAGGCGGGGCGCTACGAGCTGATTGCGGGCGAGCGCCGCTGGCGCGCCATGGACCGGCTGGGGAAGCTGGAGATCCCCGCCATCATCCAGGCGGTGGACGACCGGCAGGCAGCGGAGCTGTCGCTCATCGAGAACCTGCAGCGCGAGGACCTGAATCCGATGGATCGGGCGTCAGCCCTCCGGCGGCTCGCGGATGAGTTCGCGATGACTCACCAGGACCTGGCGTCCCGCGTTGGCTTGGACCGCGCCACCGTCTCTAACCTGTTGCGGTTGAATGAGTTGGATGCTGCAACTGCTGGGCATGTCCGCAGTGGGGCCATCTCGATGGGCCATGCCAAGGTCTTGCTCGGTGTCGGTGACGTGGCCACGCGGCGTGCGTACGCGGAGCAGGTGGCGGCACACGCGTGGTCGGTGCGCGAGCTCGAAGCCGCCGTCCGCGAGGGAGGCAGCGTTCCACGTGGAACTACCACGCGCAAGGGTGTTACCAAGAGCGCCCACCTGGCGGATCTCCGCCGGCAGCTCGAGGAGCACCTCGGCACGCGGGTGGACATTCGTGTCGGCCGCAAGAAGGGGGCCGGAGAGCTGCGCATCCAGTTCTTCTCGCTGGATGAGTTTGATGGCCTGATGCACCGCATCGGGTTCAAGGGCGACCGGATGTCAGTCTAAGACTGGCCAATAACTAAATTCAACACTGCGGGCCCGCCCGTAGTCACCCGTTCGTCGCCGAATCGACGAACATGGTTGTTCCATGATCAACACCTTCGCACGCCGCATCTCCTCCGTCGCCTTCCTGTCCGCCGTCGCCGTCCTTGCGCCGCAGATGCTTGGCGCAGCCGCCGACCAGGCTGCGACCGCCGCACCCGCGCTGACGGTCTGCACCGTCGACGACACCCACTCGCTGGCCCTCTTCCGCGTCCACCACATGGGTGCCGGGCAGTTCTGGGGCCGCTTCAACGACGTCTCCGGCAACTTCACCTTCGAGTCGGGCAAGGCCGAGGGAATGAAGTTCGACATCACCATCAAGACCGAGTCGGTGGACACCGGCGTGGAAGGCCTGAACAAGCACCTCCGCAGCCCGGACTTCTTCGGCGCGAAGGACTTCCCCACGATGACCTTCAAGAGCACCGGCGCCAAGAAGACCGGCGAGAAGACCTTCGACGTCACCGGCGACCTCACCATGCACGGCGTGACCAAGTCGATCGTTGCCGCGGTGGAATTCACCGGCATGGCCAACATGGGCAAGGGCACGTCGGCCGGCTTCGAGGCCATCTTCACCGTCAAGCGCAGCGACTTCGGCATGAAGTACGGCGTGGAGAAGGGCGCCATCGGCGACGACGTCAAGGTGGTGGTGGCACTCGAGGGCGGCGTCGCGAAGTGACGCGCGCCCACTGAGGCACCATGGGACCGGAACTCGTCTGGAAAGCAGTGCTTGAATGGCCGGTCATCGTGCTCTGCACGGCGATCGCCATCCACTGGCTGTTCCGATGGAAGCGGCCATCTTCCGCGCTTGTCGACCGCTCCGCGGCGCTCCGTGCACCGTCGCGCGGTTCCCGGTTCGTGCCCATCGTGGCAGTGCTGCTTCCGGTGGCGGTCTCGGAGGCCGTGCAGGAGGCCATCACCCTCCGGGAGTTGTTCGCCCAATTCCCGACAACGGTCTCCTACGGGGCATTGCCGTGGGCCATGCTTGCGGCGGTGGCTGTGGCGATTGCCGTGGGAAACGGCTCGGGCGCACTGAGCAGGGTGGCCGCCGCGATCCTGGTGCCCTCGGTGGCGTTGGTGTTCCTGTCGCCCCCGGGCCTTGGAGGCGGCGTGCCGCAGCTCGTGGCGCTTGCCATCGCCGCGGTGGCCGCAATGGCCGCGTGCAGCGTTTCGGGCCGCCCGGGGCCTGCGCCTCTGCTTGGCTGGTGGCTCGTGTTCGCGGTGGCGTCGGTCATGGTGCTGCTCTCGGGATTCGCCAAGCTTGCGGTCGTGCTCGGTTCGCTGAGCGCCATGGCTGCCACCCTCGCCGTCTGCGCAGCCGCCATCGGTCGGCCGAC
The DNA here is from genome assembly GCA_044233905.1 of Phycisphaerales bacterium. Classification (GTDB taxonomy): domain Bacteria; phylum Planctomycetota; class Phycisphaerae; order Phycisphaerales; family SM1A02; genus UBA966. The sequence continues at coordinate 5,588 of JBIIJH010000052.1, forward strand.
GACGGGCAACGGACTGGCGGTCGCGCTTGCGACCGCGCTGGCGGCAGGTGCCTTCCTGGGCTGCGGTTACGACGAGTCGAGCTTCCCGCGCTGGACCTGGGCCCTGCTTGCATCTGCGCCGGCGGCGACAGCGCTGGTGGGCGTCCCCATGGTGAAGCGGCATCCGCGGCTTCGTTTCACGGTCATTGTCCTCGGCCCCTCAGCGGTCGCCGTCCTTGCGCTTGCCGCGGCGATGCTCGCGACCGCGTCGACGGCCAGCCCGAGCGATTCCGCGGTCGACCCGTACGCCTCGGCGCTCCGTCCGTAGGATGCCCCCATGCTCGCGTGGATTCCGTTCATCCAACCCGCCCCCGGCATGTCCTCGTGGTGGCCGGCGCTGGTCATCCCGCTCTCGTTGTGCATCAGCATGGCGTGGCGCAGCGTTCGCCAGAAGGACCTGTCGCGCTACTGGCCCGCGGTCGCGCGGATGTCGGCGCAAATCGTGGTGGGCATGGTGGCGCTGTTCGTGGCGCTGGCGGTGATCGTGCGCGTCGTCGTCCCGATCATCCCGGTGGAGTGACGGCGCGCGCGAACCGACGCGCCCGCATCCACGAGATTCCGCGAAGCAGCAACCACCAGGGAAGCGCGAGCAGCACCGCATCGGCGATCGCCTGGGGAACGAGCAGTGTGCGCGTGGCCTTCGGGTCCCCGTCCAGCGTTCGCCGCACCGCTTCCTTCGGGCTTTCGCCGCTGGTATCGCGCTCGGCCGGGGGAGGGAACACCTCGTCGCCGCGGTCGGCGCGCCATGCCGCGGCGATCAGCGGCAGCGGCCAGCCGATGCCCACTGCCGCGGCGCGCACCAGGCGAACGTCGGCCGGCGGCGCCGGTTCCGCCCAGTCGGGAACCTCGCCGATGCGTGCGGACTCGCTCACGAGGGGCCCCACGGTTTCCACGTTGATCCAGCGGATCATGGCGCTGCGGCGCTCCGTGCCGCTCCACGCCGCAGTGCCACGCACGAGGAACACCTCGGTGGATTCGGTGATGGCCGTCATGGTCATCCGGGCCAGCGGCACGGTGGCCACTGCGCTGGCCGCACCGAGCGCCAGCGCGACGCTCGCCTCGAACGTACGGCGCCGTCCGCTCATGACGCCCGCTTGACCCCGCCGCCGGGCTTCTGGCCCTTGGTGATCGGTGCCTTGCGCTGCTTGCCGCGCTGGTTCGCGGTGCGCTTCTGCTTGGCGGGGCCCTTCTGGATGCGCTTCTTGTTGCGGCGAGCCGCCGACGGCGCGTGCATGATCATCGATGCCAGCGAGCGGCCCGTCGTCTCGGACTCCGCCGCCGTCGGGTCCACCAACCCGCGCGTGGCGCCGGGCCTCGGTGCGGGGCGCTTGGACTTGGTCGGCGCACGACGGGTGTCGATGCGACCACCACCGTGCGGGGCGGCTCCGGATCGAGCGCTCCCGGCGCGCGCGGGCCCCGTGCGTGCCGAATCCAGGCGCGCCGCACCCGGACGCGCCGCACCCGGACGCGCCGCACCCGGACGCGCACCCTGCATGGGTGCACGCATTCCCGGCCGGAATTCACCTTCGCTGTCCGGCGCAAAGCCGTCGCGCGTGCGCATGTACGCACCGAACGCGGGCGCCTTCTCGGGCACCAGCTTCACGCGCATGGCGCGTTCCACGTGCATCCAGCGCTCCATGTCCGAGGGGCAGCGGAGCGTGAACGCCTCCGCGGTGCCGCCGCCGTGACCGGCGCGGCCGACGCGGTGGACGTACTCCTCGGGGAGGAGCGGCACGTCGTAGTTGATGACGCAGCGCGCCGCCGGCACGTGCAGCCCGCGCGAGGCGACGTCGGTGGCCACCACCACGTCGGCCTTGCCGGCAGCGAATGCCGCGAGCGCCTCCTGGCGCTGGCGCTGGCTGCGGTCGCCGTGGATGAGCACGGTCTTCACCTCGTGGCGTCGCAGTGCGGCCGCCACCCAGCCGGCGCGACGGCGCGTGCGGCAGAAGACCATCACGCCGCGGCGCTTGCCGTCCTTGATGAGCGCCACCGTGAGGGCGGTCTTGGCCTCGTCGTCGATGTCATGGAGGTGCTGGCCGAGGTCCGAACGCGCCTCCGGCGTGCCGGAGACCTTCGATCGCTCCCTGCCAACGAGGTCCACGCGCTGCGGATCCTTCAGCATCTCCTCCACCACCGTCTCCACCTGCCGCGGCATGGTGGCGGTGTAGAAGAGGAGCTGCCGGGACTCCGGCGCGCGCGAGAGGATCTCCTTCGCCTGCGGGAGGAAGCCCATGTCGAGCATGCGGTCGGCCTCGTCGAGCACGCACTGCTGCACGAAGGCCAGCGAGATCGCGTCCAGCTCGCAGAGTTCGCGCACGCGGCCCGGCGTTCCCACCAGGAGATCGACGCCTTCCTCCACCACGTCGCGCTGCGGCGCGAGCGGGCTCTTGCCGTAGACCGCGGTGGTGCGGAGCACCGAGCCACGGAACAGCTGGGCTGCCTCGCGTGCCACCTGCTGCGCCAGCTCGCGCGTGGGGCAGAGCACCAGCGCACGCAGGCGCCGGCGCGGGTCCACCGGGCGGCCGCGCATCTTCGGCGGCGGCTCGTCGATGAGGCGCTTGGCCACGGGCAGGAGGTATGCGAGCGTCTTGCCGGTGCCGGTGGCGGCCACCACGGCCACGTCGCGCCCCGTCAGTGCTGCCGGGATCGCTGCGCGCTGCACCGGCGTGGGCACGTCGGCCCCCATGGCGGAAAGCGAACGCACCAGCATCTCGGGGATGCCGAGTGAACCGAACCCGTCTTCTGCTCCCGCTCCGTTTGACTTCATGCGGTGCACTCTACGCGCACCCGCAATCCGGTCGCCGGGTGCGGGGCGGGCGGCGTCAGGGGGCGGGATCCTTCGGCGCGTTCGGCACCGGCTGCTGGTCCGGCGCCATGACCGGTGCCATGACCGGCGCCGCGTCGGGCGGCATCGGGGTGCGCTGCAGTTCCTTCTCGAGGTACTTGCCGTGCATCCGCTTCTGGCGGTCGTTGAGGTCGATCTCCCCGCCGTCCATCCATGCGCGGCGCACCACGGACCCGATCTCGAACGGATCACCCGACCAGAGGACGAGCGTCGCGCTCATGCCCGGCGCGATGGTGCCGTAGCGGTCGCCGACGCCTGCGAACTCCGCGGGCACGCGCGTCACGCACTCGAGCGCCCGCCCGGCGTCCATGCAGTGCGCCACGGCGCGACCGCACTGCGAAGGCAGGGAACGCTCGTGCGCGGGCTCGTCGCCCGAGGCGATGGAGAATTCCACGCCGGCGGCCTGGAGCTTGGCCGGCACCGAGTACGCCGTGTCGTACGGATCGCTCTCGCGGAGGGGCAGCCGGTTGATGCCGCGCACGATCACCGGCACCTTGTGCTTCACGAGGAGCGGCGCCACGTCCGGTGCACCGAGCCCGCCCACCACCAGCGGGCGGTAGCCGCGGCGCACGGCCCAGAGCACCGAGGCCTCGATCTGCCCGGGCCAGTTGGCGTCCAGGAGCACGCGTTCGCGCCCTTCCACCACGGCGCGCAGCGATTCGTAGCGCGCGTCCTTGTTCAGCGACGGATCCGCCGTGCGGGCACGCAGGTATGCCTCGGCGGAGTCGAAGAAGCGATCGATGGCGGCGACGGCCTTGTCGCGGTCCTTGCGCTGCTCGTCGGCGGTCTTCTGCTGCCAGCGCGTCTGCACCGGCTCCATCATCGGCCAGTGCACGATGACGCCGGCGTCCGCGTTGGCGGTGCGGTCCATGACCGTCCATCCATCGAGGCGCATGGCGCTTGCGTGGCCACCGACCACGCCGCCCTGCGGGAAGACGTGCGCCATCAGGATGCCCGCGTTGCGTGCCACGGGCGGCAGGTCGCTGTCGGGGTTGGTGGCCGTGGCGGCCCGGATCTCTGCGTGGAATTCACCGAATTCCGTGGTGTCGTCGGTGGCCTCCACCTGTGCAGTCTCGATGAGTCCGAGCGTGGTGGCGCTTGCCCAGAGGCCCGGCGTGAGCACGTGCCCCGGTGCGTCGATGAAGTACGCGTCGGGCTTCGCGGCCGATGCCGCCATCGGTTCCGTACCCAGCGCACTGACCTTGCCGCCCTCGAAGACCACCCATCCGTCGGTGATCGGCTTGGCGCCCGGCGTGCACGGGCGCACGTCCACGTGCCGCAGCACCACCTGCGCGGTCTGCCTGGGCGCGGGTATCTCGTTCGACTGCCGCGCCCACGCGCCTGCGGTGATCGCCATTGCGCATGCCGCCATCACGAAGCTTCGCTGGTTCATCGCACGCCTCCTTCGCCGCCGGTGACCTCGAACATCGCGTTCCAGGCATCGGCCTGGTCGCATCCGCACTCGCCGGGGCGGACCGATTCCGGATCCACGCCGGAGCGCACCATCTCCATCAGCCGGTCCCCCTGCGCACTGCGCATGCGCGCGAGCAGCGAGGCACCCGAACGCAGTCCATCGACCGGCGGTGCCGTGCCGGCAGGCGCAGCTCCGCGGCCGCGGCCACCACGACCACCCCTGCCCGCACCTCCGCCGCCCGCGCCCTCGCCTTCGCGGCCCCAGTCGGAAGCGGCGAGCGCGATGATGGCATTGCGCGTGCGCAGGTCGCGCTCGCGCATCTCGCGGTCGGTTGCGACATCGAAGCGACGGACACCGTCCACCCACGTCTGCACGCAGCGCGCGTAGACGCTGAGCGGGTCGGCGCTCCAGATCACGAAGTCGGCGTCCTTGCCGGCCTCCAGCGAACCGCACCGGTCGTCGATGCGCAGCTGCCTGGCGGGGTTGAGCGTCACGAACTTGATCGCCTCCTCGCGCGGCACGCCGCCGTAGCGCACGGCCTTCGCGGCCTCGGTGTTCATGCGGCGAGCCAGCTCGTCGCTGTCGGAATTGAAGCTGGTGAGCACGCCCGCCTTCCACATCATCTGGCCGTTCCACGGGATGGCGTCCATCACCTCCACCTTGTACGCCCACCAGTCGCTGAAGCTGGAGGCGCCGGCGCCGTGCGCGGCGATCCGGTCAGCCACCTTGTAGCCCTCCAGGATGTGCTGCAGCGTGCCCACCTTGAAGCCGAAGTCGTCGGCCACCTGCAGCAGCATGCAGATCTCGTCCTGCCGGTAGCTGTGGCAGTGGACGAGGCGCTTCCCTTCCAGGATCTGCGCGAGCGTCTCGAGCTCGTAGTCGGGCTGCGGCGGCATGGCGCGTTCGCGTTCCGCTGCGGGAAGCGCGGCGTAGCGCTCCTGCGCAGCGCGCCACTCGCGCGCGGACTGGAAGCGGTCGCGCATGAGCGTCTCCACGCCCAGCCGCGAGCTGGGGTAGCGCGTCTTGGTGCGCACCACGTTCTCGCCGAGCGCGAACTTGATGCCGGGGATGGCGCCCTTCACGGGGAACGCCGCCACCGGATCGCCCCAGCGCAGCTTGACCACCGAGTTCTGCCCGCCGATCGGGTTGGCGCTGCCGTGCAGCTGGTTCGCCGCGGTGAGGCCGCCGGCGAGCTGCCGGTACCAGTCGATGTCCTCGGGGTTCACTGCGTCGGCGATGCGCACCTCCGCGGTGACGTTCTGCGTCCATTCATTGACGCCGCCGTCGATGCCGGTGTGGCTGTGGCAGTCGATGAGCCCGGGCGTGACATGCATGCCCGTGCCGTCGATGACCATCACGTCCTGGCCGGAGTCGGTGACCTGCGAACGCAGGCCCGAGCCCACGGCGACGATCCTGCCGTCCTTCACCAGGAGGTCCGCGTCCTTCAGGATCCCGCGGTCGGAGACGGTCCACACCGTGGCGTGCTCCACGAGCACCGTCTTCGGGGCCACCGGCTTCTCGATGCCGTAGTCGGCCATCGGGAAGGTGCGCGGAATGGCGGCGAGCACGGGCTTCGGATCGGTCTTGGCATCCGGCTTGGAATCGCCCGTTGCGTCGGGCTTGCCTGCGTCCTTCGCGTCGCCCGCATCCTTGGCGCCCTCGCCGCCCTTGGCCTCGCGCTCCTTCTTCGGGTCCGGTGCATCGCCGGTGCGGGCGGTGGCGGGGAACGTCCAGCGCACGGTGCGGCCATCCGGCGTGATGAGGGCGATCTCCGCGCCCTCGCGCGTGGCGACCATGCTGCCGCGCAGCGTGCCGTCGATGCCGAGCGGCTTGCCGGCGACGGTGAAACCGGCGCGCGCGTCGTCGAAATTGGCGCCTTCGCCGCGCGCCGACGGCGCTTCCGCCGGACCGCGGCGGCCGCGTTCGCCGCCGGGCTCCTTGCCGTCGGCATCCTTCGTCGCCGGCTGTTCCGCGGGCTTCGGCAGCGCGAAGGACAGGCGCTTCTCGTCGGCGTCGATGGTGACCGACTCCGGCAGCGTCGTGAAGACGCCGGCCGTGTCCGGCGCGGCGAGCGCATACACGCCCTTGAGCGGGAACTTGCTGGCGGGGTCCACCTCGTGCCGCAGGCCGGCGATCCACACCTCGCGGACCTTGGAGTCCTCGCCGAAGATCGGTCCCTTGCACACCACCAGGTTGGCGATGCGCCCGGCGCGCACCTCGCCCGCTACCTCGGAGATCCCGAGCATGCGCGCAGGGTTCACCGTGAGCGCGGCCACCAGTTCGTCCTCGGTGGTGCCGCAGTCCATGGCGCGCCGTGCGGCCTTGGCGAAGCCACCCACGTCCTTCAGGCGCACGGTGCTGGCCGCGGTTGGCACGCCGGCATGCAGCAATTCCGCGAGATTCGTGGGCGCCAGCGCCCAGTGCTCCAGCTCGCGCAGCGGCACGGCGTCCACCGCGCGCGGCGTCTGCACGTCGGGCGTGCGCGGGAAGTCGAAGGGCACCACCACCGGTCGCGCAGCGGCGCGCACCTCGGCAAGGCGGCGATACTCGCGCCCGCTTCCGACGATGGCGGCGTCGAGCTTCATCTCGCGCGCCAGTGCGTCGGCGCGGAGCAGGTTGCGTTCGTCGGCTGCGTCGAACCACACGCGGTCCTTGCCGGCCGCGGCGGCGTGCAGCGCGGTGAGCGCGTTGGCCAGCACCGGCGGCTCGTTGCCGGCCGGGTGCGCGCGCCACACTTCCTCGCACTGCGCGTGCCATGCGGCGTCGGCGAACGTCTGTCGCTGGAGGGCGATGGCGCCGATGAGCGCGCCGGGATACGTGGCGCGGTCCCAGGCGTCGGGGCTGTCTTCGTTGCCGCCGGTGGTCTCGAAGGCCACGCAGGTGCCGGCGTTCTCCCGCACCGTGCGCGCGGCGCGCGGCTCGTCGCCGAGCAGGCTGACCTGCGCGCTTCCGCGGAAAATGCCTGCATTCGGGTGGATTGCCGCTGTGGTGAACCCGAGCGCACGAAGCTCCTTGCGCTGGTCGGCGCCGAGCGTCGGAAGGTCCGCGGCGCGCACCTGCGGCACAACCTTGGCGTTCCAGTGCGCACCGTTCTCGCTCGCGGCCGCGCGCGCGGCGGCGGAGCTGTCCACGCGCACGCACGCATCGATGAAGCCGGGATAGACGATGCACCCCGCGCCGTCGTGGACCGTGGTGCCGGCAGGCAGCTCGAACGAACCGCGTGCGCCCACGCGCTCGATCCAGCCGTCCTTCATCACGATGACCGCGTCGGCGAGTCGTTCGCCCGGCGTGGCCACGAGCGTCACGTTCACGATGGCGTCGCGGCGGACGTCCACCGGCCGCATCGCCGCGGGCGGTGCCTGCTGTGCCCATGCAGCGCCGTCGGCGAGCATGAACGAAACCGCGCCCAACGACGCGGTGGTCAGGAGGGCGCGGAACTTTGACTGCCTGGGGCCGGCGATGCTGGATGCGTGGCGCATCCGTGCATTTCACACGGTTTCAGGATGGCTTGCGTGGGTACGGGCGGGAAATCAGCCGTTCAGGTCGCGCAGCAGGCCATCGATGGCCGACTGCAGCTTCTCCGGCGACTCATAGGTGCCGCTCGCGATGGCCTGCTTGATGGCCTCGACCTTCGCCATGCGGACGTCGGGCATCGCACGGATCGCGTCAAGGTGGCGCGCATGCTCGGAAAGCTCCACGCGGTCGCGGCCTTCGGCCCAGCGCGGCGCCGAGGGTGCGATCTCCGATTGCGCGGACGCGCGGTACGCGGCCGAGGCTTCGGTGATGCGGCTCGCGGCGCTTGCAGCCCCGAAGCCTGACGTGGGTCCAACCTGTCCGATGTCGTTCATGGCGCTCTCCAACCGGTGGTGGATCCGATCCATCGGGTCCACGAGTACCGTTGCGTGCCGCGTTCGATCCGTCGAGCGGTCGGCATCCGGCGAACGTCGCCGAAGCAGACTTTGGTATCGTCAAATGCCCCGAGAAACCTTGAGTACTCGGCAATCGTATCCCGGTACCCCCATGGTCCATAAGCCCATATGTCGCAGAATCTTCCGGTCCGGCGCCATGGCAAGCCTTGGCGCGGCGCTGGCAGTGGCGCTGCTGGTGGCTGGATGCGACTCTGCGCCCGCCGCAACGCCCCCGGCGGATGCCGCGGCGAAGACGGCTGCGCCCGCCAAGGGCGGCGCCACCTCGACCACCGCTCCCGGCCCCAAGCGCCTGGAGGCCAAGCGGCCCTCCGCGCCCACGCAGCCCGACACCACTGCCGGGCTCATGAACCCCGGCGACGAGGTTGAGGGGGTCTCCGGGAACGACTCGTTGCGCGCCGCCGCTCGCACGAAGCCCGGCAGTGCCCCGGTTGCGCCCGCCGACGTCTCTGCCGCCCCGGGCGCCCGCGTGCCCAGCGCCGCCGAGCGCGCCGCCGCCGCCCGCATGGCCTCCGAGAACGACGCCAAGCGCCGTGCCGAGGCCGCTGCCACCGCGGAGCGCAATGCCCAGCAGAACGACGTGGACGCCGAGCGCGCGTCCTGGGGCGTGCTGCTGGCGACCGTCACCGGCGCAGAGAACCGCGCCAACGCCATGTCCATCCGGGAGCAGGTGATCCGGCGCTATCCGGCACTGAAGGACGCCTACGTGCGGTCCATCCCGCACGGCAGCGTGGTGCTGGTGGGCCGTTTCCAGGGCGTGCAGGACCCGGCCGCGCAGGCGCAGCTGAAGCTGGTGAAGGAAACCATGGACGGCAACGTCCGCGCCTTCCCGCGCGCCATGCTGACGCGGCTCGGTGCCAATGCCAACCAAGGCCCGCCCGGACCCAACGACCTGCGCATCGTCCGGCAGACGCGGCCCACGCAGACCCTCTACACGCTGCAGGTGGCGGTGTGGAGCGCCTTCGGCACCGACGAGGTGAAGATGAGCGACATCAAGCGCTCCGCGGAGAACTACTGCCGGCAGCTGCGGTCCGAAGGCAACGAGGCGTACTACTTCCACGACTTCGACACCAAGACCAGCACCGTGACCATCGGCGTGTTCGGCACCGATGCGTACGACTCCAAGAGCACGCTGTATGCGCCGGAGGTGGACGCGGTGATGCGCAAGTTCCCGAAGCACCTCGTGAACGGCGAGGAACTGCTGGTGCCGCTCGACCCCGCCAAGCCGCAGGGGAAGACGATGCCGCAGGCGCCGCGCCTGGTGGAGATCCCGCAGTTCTGAGGCGGGCGTGAACGGTCACCCGCGCGGCGCGCCCTACACTTGCGCCCGGTGACGGCAGCACACACACCGATCCTTGGCCAGGCCCGCGCACTCAAGGCGCTCGGGCGTGCACTGGCCGGCGGGCACGTGCACCACGCCTGGATCTTCCATGGCCCGCTCGGCGTCGGGAAGTTCCGCACCGCCGAGGAGTTCGCGCGCATCCTGCTCGACCCGGAGACCACCGCCGCGGACCGCGCCGCCTGCCGCGCCCCGCGTGGAACCCGCGTCTCGCGCCTGGTGGACGCCGGCACGCACCCCGACTTCCACGTCATCCGCAAGGAACTGGCCGCCGTCAGCGAGAGCCGCGAGCTCCGCGACCGCAAGCAGATGAACATCCCGCTCGACCTCCTGCGCGAGCGGATGCTCGGCGGCATCATGGGCGACGGCCGCCACCAGGAGAGCGCGGTGTTCCGCACCGCGGCGCTCGGCCATGGCAAGGTCTTCATCATCGACGAGGCGGAGCTCCTGGACGATTCCGGGCAGAACGCGATGCTGAAGACGCTGGAGGAGCCGCCGCCCGGCACGGTCATCATCCTGGTGACGCAGCACGAGGAACGCCTGCTCCCCACCATCCGCAGCCGGTGCCAGCGCATCGCCTTCGGGCCTCTCGATGCCGATGCCATGCGCGCATGGTGGGAGGCGCAGGGGCCGGAAGTGCCGGCGCAGGACCGCGCGTTCGTCGCGGCGTTCGCGGAGGGCTCGCCCGGCATGGCCGTGCGCGCCGCGGAGCACGGCATCGCCGCGTGGGACGCGGAACTCTCGCCGCTCTTCGATGCGCTGGAAGCCGGCCGATTCCCGCCGAACCTCGGCGACCGGCTCGCGG
>JBIIJH010000173.1:0-4869 GCA_044233905.1 Phycisphaerales bacterium
GCTGCTTGCGGAACGCCGCTTCCCCGTGCGCAACCTCCGCCTCTTCGCAAGTGCGCGGAGCGCAGGCCGCACGCTGCACGCCCTCGGCCGCGACGTGACGGTGGAGCCGCTCGTCCCCGGCTGCTTTGCCGGCACCGACATCGCGTTCTTCTCCGCAAGCGGCGGCGTCAGCAAGGAATGGGCGCCGCAGGCCGTGGCCGCCGGCGCGTGGGCCATCGACAAGTCGAGCGCGTTCCGCATGGTCCGTCGCTATCCGCTTGCCATCCCCGAGGTCAACGGCGAGGTGCTCGATGCGCTGCAGTCGCCGACCATCGTGGCCGTCCCCAACTGCACCACCATCATCGCGCTGATGGCGGTCACGCCGCTCCATCGCGAGGTGGGCGTGGCGCGCATGGTGATCTCCACCTACCAGTCCGCGTCGGGTGCGGGTGCCGCGGCCATGGCCGAGCTCGAGCGCCAGGCGCACGACTGGTCCGCGGGCCGCCCGCTCTCTACCGCCATCTTCGGCCGCCAGTACCTCTTCAACCTCTTCAGCCACAACAGCGCCATCGGCGAGGATGGCCAGAACGAGGAAGAGCGCAAGCTGGTGGACGAGACCCGCAAGATCTGGGGCGACCCCGATGTCCTGGTCAGCGCCACCTGCGTGCGCGTCCCGGTGCTGCGCGCACACAGCGAGTCCATCAACCTCACGTTCCGCACGCCCATCAGCGAGGCGCGCGCGAGAGAGGTGCTGGCCGCCGCTCCCGGCATCCGCATCGTGGATGACCGCGCCGCCAACCGCTTCCCCGAGCCGCTCGCCGCCACCGGCCGCGACGAGGTGCTCGTGGGCCGCATCCGCGCGGACCACAGCCAGCCGAACGGCTTCGGCCTGAACCTCTTCATCTCGGGTGACCAGGTCCGCAAGGGCGCCGCGCTCAACGGCATCCAGATCGCCGAGCGCCTGCTGAAGCCCGCGGCCGGCTGAAATCCGTACCCGGTTACATATGCACCAGTTTCCTCTCGCGCGTTGCGTACCTCGACGCGCCACTGGAAATTGGTGCATATGTAACCGGGTACGGATTTACTGTCTCAGCGGTACGAGATCCTGCGCGGGAAGAAGTGCAGCCCCGCCGCCGTGCGCGCACGCTCGAGCGTCTCCTCGGCCGTCGCGTTGGCGCGCTCGCAGCCCTTCTTGAGGATGTCGAGCAGCACCGCGTCGTCGTCGCCGATCTTCGCGCGCCGCGCGCGCATCGGCTCGAGCAGCGCGTTGATGGCCGCGGCCACCTCCACCTTCACGTGCCCGTCGCCCAGGTTGTCGCCCGCCGCGTAGCGCCGCTTGAGCTCGGCCACGCGCTCGGGGTCCTCGATGAACGTCTCCACGTACTGGAACAGCGCGTTGTTCACGTCGCCCGGCTCGGTGGGGCTCTGGCGGCCGGTGAAGATCTTCTTCACCTTGTTCTCCACTTCCTTGGGCGTGTCGCTGATGAAGATGGCGTTCCCCAGGCTCTTCGACATCTTGTTCTTGCCGTCGATCCCCACCAGGCGACCCACCTTGCCGACCTCCGCGCGCGGCACCGGCCACACGCCGCCCAGCTTCTCGTGGTCGGCGTCCTCGGCGTCGGTGGGCACGTTGCAGTACATCTGGTTGAAGCGTCGCGCCACCTCGCGCGTCAGCTCCAGGTGCGGCACCTGGTCCTCGCCCACCGGCACGCCCACCGGGCGGAACGAGAGGATGTCCGAGCACTGGCCCACCGCATAGAGCGGGAAGCCGAACGAGTACGTGTCGCCCAGGCCCTTCGTCTCGATCTCGGTCTTGAGCGTCGGGTTCCGCATCACGCGGTTGAAGGGCAGCAGCATGGCGAAGAGGAACGCCAGCTCGTGGATGGCCGGGATCTCGCTCTGCAGGAAGATGGTGGACTTCTCGGGGTCGATGCCCATCGCCAGATAGTCCTTGACGATGGAGATGGTGTCGCGCCGGATGTCCTGCGGCTTGTCGCTGCGCGTGGTGAACGCGTGGTAGTTCGCCAGGATGAAGTAGCAGTCGTGGGTGTCCTGCAGTTCCACGCGCCGCTTGACGCTGCCCACCCAGTGGCCCAGGTGGAGCTGTCCGGTCGGGGTGTCTCCGGTGAGGATGCGCGGTCGTGCGGCGGTCATGGGAGGCGAAGGATACGCCCGCGCACCGCTAGGATTCGCCCCATGCAAGGCGTGCCTCCAGAAGACGAGATCCAGGTCGAAGGCCTCGAGGCCGAGATCGACCGCCCGAACCTCCCCGGCCGCGTGGTGGCGCGCCACAGCGCCGAGGAGCTCTACGACTCACTGGCCTCGGACCTGTTGGTGCACTCCGCCAACTGCGTGCGCGAGTTCGGCGACTTCCACCTGGCGCTCTCCGGTGGCCGCACGCCGTTCCCGCTCTACGAGCGCCTGATGTACGACCCGCGCTTCCGCGCGCTGCCGTGGCGCCGCACCCACCTCTGGATGGTGGACGAGCGCGCCGTCGCGTTCGAGGACCCGCTCTCCAACTTCGGCCGCATCAAGGAGGTCATCGTCGACCACTCCGACATCCCGCCGGAGCAGGTGCACCCGATGCTTGCCAGCCTGCCGGATGCCGGCGCGCGCTACGAGCGTGAACTGCGCGAGGCGCTCGGCTGGCGCCCGAAGGGCCACGACCGCCTCGACTTCGTGCTGCTCGGCATGGGCCCCGACGGCCACACCGCGAGCATCTTTCCCGGTTCGCCCGCGCTCCACGAGAAGGACCGCCTGTCGATGGACGTGCCGCCGCCCACCACCGTGGCACCCGCGGTGCCGCGCTGCACGCTCACCCTGCGCATGATCAACGCGTCGCGATTCATTGCGCCGCTCGTCATGGGCGCAGGCAAGCGCGCCATGCTCTCGCGCGTCGAAGCAGGCGCGTCGCCCGACGAGGTGCCGATCGCGGGAGTGAAGCCCGTGTCCGGCGAACTGCGCTGGTACCTCGACGCGGCCGCCTGCTTGTAAGAGAGCGCTGCGGACGGGTCTGGCGGGCGCGCATCCCTGATTTCTTTCGCTCGAACGAATGCAGGCCACCGTATTTCCGGCCATCGAGTGGCTTATCCGCCACCACGCTGCACCACGGGCCTCGAATGGCCGAAACAAGTACGGTTCCGGTCCGCAACGGCCGGAGTGGTACCGCTGCCCAGACATTCCGAGATCCACCCGATGATCATCGAAACACGCCGCTTCTTCGCCACCTCGACGCAGCTCCTTCCGCCATCGGGTGCGTGGCCGCTCGCGGCCGTGGCGATGCTGGTGATCTTCCCCGTTGCGGCGCCGGCGCTGGCGGACACGGTGGTTCCCGGCAATGGCACTCCGGTGATCGTTCCCGACGTTCCGTCCATCGGCGCGAACCTCGACTTCATCGCAGGTACCGGCGACCCCGCCGTGCTGCAGCTCCTCACCGGCGGCATCTACAGCGGCGAGTGGAGCATCAACAATGTCCCCTCCATCTTCGACCTGAACGGCGGGTCCCTCGTCATCGCGCCCAGCGCCGGGACAGGCACCGCAACGGGCGATGCCGACGTCGGCGTGGTGAACGGTACCCTGCAGCTTGGCACCAACTCGTTCCTGACGGGCTTCGGCACCGGCGGCTCCGGCGGCACGCTTTCGGCGATCCAGGGCGGCCGCCTGGTGGTCGACGACGATCGCTGGCTCAGCAACATGGTGCTCCTGCAGCTGGGCGGCGCGTGGACCTCTGGAAGCGCGGCAACGCTCACGTACTCCGGTGCTTCCTCGATCACTTCCGCGGCGGGTGTCTCGGTGGAAGGCGGCACCGCCTCGGCGATCGCGCTCTCGGGCGCGGGCTCGCTCACGCTCACCGGCGACATCGGCGGCACCGGCGACCTGGTCGTCACCACTGCGGGCGGTTCTGGCACCGTGAACCTGTCGTTCGCCAGCGGCAGCTTCGACGGCAAGACGGTCATCGACAACGCCGCAGCCAGCATCAACACGCAGAACTCGATCGGCACGCAGGGCCTGACGTTCAACAGCGCCACGGTCACCGCCGGCACCGCGCTGACGCTCGGCGCGGGCCAGGCGTTCGACCTCAACGGCACCTCCACGCTCACGGGCGGCGGACCGGGCCTCACCGCGTTCACCGTCAATGGCGGCATGAGCGGCGGCGGCGACATCACGCTCACCGGCATCGACATGACGGTCGGCGGCACCACGTCCACGTACACCGGCGGCATCACCCTCGCGGGTGCTGCGGGCAGCGAGTCCACCGTCACCACCACAAATGCAGCGTGGCTCAGCAGCCTGGGTTCGCTGAGCATGGCGAACAACACATCGCTCACGTACTCCGGCGCCGATGCAGCCAATTACGCTGGCGCCATCGTCACCGGTAGCACGGCCGGCGATCGCGCGCTGGTCTTCACGTCCGGCGCCGGCAACGGCGACCTGACCCTCAGCGGCACCGTGTCCGGCACGGGTGACCTCGTCATCGGCGCGGCCAACGGCTCCACCGCCACGACGACCCTTGCATTCGCGCTGGGAACGCTGGCCGGTCGCACCGTCATCGAGGACGCCAACGTCGCCATCAACACCCAGGCGTCGATCGGCGCCGCGGGCCTCTCGCTCACCGGCGCCACGGTCACGCTCGGCACCGGCATCACGCTCGGCGCAGGCCAGGATCTCGTGGTTTCCACGGCATCCACGCTCACCGGCGCCGCGGGCGGCGGGAACAAGGCATTCACCGTCGACTCCGCCATGAGCGGCGCCGGCAACCTGGGGCTCGACCGCATCAACATGCGCGTCACCGGCGCCACGTCCGCGTACACGGGCGCCGTCACGCTCGCCGGCACCTCGACGCTCACCACCGGCAACCAGCAGTGGCTGACCAACGTGGCCTCGCTCACG
>JBIIJH010000174.1:0-4857 GCA_044233905.1 Phycisphaerales bacterium
CGTCGACATCGAGATCGAGCGCGAGCTCCACGACAGCTACCTGACGTATGCCATGAGCACCATCATGGACCGGGCCCTGCCCGACGTCCGTGACGGCCTGAAGCCCTCGCAGCGCCGCATCCTGGTGGCGATGCACGACCTCAACCTGACCCCCGGGCGCAAGCAGATCAAGTGCGCCAAGATCTGCGGCGACACCAGCGGCAACTACCACCCGCACGGCGAGAGCGTCATCTATCCCACGCTCGTCAACATGGGCCAGGCGTGGAAGACGCGCGCGCTGCTCGTGGACAAGCAGGGCAACTTCGGCTCCATCGAGGGCGACCCGCCGGCCGCCATGCGTTACACCGAGGCGCGCATGACCGCCGCCGCGGTGGCGCTCCTCGAGGACCTCGACAAGGACACCGTCGCGTTCAAGCCGAACTACGACGACCGCCTGCAGGAGCCCACCGTGCTCCCGGCGAAGCTCCCGAACCTCCTCGTCAACGGCTCGAGCGGCATCGCCGTGGGCATGTCGAGCAGCATGCCCCCGCACAACCTGTGCGAGGTGTGCGACGCCATCGTGGCCACCATCGACGACCCCACCATCGGGCTCGAGGAACTCCTCAAGCGGATGCCGGGGCCGGACTTCCCGACCGGCGGACGCATCATGGGCCGCCGCGGCATCGTGGAGGCCTACGCCACCGGGCGCGGCCGCATCACGGTGCGCGGCAAGGTGCACCTCGAGAAGGACGGCACGCGCGACGCCATCGTCATCGACGAGATCCCCTACCAGGTGGTGCAGTCGAACCTCATCGAGAAGATCGTCGAGGCCAGCCGCAACGACCGCATCCCGGACATCGCCGACGTCAAGAACCACTCCGGCCGCGACGCGCAGACGCGCATCGTGGTGGTGCTCAAGAAGAACGCCGACCCGGCGGTGGTGGAGAAGCAGCTCTACGAGTTCACGCCGCTCCAGGACACGTTCAGCATCATCAACATCGCGCTGGTGAACGGCCAGCCGCGCACCCTGCCCCTGCGCAGCCTGATCGACCTCTACGTCGAGCACCGCAAGGAAGTCATCCGCCGGCGCACCGCGTACCTCCTGCGCCAGGCGAAGCAGCAGGCGCACAAGCTGGAAGGCCTGATCTACGCGGTCTGCGACATCGACGAGGTGATCCGCATCATCCGCGCCGCGAAGACCCGCGAGGAGGCGATCGAGGGGCTCATGGCCCGCGCCTTCCGCATCTCGCCGACGCACCCGTATGCGCCGAAGATCCCGCACAGCGTGATCGCCAAGACCCAGCCCGACGGCGCGCGCCTGACGCGCGTGCAGGCCGAGGCCATCGGCGCGCTGCGCCTGATCCAGCTCACGGGCCTGGAGATCGACAAGCTCACCACCGAGCTCACCAAGCTGGTGGACGAGATCGACGGCCTCGAGGCGATCCTCGCCGACGAGCGCCTGGTGCTCGACATCATCCGCGAGGACACCATCGAGCTGAAGGAGAAGTTCGGCGACGACCGGCGCACCGTGATCGAGGGCGCCGAGGCCGAGGAATTCGAGATGGCGGACCTGATCCCCGAGCACGAGGTGGTGCTCACGGTCAGCCGCCGCGGCTACGTCAAGCGCCTGCCGGCGGACACGTACCGCGTGCAGGGGCGCGGCGGCAAGGGCGTCATCGGCGCCAAGGCGGCAAGCGGCGGCGACGAGGAGGATGCGGACTTCGTGGAGCAGCTCTACGTGAGCTCGAGCCACGATGACCTGCTCTGCTTCACGAACACCGGCCGCGTCTTCAAGCTGAAGGTGTGGCAGATCCCGGAAGCCGCGCGCACCGCCAAGGGCCGCGCCGTGCAGAACCTGCTGGAGCTCCGCCCCGACGAGCGCATCTGCGCGTGGCGCCCGGTCGCCAAGTTCGAGGAGCGCGAGGACTTCCTCTTCTTCCTGACCGCCAACGGCCAGGTGAAGCGCACCGCGCTGCAGGAGTACCGCAACGTCAACAAGGCGGGCATCATCGCGCTCGGCCTCAAGGACGGCGATCGCCTGGTGGACGTGCTGGTGACCAGCGGCGCCGACCACGTGCTCCTCTCCACGGCGACGGGCATGTCGATCCGCTTCGACGAGAACGACGCCCGCGTCATGGGCCGCAGCGCGGCCGGTGTCATCGGCATCGACCTCGCCGACAGCGACGAGGTGGTGGGCGGCATCGTCTGCGACGACACGCTCGACCTCTTCACGGCCTGCGAGAGCGGCTTCGGCAAGCGCACGCCCATGAAGGAGTACCTGGTGCAGAGCGAGGACGGCTCCACGCGCGCACAGAGCCGCGGCGGCAAGGGCCGCATCGACATCCGCACCGACGGCCGCAACGGCCGCGTGGTGGCGGTGCGCGCCGTCAGCGACACCGACAGCCTGATCTTCTCCTCCAAGTCCGGCATGGTGGTGCGCATCCGCGCCGCCGACGTCCGCCAGGTGGGCCGCAACACGCAGGGCGTGAAGGTGGTGACCCTGGACGCGGGCGACGCGCTGGCCTCGGTGGCGAAGATCGCGGGCGACGAGGCCGACGGCGCCGTGCAGGCCCCGGCCGCATCTGCGGATGCCCCGCCGTCCGCTGAGTGATCGAGCGTCACTTGCCGTGGTTCATCTGCATGGCCGCGAGCGCGGTGGTCACGTCCTCGCTGAACTCGAAGATGCGGTCGAGGTCGGTGGCAAGCAGGATGCCCCAGATGCGGTCGGTCACGCTGCAGATCCGCAGCTGCGCGCCGGCGAGCGTCGCCAGCTTGCGCACGCGCAGGAGCTGCGCGATGTTCGATGAATTGAGGAACTGCACGTGCCGCATGTCGAGGACGGTGTCCCGGACGCGCGGCGACGGGGTGCGGCCGGCCTTCAGCTCATCTGCGGCGTGCTGGTAGAGGTTGGCGAGCAGGCCCATGTCCTCCGCGAACGACGGATCGTTGTGGAGTTCCGCGACCTGGATTGATTCCGACCATTCGTTGATTGGCACGGGGGGAGGATAGCGGTATCGCCGGGCATTCCCGGGCCGAATTGTTCCATCTGCCCCGATACGCGACGTGCCGAGGGGATGCTCGGGAATCACGCGTATCCTGCACTTCCCCATGCGCCGCATCCGCCGCACGCCCATTCACCCCCGGATCGAGCTGATCCCGCTGATCGACGTGATGACCTTCCTCATCACGTACTTCATCTACGCCACGGCGTCGCTCATGCGCGTCGACCTGGTGCCGATGCAGCTGCGGCAGTTCACCAGCGGCAAGGCGGCCACCTCGGCACCGGCGGTCACCATTGCGGTGGACCTCGACGGCAAGGTGTTCGTCGACAAGGATCCGGTGGAACTGCCGGGCATGGTGACCAAGGTGAAGGAGAAGGTCGCCAAGGACAAGAAGACGGTCGTCTACCTGGCCATCGCCGAGGGCCAGGGCCGCGTGGACCGCGCTCCGCTCCTCCAGGAACTCTGGGACCGGCTTCGCCCCCTCAACATGACCGTCAACCTGGTGGGCCGCCCCGGCGTGGCCGCCGCCAACCACCCCACCTCCGAGGGCGCCGCCCCGGCAGGCCCCGGCGCTCCCGCGCCCTGACATTCACCCATGCTCCCCCCGCGCGCGGACAACGACCGGGTCGGCACTGGCCTTGCATGGGGCGTGGTGTTCTCGTTGTGCTTCCACATGGTGCTCTTCTCGCCGCAGCTGGCGTTCCAGCTGATGGGCCAGCTGAAGCCCGCGGAGAGTGAGCCCGAGAAGGCCAAGGAGAAGGAGAAGACCGAGGCCCAGAGGAAGGCGGACGAGCGCAAGACCCCCGAGGAGCGCAGGAAGGAAGAGGAAGCGCGCAAGCAGGAAGCGGCGAATCCCGAGGCGAAGAAGAAGTCCGCCGCGCAACAGCCGCCGGAGCCGCCGCAGCCTGAATTGCAGCCCTTGCTGACGCCCACGCCCTCGCCCGCGCTGCCCGACGTCGAGGACGTCGCCATCGGCCAGGACGACGGCGATTCGATGAGCGTGGTGATCATCGGCCGCGAGGACTACGAGGAGCACATGGCCCGCCAGAGCGTGGTGGCGCAGGCCGGCTTCCGGATGAGCGATGCCGGCGGCAACGGCGAGCAGGACTACGGCCGCGGCACCGAAGGCAACGCCGGCGGTGGCGGCGGCGGCGCACCGAATGCGCAGTCGAACACCACGACGGCCACCACGGCAGGCGCACCGGTTGCACCGGAAGCCACGCGCATCGCCAGCGCTCCGCCCGCGCCGAAGCCGCCCGAGGAGCCGAAGCCCGACGAAGCTCCGAAGCCACCCGAGCAGCCGCCCGCGGTCGTCGCGGAAGCGACGCCGAAGCCCGTCCCGCCGGTGCCGCCGACCACCACCACGCCGGTGAACGAACCGCCGCAGCCCGCGCCGCCCACGCCCACCGTGCCGGTGACGGCCAACCCCGAAGCGGAACCGAACCCGCCCATCGAGGCGCCCCGCGATCCGAAGGTGCTGCCGCCGGTCGAGCCGAAGCCCGCCCCGCCGCCGCCGGCACCGGAGCCGGTGAAGCAGCCCACGCCCACGGTGCCGGTCGAACCGAAGCCCGCACCGCCGCCACCCGCGAACCAGCCGCCGAAGGCGCCGGAAGGCGGCGGCATCGCATCCACCGAACGACCGAAGTCCGACGCCAAGGACAAGGCCCCCGGCGAGTCCGGCAAGGCCGGCGGCAAGGGCCCGTCCACGGTGCCGGGCACCGGCGGCAAGGGCGAGCTCAAGGATCTCGAGAGCCCCGCCACCAGCCTCACGGAAGTGGATCCGAAGCTCTGGAAGAACGGCCGCCTGGTGGCCGCGCAGGGCATCACGCTCAAGCCGCGCGAGCCGCGCTTCACCACGCTGCAGACCGTGAGCCAG
>JBIIJH010000175.1:0-4846 GCA_044233905.1 Phycisphaerales bacterium
GCCGGCATCGGCACCGGGCTCGTCTTCCACCGCGGGTTCCTGATCTGGGATCCGGCCGTCTACTACTTCGCCACCATCCCCAGCCAGATGGACTGGGAGAACGCCTGGATGACCTGCGTCGGCGCCATCGTCTTCAGCGTGCTCGGCGCGGCCGTGCCCGCCGCGCGCGCCGCCGACATCGACCCGGTCCGCGCGCTCCGCTACGAATGATCGCGCGAAGCCTCCCATGAACACCCAGCCGCACAGCCCCGCCCACCATGCCAAGGAGCGCGTCCACGACGACGCCCTGCTCTCGGCGCACGACGTGCACCGCACGTACCGCATGGGCCGCGTGGAGGTGCCGGTGCTGAAGGGCGCGTCCATCTCCGTGAAGCCCGGCGAATGGGTGGCCATCCTGGGTTCGAGCGGCAGCGGCAAGAGCACACTGCTCCACCTCCTCGGCGGCCTCGACCGCGCGGACGCGGGCGACGTGACCTTCCGCGGCGAGCACGTGGGCGCCTTCGCGCCGCGTCGCCTCGACCGCTACCGCAACGAGCACGTGGGCTTCGTGTTCCAGTTCTATCACCTGCTGCCGGAACTCACGGTGCTCGAGAACACGCTGCTTCCCGCCACCGTGGGCGTGGGGCGCTTCGAGTGGCTGCGCCGCCGCGGCGAGATCCGCGAACGCGCGCGCGCGCTCCTCGACCGCTTCGGCCTGTCGCACCGCTTCCGGCACCGCCCCGCGGAGCTCTCGGGCGGCGAGCGTCAGCGCGTGGCCATCGCGCGCGCCCTCATGCACAACCCGGAAGTGCTGCTGGCCGACGAGCCCACCGGCAACCTCGATGCCAAGACCGGCGAGTCGATCCTCGACATGATCGCCGAGCAGCACCGTGCCGGCCTGACCATCGTGATGGTCACCCACGACCAGTGGATCGCCGCGCGCGCCAACCGCACCGTCCACCTGGTGGACGGCAAGGTGGCCGACGGCCTGTGCGGCGCGGCCGACGCGGGCTGACGCGCGCAGCCACCGCCACACGCGCTGCCCGCCCACGCCGCGTCCCCTACACTTTCCCCATGCTCCGCCCCGCCCTGCGCGCCATCGCTGCACCCGTGTCCCGCGCAACGCTTGCGCTCGCCGCCGTTGCCGCGCTCGCCGCCTGCAGCACGCGGAACCCGTACGCCAACGACATCTGGTACTACAACCCCGAGCCGGGCTCCACGCTGGTGCCGCGCGTCCAGTCCGGGCCGCGCAACCTGGCCATGTTCCGCGGCGACACCGGCATGCCGCTCGACTGGTACGGCATCTCCGCCGGCATCCGCTGGGCGGACATCGTCATCATCGGCGAGCAGCACGACGACGAGGTGGCGCACGGCGTGCAGGAGGCCCTGGTGGCCGAGACCCTGGCCGCCTGGCCCGGAAGCGCCGTCTCCATGGAGATGCTCGAGCGCGACGAGCAGCCGATCGTCGACGCGTACCTCGCCGGCAGCATCACCGAGGACGAGTTCGTGGACCGCACCGGTTCACGCGACTGGGCGTCCACCGGCACGTGGCACCTCTACTACCAGCCGGTGGTCGACGCCGCGCGCCACGCGCACGCGCCGGTCATTGCCGCGAACGCCCCCCGCGAATACGTGCGCCGCGCGCGCACCGAGGGCTACGCCGCGCTCGAACAGCTCCCCGCTGACGAACGCGCGCTCTTCTCTGTGCCGCTGCGCGACCCGCCGGCCTCGTACCGCGCGCGCTTCAAGGCGCTCATGAGTGGCGACGGCGCGCACGCGGTGGACGAGGCCAAGGTCGACGAGATCCTCCTCTCCCAGCGTCTGTGGGACGCCACCATGGCCGATTCCGTGGTGCGCGCGCTCGACGCGGCGCCCTACGGCGGCAAGGTCGTGCACCTGGTGGGACAGTTCCACTCCGAGCACGACGGCGGCCTGGTGAGCGAGATCCAGGCGCGCGCCCCCTTCGCCAAGGTGCTCACGATCACGGTGCAGCGCGGCGAGGCGTTCGCCCTGCGCAGCGAGGACACCGACAAGGCCGACGTGGTGGTCTACGGCATGCGCACGCCGCCGGCGTGGCGCAACTTCCAGGCCGGGTCAGATCCTGACGCCGTCCAGGGACCAGTGCCGGAGCAGCCGCTCCCGACCTGGGGCTTCGCGTACTGATCGAACTGAGTTACTTCCCCAGCAGCTTGGCCAGGTCGGCCTGCGTGTCGACCACCTTGAAGAGCTTGTCCATCTTCATCATGGCCATCAGGCTCTTGAGGTCCTTGTTGAGCCCGTAGAGGACGGGCTGCGCGCCCACGGCCGCGGCCGCGTTGCGGGCGCCGATGAACATGCTGAGGCCCATGGAGCTCATGAAGCTGACCGAGCTGAGGTCAAGCACCAGGTACTTGATGGTCTTCAGCTTCAGGTAGGGGCCGATGTCCTCCTGGATGATCGGGGTCTCGCGCTGGCCGATGTTCGGGCCGGCGAACTTGATCGAGACGATCGGGCCGTCCCAGGCGACTTCGGCGAGCGGCGTCTTCTTGCGGTTCGGAGGGAGTTCCATGAGGGAACGAGTTATACCACGCCCCCATCACCCAGACCCCTGCGCCGCGGGCCGTGTTTCAGGCCTTCCGGAGCATGCCGGGAACCAGCAATCCGCACAGTTCCATGGCACCGGGCGCTCCGCGCATCCATGCCACCGAGCCCTTGCGCAGGTCAAGCCGCAGGCCGGCATCGGACGAGACCAACGCCGACACCAGGTGACCGAGCACCGGCTCGTGCCCCACCACCGCAATGCGCGCGTCGATCGGCTGCTCGGCCAGGAGCGCCGCGATCGGCGCCACGCCGTCGGCCGCGCCGGTCTCGAGCAGCTTGGTGCGCACCGGCTTCGGCCACCGGGCGTGCGCGTGCAGGATGCTGGCCGTCTCCCACGCGCGGGTCCAGCCGCTCGCGAGCACCAGGTCCACGCCCGGGCGCCAGCGGCGGATGCGGCGCGCCACGCGCTCGAACTCGCGGGCGCCCTCGCGGGTGAGCGGGCGCAGTGCGTCGTCGGGCCAGCGCTCGGGATCGCGGTCGGCGGCCTTGGCATGGCGGATGACGAAGAGTTCCATGGCTTCATGGTACTGTCGATGCCATGGCCGGCTCCATTGCCATCGAGAACGCGCGCATCGTGACCTGCACCCCGCCCGCCGACGGCGGACCGCTGCGCGGCGCGGCGATGAACGCACTGGAGGTGATCGAGCGCGGCCACGTGATCGTGGACGGCGGCATGATCGCCTCCATGGGTGCCGGCCCCGCGGTGAGCCGTGCGGTCTCCATGCGCATCGATGCGCGCGGCCGCGTCCTGATGCCTGCGGCGGTCGATTGCCACACGCATGCCTGCTGGGCCGGCGAGCGCTGGGCCGAGTGGGAACTGAAGCGCGCCGGCGCGTCGTACCTCGACATCCTGCAGGCGGGCGGCGGCATCCTCTCCACGGTGAAGGCCGTGCGCGCTGCGCCGCAGGACGCGCTGGCCTCGCAGCTGGCCGAGCGCCTGGCGGAGATGCGCGAACTCGGCACCGGCGCGGTGGAGGTGAAGACCGGCTACGGCCTCGACACCGCCACGGAGCTCAAGATGCTCGAGGCCATCCGCCAGGTGGCGAAGGTGCTCCCCATGATGGTGGTGCCCACGCTCCTCCTTGGCCACGCGGTGGACCCGGACAACCCGCGCCAGCTCGATGACATGTGTGCCCTGCTCGAGACGCTCGCCGACCGGCAGCACGCCGGCAGCGTGGCGGTGGACGCCTACTGCGAGGAAGGCGCGTGGAGCGTCGAGATGTGCCGCACGCTCCTCGAGAAGGCCAGGCGCATCGGCTTCGCCGTGCGCATCCACGCCGACCAGTTCAACGCGCTCGGCGGGCTCGAGATGGCGCTCGCCCTCGGCGCGCGCAGCGTGGACCACCTGGAGGCAAGCACGCCCGCCGGCATCGCCGCGCTCGCCGCCAGCCGCGCCATCGGCGTCGCGCTCCCCGCGTGCGGCTTCGCGCTCGACGGACGCTTCGCCGACGGCCGCGCGCTCATCGACCAGGGCGGTGCCCTCGCCGTGGCAAGCAACTGGAACCCGGGCAGCGCCCCAAGCCCCAGCGTGCGCTTCGCCGCGGCGCTTGCCAGCCGGCACATGCGACTCACCGCGCAGGAGGCGATCGCCGCCGTCACCTGGAACGCCGCGTGCGTCCTGGGCATCGAGCACCAGGCCGGCGCCATCCGGCCCGGCATGCGCGCCCTGCTCCAGCTCCTGCCCCACCGCGACGAGCGCGCCTACGTCCACGAAGTGGCTGGCGCGGGGCCGGACGTGACGATCATGGGCGAAGACGTGTCGGTGCGGGTGGCGTAGCATCGACGCCCCCGTGCTCGTCACCGACCCCAAGGACATCGCCCACGCCGAAGCCGCCGCGGAACGCGTCGTCGAGGTGCATCGCCGCCTCGTGACGTTCCTGCGCACCGGGCTCACGCTCCCGGAGATCGACTCGTTCGTCGGCGCCGCGCTCAAGGACCTCGGCTGCGAGAGCTGCTTCCTGGGCTACAACGTGCGCGGCCACCCGCCGTACCCGAGCCACGCCTGCCTCAGCCCGAACGCCTGCGTCGTCCACGGGACGCACACCATGAGCCGCGACCCGGTGAAGACCGGCGACGTGCTCTCCATCGACATCGGCGTGCGAAACAAGGGCTGGATCGGCGACGCTGCCTGGACCTACTCCTTTGGCGAGCCCGACAAGCTCACGCGCGCCCTCATGGAGAGCGGCAAGGAGAGCCTGCGCCGCGGCATCGCCGCCATGCAGCCGCAGCGCCCGCTCATCGACTGGGCAAAGGCCGTGCAGGGTCACGTCGAGAAGGAGTGCGGGTT
>JBIIJH010000053.1:0-15752 GCA_044233905.1 Phycisphaerales bacterium
TGGAACTGCAGGCCGCCGAGGCGCTCGTCCGGCTGGGCGCCGCCGACGGCATCGAGCCGATCCGTGCCGCCCTGTACTCGCCCGGCGAGCAGTCGGAGTTCACGGCCCTGGCCGCCCAGCAGGTGGCCCGCCTGAAGGACGAAGGATCCCGCCCGAGCCTCATGCGGCTCATCGACGGAACCGGGATTTCTGCCCGCCCGACCGAGGTCCGGATCGGCTGCGCCACGGCCCTTGCACAGGTCAGTTCGCAGGACAGCCAGACGGTGGTGAAGTTTGCACGGACCCTCCTGGGCGACCGGGAGCCCGCGGTCCGGGCCGAAGCGGCGCTGGCGATTGGTTATGCGGGCGGGGTGGCGGTGGTCCCGGAACTGGAGCCCGGCCTCTTCGACAAGGACCCGGCCGTGCAACTTGCCGCCGCAAAGGCGATCCTCGTTGCAACCCGACCCCGTTGACAGTTCGTATAGATCTTTGGTATTACTGATAACAGTCGACCCGCTCGTTCCGGGGTTCGACCTGTCCGTTTCTGAACACGCGCATCGATCCCGCATGAACAATCCCCGCGCCCGGCATGTCGTCGGTTCGCGGGATACCTGAGGCACCATCCGTGCACATCCTGACCAAGATCCTCGTCGTCCTCGTCGCCCTCCTCGCTTGCGCCATCGCGCCGCTCGCGGCCGTGTCGTCGACGAACCAGTTCGTCTTCAAGCAGAAGGCCGAAGATGCCACCTCCACCCTCAAGGCCAAGGAAGCCGAGATGGGCGTGGCCAACGACGCGTACAACGCGAGCGTTGCCGCACTGCAGGCGAAGGTTGCCGGCATGGAGTCGCAGCTGCGTGCTGCCACCATGGAGCGCGACAAGGAAACCCAGATGCGCGCCGACAAGGAGCGTGATCTCGAGCGCGTGCGCATCGAGATCGCGGACCTCAAGGGCCAGGTCGGCGCCTTCAGCGCCAACGACACCCTCCAGACCAAGCTGATCGACGCCATGCGCCAGGACATCGAGGGCGCCCGCACGCAGTACCTCGCCGCAGAGAAGGCGCGCGTCGAGCTGCAGGACTCGCTCGCCCGCATGCAGGGTGACCTCGACAGCGAGACCGCTGCCAAGCGCCAGCTCCAGGAGCAGCTCCAGAAGGTCTCCGAGGACAAGGAGCGCGCGATGGCCGACGTGCAGCGCTACGCGGCACTCCACGGCTCCGCCGCCCCGCGCGCCGGTGCCACCGCCGATGCAGGCCTCCCGGTCGTCGCAGACCGTTCGCTGAGCGCCACGCTCGTCGACGTCAAGCGCGAGCCCGATGCCACCCTCGCCGAGATCAACGCGGGCAGCCGCGATGGCGTCAAGGAAGGCTGGGTCATGACCATCGCCGACGGTTCCAACTTCATCGGCAACCTCCGCATCGTCCAGGTGGACGTGAACCGCGCCGTCGGCGTGGTGGAGCTCGAGGACGCCACCGGTCGCGGCGAAGTGAAGTCCGGCCAGCGCGCCATCGCCCGCAAGGGTGAGTAACCCACGGAACCCGGAGCCCCACCATGGCAACCGCCGCAACCACCTCCGACGTCAAGCGCGCGAAGCCGCAGCTGAACGTCTACACCGGCCTCCTGACTGTCGCCCTCCTCATGGTCATCCTGGCAGCTGCCGTGGTTGCCAAGATGAACACCGACGTGACGGGCCAGGGCCCGTTCGACACGGCCAGCAGCCGCTGACCGACGGGCGGATCACCGCCTGATTCAAATCCAGCATCCACTGCGCCGTCGCGGCATCCCGCGGCGGCGTTTCTCTTTGGGCCCGATGGATGCGGACTCCTCCCGCTCGTGCTTTCGCTATCCTCCGCGCGATGGGTCGCCCGGCGACCCCCGGTGCGGCGGAGTCCGCGCTGGATGCACGGCTTCAGGAAGGAGCAACCACGTGGCTCTCGAGATCGACTGGCTCTCACGCCTCTTCAGCGTCGACATGGGGATCGACCTCGGCACCTGCAACACCCTGGTGTGCGTCCGGGGCGAAGGCATCGTCCTGAACGAACCCTCCGTGGTGGCCGTCCGCAAGGGCACCAACATCGTCCTCAACGACGGCGAGGCCGTCGGCTTCGCCGCCAAGGACATGCTCGGCAAGACGCCGGGATCCATCAGCGCGGTTCGCCCGCTGAAGGACGGCGTCATCAGCGACTTCGCCGTCACCGAGGCCATGCTCGGCTACTTCATCAAGAAGGTGAACGGCAAGAGCACGCGCATCTTCGGGCCGCGCGTGGTCATCGCCATCCCGTCCGGCATCACCAGCGTCGAGAAGCAGGCCGTGTACGAGAGCGCCGAGCGCGCCGGTGCGCGCCGCGTCTACCTGGTGCACGAGCCCATGGCCGCGGCCATCGGTGCCGGCCTCCCGGTGGCCGAGCCCACGGCGAGCATGATCGTCGACATCGGCGGCGGCACCAGCGAGATCGCCATCATCTCCCTCGCGGCCATCGCCGAGTGCGAGAGCCTGCGCGTGGCCGGTGACGACTTCGACGACTCCATCATCAACCACATGAAGCGCGTGCACGGCCTGCTCATCGGTGAGCAGACCGCCGAGCGCATCAAGATCGAGATCGGCTCCGCCGCCCCCACGGGCCCGGAGATGAAGATGGACGTGCGCGGCCGCGACATGAAGACCGGCCTTCCCCGCAAGGTGGAGGTCACGAGCCAGGAGATCCGCGAGGCTCTCAGCGAGCCCGTCGGCCTCATTGCCGAAGCCGTGGTGCGCGTCCTCGAGAAGGCGAAGCCCGAACTGGCCGCCGACCTGGTGGACAATGGCATCACCATCGCTGGCGGTGGCGCGCTCCTGCGCGGCATCGACAAGGTCTTCCACCAGGCCACCGGCCTGGACGTGAAGATCGCCGACGAGCCGCTCTCGTGCGTGGCCCGCGGCACCAGCAACTACCTCGAGAACCTGGACCTCTTCAAGGACACGCTCGAGTCGGACGCCGACTCGGTCTGACCCCACGGGCGGCGCGAGGCTGCATCGCAGCCTCCGCGCCGACTGTCGCCGGAGCTGAGGCCCCATGGCGTTCGTCTCGAGCAGCAGAATCCTCGCGATTGTCCTCGGCGTCGCCGCGCTGCTGGCGGCGTTGCCGCAGGGCTCGCAGGCGCCGTGGTCGGGCGGATTGGCGTCGGTCCTCTGGGCGCCCATGCGGCCGGGCACCGCGCTCCTCGGCTGGGCGCGCGACTGGATCCGCACGCCCGCCGATCCGTACCAGGGACTTCCCGACGAACTCCGCACCGCCCGCGAGGATCGCGATCGCCTGCAGGGCGAGCTGGACGCCGCGCAGCTGCGCGTCGGGCAGCTGGAGCGCGAGCTCGGTGAACTGACCGGCTACCGGCCCGCCGACCGCGCCGGCTGGCGCCCGCGCCTGGCCACGGTGGTGGAGCGCTCCACGGGGCGTCCCGGTGGGCTGCTGGGAATCGACGTGGGCGCCTCGCAGGGCGTGCAGGCCGGTGACCCGGTGGTGGTGGCAGGCAACCAGCTGGTGGGCCAGGTGGCCTCCGGCGGGGCTGCCGGACGCTCGTGGGTTATTCCCCTCGATGATCGCCGCTGCGGCCGGATCGACGCCCAGGTGCGTCCCTCCGGCCCGCCAACGCCCGCCAAGGGCGGGAAGGCGGTGCCCTCGGACCGTGTGCCCGTCCTGGTGCAGCTGGTGCCATCGGGCAACCGGATGCTGGTGGGCGAGCTGGAGACCCCGGCGGAAGTGGTTCCTGGCGACCCGGTGCTCCTGGCCGATGCCACCTGGCGCCCGTCGGCGCAGGGGATGCGGATCGGGATCGTGGAATCGGTCGGACCGTTGGACGCCAACCCGCTGCGGCGGCGCGTCTCCGTTCGGATGGAGTCGGACCCGCTGCGGCTCTCGCGGCTCGTGGTGAAGGTGCAGGATGCGCCCGGCGCCGGGGGTGCCCGGTGAGGTGGTGGATCTTCGTGCCCGTGGCGGCGCTGGTACTCATGCTGGACGCGGCGCTCATGCCGGCGTTCGCGGTGGGTGGCCATGTGCCGCACCTCTGGCCGCTCCTCCTGGCGTTCGTGTCGCTCTACGCATCGCGCACGGCGGCGCTCTGGGGTGCGGTGGTCGTCGGTTTCTGGCTCGACGCCATGCACCCCGCGCTCGGCATCGGCGGTGATGCTCCCCGGGCGGTGCCGGTCTTCGGGCCGCATGTCCTGGCCTGCGTGGCCGGTGCATGGGCCGTGCTTGAATCCCGCACCTGGCTCTACCGCCGCAACACACTGACGGTGGCGTTCTCCACCTTCGTCTGCGCGGTGTTCGCGTCGCTTGCATTCATCGCCATCGCCGGCATTCGCGCGGCCTACGCCGACCCGACCCCGCTCTGGGGCGGCGGCAGCGGCGCGGCGGCCATGGGTTCGGACATCGTCGATGCGTTCCTCTCCGCGCTGGTGGCCGTGGTGCCCGCGTGGGCACTGCAGCGCACACTCACGGCGTGGGCGTTCGCCACCGCCGGCCCGCGCTTCTCCGGCACGGCGCGCGTGCTCCGGGCGGGCGACTGACCCCGCGCTAGGCTTCCACCATGGACCAGGTCCCCGCGATCCTCCTCTTCGACGACGGCCAGGGCAGCCTCGGCCCGCTCTCCGACCTGCGCGTCTCCTTCGAGCAGCGCACGGGCGGCCTGACGGCCATCGAGCGCGCGGCGGCCTTCGGCGCCCCGGTGCGGATGGCGGCGGCAGCCGGCTGCACGGCGCTCCTCGCCGAGCGCCACGGCGCGGAGTCCGTGGCCGCGTGCACCGCGGCGCTCTGCATCAACGGCCGTGTCCACGCCGGTGCGCGCGCCATGCGCGGGGCGTTCGACGGGCTGGCAGCGGGCACGGCACTTGTGGCGGCGGACGGCACCGTGATCGCTGCGCGGCTTGCGGGCGCGGCGCTGACGGCGTTCGTGTCCTCGATTCACGCCGGGAAGCCCGCGCTGCCGGGTGACGTGCAGCACCTGCCGTGCGCGCTGCCGACGTGGAGCCGCCCGTGGCATCTCCTGAACGCCGACGTGCTCGGTGCGGCCATGGCCGCTGACATGGAGCAGGTGTCCGGTGCATGGCCTGCCGCCGAGCGCGGGGTGCTTCCTGCGCACGCGGCGCGCGCTGGCAATGGCGCGCTTCACCTGCATGCCAGCGCCGCCATCGGCATCGGCGTCATCTTCGACACCTCCACCGGCCCCGTCCTGGTGGACCGTGGCGCCGAGGTTCGCCATGGAAGCGTCATCACCGGCCCGGCGTGGATCGGCCCCAAGTCAATCGTGATGGATCGCAGCGTCATCAAGGCGCGCACCGTGCTCGGGCCGCAGTGCCGCGGAGCAGGGGAGATCGGTTCCGCCATCTTCCAGGCGTGCAGCAACAAGGCGCACGACGGGCATCTCGGCGACGCGCTTCTTGGCGAGTGGGTGAACCTGGGCGCAGGCACCGTCAACTCGAACCTGCTGAACACCTACGGCGAAGTGACCATGCGGCTCTCCCCGGATTCGCCGCTCGAGCGCAGCGGCCGGCAGTTCATGGGCTGCATCGTGGGTGACCACGTCAAGCTCGCCATCGGCACGCGCGTGATGACGGGCACCTCCATCGGTACCGGCACCATGTGGGCGTCCGGCAAGGCGGTGTCCGGCGCGGTGGGCTCGTTCGCCTGGGTCACCGACGACGGCGAGCGCCGCTTCCGGCTCGACAAGTTCATGGACATCGCGCGCACCGTGATGGCGCGGCGCGGGCGTGAGCCCGGCGCTGCCGAATGTGCGCGGCTCTCGGCCCTCCACGGGGCGGGCGCGGGCTGACGGATGCCGACGCTCTACCTGGTCGACGGGCACGCGCAGTTCTTCCGCGCTTACCACGCCATCCGGCCCGGGATGAAGAGCCCGGTCACGGACGAACCGACGAACATGACGTTCGGGTTCGTGGGCATGATCCTCAAGGTGCTCCGGCAGGACCGGCCCGACTACCTGGCGGTGGTGATCGATGCCTCCGGCGACCAGGGCACGTTCCGCTCGCAGATCTATCCCGAATACAAGGCGCACCGCAAGCCGCCGCCGGAGGACTTCGATCCGCAGGTGGAGCGGTGCGTGGCGCTCCTCGGGCAGATGGGCATCCCGGTGCTTGCCGAGGAAGGCGTGGAGGCCGACGACACCATCGCCACCGTGGTGCGCCGCATGCGCCGCGAGCATCCGGAGCTCGAGATCCGGATCGTGAGCCGCGACAAGGACCTTGGCCAGCTGGTGGACGCCAAGACGCGCCTCTATGACCCGCAGTCCGACACGGTGCTCGGCGTGGAGGAGCTCTTCGAATCCAAGGGCGTGCGGCCGGACCAGGTGGTCGACATGCTGGCCCTCATGGGCGACCCCACGGACAACGTGCCGGGCGTCAAGGGCGTGGGCATCAAGACCGCCGCCAAGCTGATCACGGAGTACGGCTCGCTGGATGCGCTCCTTGCCAACCTGGACAAGGTGAAGGGGAAGACCGGCGAGGCGATCGCCGCGCAGCAGGGCATCCTGCCGCTGAGCCGCCGACTGGTGGCGCTGAAGGAAGACGTGGACGTGCGCTTTGCGCTCGACGATGCCAAGGTGGACCCGAAGCGCGCGGATGCTGCGGTGCTTGACGAGGAGATGCACCGGCTCGGCTTCAACCGTCACGCGCAGGACCTGCGTTCGTGGCTCGGCGTTTCCGGGAAGTCGGCTGGGAGTGCCGGTGGTGCCGCTGGAGGTGCGGCGTCCGTCGCTGCGCCCGCGGCGCGCGCCAAGCCCGCCGCGCCTGAGGAGTTCGGCCTCTTCAATCCGCCGCCCGAGGCCGATGCTGCCGCGCCCAGCGCCGATGGCTTGGCAACGCAGGCGTTCGCGCGCGGCGACTACCGCTTGCTTCGCACCGCCGCGGAGCTCGAGGCGTTCGTGGCCGCGGCGCGCGCTGCGTGTGCCGCGGGCGCGATGCTCGCCTTCGACACCGAGACCAGTTCGCTGCAGCCCGTCTCCGCGGAGCTCTGCGGCATCAGCCTGGCGTACGAAGCCGGCAAGGCGGTCTACATCCCGATCCGTTCGCCGGAGCCGGACACGCACCTCGACGAGGCGGCCGTGCTCTCGCGCGTGCGTGGCCTGCTCGAGGACCCGGCCGTCCGCAAGACCGCGCACAACGCCAAGTTCGACCTCGTGGCGCTG
This sequence comes from Phycisphaerales bacterium, assembly GCA_044233905.1. Taxonomy (GTDB): domain Bacteria; phylum Planctomycetota; class Phycisphaerae; order Phycisphaerales; family SM1A02; genus UBA966. Next base: position 7,150 of record JBIIJH010000053.1, read on the forward strand.
CGTGCCGCGGGCATCCGCGTCCGCGGCCTGGCAGGCGACAGCATGGTGGCGAGCTACGTGCTCGACGCCACGCGCAGCACGCACCGGATGGACGCGCTGGCGGAAGCGGTGCTCGGGCATCGCTGCATTCCCATCACGGACCTGATCGGAAGCGGCCGCCACCAGCGGCGCTTCGACGAGGCGCCTCTCGCGCTCGCTGGGCCGTACGCGGCGGAAGATGCCGACGTGGCGCTGCGGCTGGCGCTCGCGCTCGAGGCACAGGTGGACCAGGCCGGCCTGGGCGAGCTCTACCGCGGTACCGAGGTGCCGCTGGTGGAAGTGCTTGCCGAGCTTGAATTCAACGGCATCTGCGTGGATCCGACCGAACTGGAACGCCAGCGCCGCGCGCTCGAGGTGCGCATCGGCCGCCTGAAGGAGGAGATCGAGCGCTCCGCGCCGCGGCCCTTCAACATGGATTCCCCCAAGCAGCTCGCCGAGGTGCTCTTCAACGCACCGGGCGATGCGCTGCCGGGTCTGGGCCTCAAGGTGGTGAAGCGCACCAAGACGGGTGCATCCACCGACGTCGAGGTGCTCGAGAAGCTGGCGCAGGATCCGTCGGTGGAGACGCCGATTCCTGCGCAGATCCTGGAGTATCGGCAGCTCACGAAGCTGGTGGGCACATACCTGGTGTCGTTGGTGGAAGCCATCGATCCGAAGACCAAGCGCATCCATGCCAGCTTCCACCAGGCGGTGACCGCCACCGGGCGCCTGAGTTCGAGCGACCCGAACCTGCAGAACATTCCCATCCGGAGCGACGTTGGCCGCGCCATCCGCCGCGCGTTCGTGGCGGAGCCGGGCAGCGAGCTTCTTTCGGCCGACTATTCACAGATCGAGTTGCGCGTGCTGGCGCATCTTTCCGAGGATCCGTCGCTCATCGCGGCGTTCGATTCCGGTCTGGACATCCACCGGGCGGTGGCTGCCGAGGTGTACGGCGTACAGCCGGCCGACGTCACCGACGAGCAGCGCAGCGCGGCCAAGATGGTGAACTTCGGCATCATCTACGGCATCACGCCGTGGGGGCTCGCCAAGCGCCTGGGCCCCGGCACCTCCAACGAGCGCGCGCGGCAGATCATCGACGACTACAAGCGCCGCTTCTCGCGGATCGACGCGTTCCTCCAGCGCTGCGTGGAGGAGGCGCGCGAGCACGGCCACGTGGCCACCATCCTTGGTCGGCGCCGTCCCGTGCCGCAGATCCACAGCCGCAACCCGGCGGAGCGCGCACTCGGCGAGCGCATCGCCATCAACACGGTGGTGCAGGGCAGCGCGGCCGACCTCATCAAGCGCGCCATGATCCACATCCACGCGGAACTCCCGACGCGCTTTCCGGCAGCACGGATGCTTCTGCAGATCCACGACGAACTGGTCTTCGAGGCCCCCGCGGCAGAGATCCCGGCGCTCGAGTCCTACGTCCGCGACGCCATGGAACACGCCATGGACCTCCGCGTCCCCCTCGCCGTAAGCTCTTCCCACGGCCCCACCTGGGCCGACGACTGAAATTGGTGCCGTATGCATCTGGCACCTATTTCCGCGAGGGAAATAGGTGCCAGATGCATACGGCACTCATTTCCGCAATTCCGAGAGGGTGCGGTTCGGCCTGCCGGCGCGTCCCGCGAAAATCGCGATGGACAGCCTGAATAACGGCACGGCCAGTCGATCGCATGCGCTTGCGCGCCCCGGCAGAATCGCTATCATTTCCCGTCCGGCCACCGCCCGCAAGGCGGCGTCCGGGCCCGAAGGGGCGGTAGCTCAATTGGTTAGAGTACCGGCTTGTCACGCCGGTGGTTGCGGGTTCGACCCCCGTCCGCCTCGCTTCAAATGGAAACGGCCTCGCCTTGCGCGAGGCCGTTTCCATTTTGGATCACTGCGGGGTTGGTTGTGGTGGGCCAACTGGATGGCCATTCCATGGGTCGCGCGACATCCTCACCCGCACTGCCTGAACACCCGCCCGATTCCTGACGGCGTTGCGCCGAGCTTCAGCAGCGAACGGATGAGCAGGTCCACCGACACCGTCGGATCGCCTGCCTCCATCTTGGCCACCCGGGACTGGCTTGAATCGAGCAGTTTGGCGGTGGCCACCTGCGTCAGGCGTAGTTCGCGCCGGTGCGCCTGCATTGCCTTGGCCAGGTGCAGGCGAATGGCGACGAAGGATGCTTCGTCGTCGCTCAGTCCCAGGAATTCCTGTGCGCTTCCGGAACGCCAGCCCTTGGCGGCGCGCCGTATTTCCTTGGTGGTCTTCTTCTTGACGGTCATGGGTTGTCGTACTCCTTGAGTCGCTGCCTGGCTGTTTCGATCACATGGCGGGGCGTACGTTGCGTCGACTTCGCGAACACTTTGACGATGACGATGGCATCCGGATCCGTGCGGTACACGATGCGCCAGCTGACGCCACGGTCGAAAATGCGAAGCTCGTGGCAGCGGCTTCCGATCGTCGGCATCGGCCGTGAGTGTGGCATTCCGAGCCGTTCCCCTTGCTGCAGCCTTCGCAGGAGGAATCCCGCCTCGAGCCGTGCCGATGGTGAAAATGGAGGCGACTTGACTTCTCCATGCAGCCACCGCAGCGGACGCTCGCCTTCGTCATGCGAGTTCATCTCCGGCACTGTATGTCAGAACCGACATAGAGTCAAGGCGCATCGGAGGGGAATTCGCCGTCGACCCCTACTTCCACTTGATCGAGCAGCCGATGCTCTTGCGCTGCGCCCCGGGCACGGGCTTGCCGGCAAGCACCGCATCGATCGCCGCGCGCAGGCTGGAGCCGGTGACGGGCTTGCCGTTGTTCGGGCGGCTGTCGTCGAGCTCCCCCGCATACGCCAGGCGGTGTGCCTGGTCGAACACGAAGAAGTCCGGGGTGCATGCGGCGTCGAACGCGCGGGCCACGTCCTGGGGCTCGTCGTACAGGTACGGCGTGGCGTAGCCAGCCTCGGCGGCTTCGGCCTTCATGGCGTCCGGGCCGTCGGCCGGGTGCTTGGCCACGTCATTGGAGCTGATGAACAGGCAGCCGTAGCCGCGGGCGGCGGCCTCCTGCGAGAGCCGCGCCAGCTCCGCGCGGATGTGCTTCACGAACGGGCAGTGGTTGCAGATGAACGCCACCACGAGCGGCTTGCCCGCGAAATCAGCCGCTGCGCAGGCCCGCCCGGACACAACGTCCGGCAGCGTGAACGTCGGGCAGGGCGAACCGATGGCGAGCTTCTGGGTGCTTTCGAGCGGAGGCATGGGCACAGGGTAGGCGGGCAGCACGCGGTACGCTTCTCCCGTGCCAACCCGCCGCGACCAGGACGAAGGCCCGTCGGACGAAGACATCGAGCGATTCGGGGACGAAACCCCGAAGGCGGACGCCCGTTGCCCGGATTGCGGCACCGCGGTCTGGAGCGAGGCCGACATCTGTCCCAAGTGCTACGCGTTCCTCGGCGGTGAGGCCGCGCCCGCGCGCCGCGGCATGTTCGCGGCGCACTGGAAGGCGATCGTCGTGTGGGCGCTCATCGTTGCCACCCTGACGCTGGCCGGCATTCCGGTGCTGCAGGCGCTGCTGCGCTAGTGGGCGCACGGCAGGAGGGGCGTGCAGCCAAGTCGCGCGTCCGTGCCTGCGAATCACCGATTCCAAGAACGAACTGCCCCTTCCAAAAACGAACCGCCCCATCCGGCTGGACGGGGCGGTTTCAGTGCCTCGGCAAGGATTCGAACCTTGGACCCGCTGATTAAGAGTCAGCTGCTCTACCAGCTGAGCTACCGAGGCCGGTGAGGGGGAGGATTGTAGCGAATTCCCTGCGCCGCGGGGGCGGTTGCGCGCCGTGCCGACGCAGCTTCCGTACCAAAAAGGAAGCGGGGCGGCCGTCTCCGGCCGCCCCGCGATGGGTGCGCAACGCGTGATTTCAGGCAGACTTCAGGCTGTTGCCCCGTGGCAGGACTTGTACTTCTTGCCGCTGCCGCAGGGGCAGGGCTCGTTCCGCCCGACCACCTTCATGGCCTTCTCCGAGAGCTCCTTCTTGATGGGCTCGCCCTCGGCACCGGCCAGGTCCGCCTGCTCGATCTGCGCCTGCTGGTCGCGGCTCGGCGCCGGATCCTGGTCGGAGATCAGGCCCGCGCCCGGCGCCGCGCGGACCTGCGGTGCCAGTCGCCCCTTCAGCAGGATGTCGCTCGCACGCTCGCGGATCGACTCCTCCATCTCCTGGAACGTGTCCGCCGCGCCCTTCTTGAACTCGATGCGCGGATCCTTCTGCGCGATGCCGCGGAAGCCGATCGAGTCGCGCAGCTGGTCCATGGCGTGGAGGTTGTTCTTCCACGCCTCGTCGTAGATCTGGAGCAGCACCCAGCGCTCGAACTGCTCGAGCTCCTGGCGCATGAAGCTGCGCAGGCGTCCGCGGACGAAGGTCTGCGGATCCGCCTCGCACTGCTCGCGGTCGAACTCGCCGAGGTGGAGCAGGCACTCCTTCTCGAACCACGCGGCCACGTGGTCGACGGACGTGCCGCCGGCCAGGCACTCCTTGGCGCGGCGCTCGATGGTGGTGTCATCCACCTTGCGAGCCTCCGCCAGAAGGAGCTGCGCCAGGTCACCGGGCTGCTGCGAGGGCAGGGTCTCCGGCATCCAGTCGACGCCGTAGCGTGCCCGTGCCCAGCCGCAGAAGTCGGTCAGGGCGTCGGCTGCCATCTGGCGTCCGGCTTCCTGCTCCTGCTCCGCCTGCGACTGGTGGAGCCGCGCGGACGTGCTCTCGATGGCGAACTCGATCGGATACCGCACCTCGCGCTCCCTGAAGAACTCGGTGGCCTTGTCGGCGAGCTTGGCGCCCGCGGCCTCCGGGGTCTTGCAGTCGGCGAAGAGGCTGGCATCCACGGGGATGCCGAACTTGCTGGTGGCCCAGTGCGCCAGCGCACCGGCACCGTAGTTGGGCACCAGGAAGGCATCGACCGGCGAGTTGTCGATCGACCGGAACTTGGCGGCGGCGGCCTGCGCGATGAGGCGCTTGACCGGCTCCGGGTCCTCGGCCATCACCAGCTCGCGGGACAGCTCCGCGCCGAAGTTGGCGCGGGCCCACTCCTGGAGCTCCTCCACGTTCCACTCGGAGCTGTCGGTGTCGGAGGCCATGTACTCGCCCACCGTGTTGCCGATGGTGATGGTGGCTTCCTCGAGCGTCTCCATGTCGATGACCTTGCGCACCTTGTCGCGGTCCTTGCCCGCGAAGCGCTCCGCGTCGATCGAGACGTTGTAGTGCTCGCGCACCCACTCCGCGATCTCCTTGGCCACGTAGTCGGGGCCGAGGTGCCGGTACGCCGCGTCGACCGCCGACTCCTGGATGTAGCGGAGCGCGATGTCGCGCACGCCGCGGTGCTCGAGCACCGGCTGGCGCAGGCCATAGAACTTCCGGCGCTGGTACTCCATGGGCTCGTCGTATTCGAGGATGGTCTTGCGCATCTGGAAGTTGCGCTCCTCCACCTTGCGCTGCGCCTTCTCCACGGCGCGGGTGAGCATGGGCGCCTCGATGGCGTCGCCCTCCTTCATGCCGAGCTTGGAGAGGAGGCCGAGCGTGGCCTTGCCCGCGAACATCTTCATCAGGTCGTCGTCGAGGGCCAGGAAGAAGCGGCTGGAGCCCTGGTCGCCCTGGCGGCCGGCGCGGCCGCGCAGCTGGTTGTCGATGCGGCGGCTCTCGTGGCGCTCGGTACCGATGATGTGCAGGCCGCCCATGTCCTCCACCGAGTTGAAGAACCGCAGGCGGTGCAGCATGAAGTTGCCGACCGAGTCGAGGTTGCCCTCGAGGTCTTCCTGCGAGGCATTGGCCACCTTGCTCTCGGCGACGCCGGGCACGGCCTCGAGCACCCAGTGGCGCAGGAGGGCCATGCGGACGTCGTCGTCGGACATGCCGTCGATCTCGGCGGCCGAGACCGGGCGCCCGTCGCGGCGCAGCATGCGCTTGGCCATGTGACGCATCATGGACTGGAGGACCTTCTCCTCGCCCCATTCCGGCGTGGCGTCCTTCGGGCAGAGGTCGCGGCGCTTCCAGTGCTCGATGAGCGCGGCGGGCTCGCTCTTGCCGAGCTTGATGTCGGTGCCGCGGCCGGCCATGTTGGTGGCGATCATCACCGCGCCCAGCTTGCCGGCGCCCTGGACGATCTCCGCCTCGCGCTCGTGCTGCTTGGCATTGAGCACCTCGTGCTTGATGCCGTACTTCTGCGTGAGCATGCGGCTGAGGATCTCGCTCTTCTCGACGCTCGTGGTGCCCACGAGCACCGGGCGACCGGCGTCGTGGAAGCGCTTGATCTCGTCGACGATGGAGCCCCACTTGTCCTTCTGGCTCAGGAACACCAGGTCGTTGCGGTCATCGCGCACCACCTGCTTGTTGGTGGGGATGCTGACCACGCCGAGCTTGTAGATCTCGTAGAACTCGGTGGCCTCGGTGTCGGCGGTGCCGGTCATGCCGGCGAGGCGCTTGTAGAGCTTGAAGAAGTTCTGGATGGTGATGGTGGCCATCGTCTGCGTCTCTTCCTTGATGGGGACGCCTTCCTTCGCTTCCACCGCCTGGTGAAGGCCGTCGGACCACTGCCGGCCCACCATCTTGCGGCCGGTGTTCTGGTCGACGATCACCACGGAGGGCTGCGCCATGTCATCGGGCGCGATCACGTAGTCGCGGTCGCGCTGGTAGACGACGTGCGCGCGCACCGCCTGCTCGAGGAGGTGCGGCATGTCCACGTTCTCGCCCACGTAGAAGCTGCCGATCTTCGCCTCGCGCTGCGCCTCGGCGATGCCGTCGCTCGTGAGGGTGGCGCGCTTCTTGTCGAGCTCCACCTCGTAGTACTGCTGGCTCTTGTCGCGCACCTTCTCCAGGGCCTTCAGCTCCGCCTGCGCGGCCTTCAGCTGCTCCTTGAGGGCGGGGATGCCGGCCTTGTCGCGGGTGTTGCGGATGTCGCCTTCCAGGGCGGCGGCCTTCGACTGGCATGCCTTCACCTGGTCGTCGGAGGACTCCCACGGCTGCTGCTTGCGCACCAGGTGCTTGGCCAGGCGGTCGGCCAGCTCGTAGCGGGGCTTGCTGGCGTGCGCCATGCCGCTGATGATGAGCGGCGTGCGCGCCTCGTCGATGAGGATCGAGTCCACCTCGTCCACGATGGCGAAGCTGCGCTTGCGCTGCACCTGCTCCTCGGGGCGCGTCTTCATGTTGTCGCGCAGGTAGTCGAAGCCGAACTCGGCGGTGGTGCCGTAGACCACGTCGCACGCGTAGGCCGCGCGCTTCTCCTCATGGCTCTGCATGTGGATCGGGTGGATGGCGCCCACGGTGAGGCCGAGCGCGCGGAAGAACGGGAACGTCCAGTCGCGGTCGCGCTGCACCAGGTAGTCGTTCACGGTGACCACGTGCACCTGGAGCTTCTCCACGGATGCCAGGTAGCAGGCGAGCGGGCCGACGATGGTCTTGCCTTCGCCGGTGCGCATCTCGGCGATCTGGCCTTCCGAGAGCACCACGCCGCCGATGATCTGCACGTCGAACGGACGCGCGCGGAAGGGCGGGCGGCTCTCGGGGTAGAGCTCGCGCACGGCCTGGTAGAGCGCCGGGTCGAGGTCCACGAACATCCAGCTGGGGATCGCCTCGGTGCAGCCGCGGAACGCGCCCACCGGGTCGGCGGCCGGGGTGGCCGCGATGCGGGCGACCGCATCGTCATAGAGCGGGCGCACGGCGGCGGGCAGGCGCGCCGGGTCGAAGCGCTGGTCCTCGGGGAGGTCCGGGTTGAAGATGTTGCGGATGCCCACGGCGCGGTCCATGGCCTCGCGGGCCACGGCGAAGATCTCCGGGCGCAGGTCGAAGGGCTTCTCGCCCTTCACGATGCGGGCGCGGAACTCCTCGGTCTTGGCCATGAGCTGCGCGTCGGTGAGCGTCCGGACGGCGCCCTCCTGGCGGTTCACCAGGTCCACCTGCTTGAGGTAACGCTTCACCATGCGCTGGTTCTGCGTACCGAGGGTGCTGCGGACGATCCAATCGAGGACGGGGATTCCCTTGAAGAGCTGGCTTGACATGGCGTTGTTCCAATCGGCGCGGCGGGGCCGCGCGGGTGAGCGGGATGAATCAGGACGCCCGGCGGAGGCCGCGGGGCGATGGAAGCGGGTTGAAGGAGGATGGGCGCGCGCCGGTCAGGCCGGCGAAGCGTGGCCCCGCGAAAGCGGAGCCGTCCATGCACTGCGTCAGGCTGCCGCGGGAGGGGGCAGGGACGTGTGACGGAGCATCACCGCCGCACGCTCGGAGAGCGCGGCGCGGGTGCTGGTGGCGGCCACGCGGGGCGCAGGCGCCACGGTGCCGGGGGTGGTCCGGTGCGCGGCGGGGCTGGCAGCCACCGCAGCGGGGGTATCGCTCAGGAACACGATGCGCGACCCGGCCAGCGCGCTGAAGCCCGCGCCCGGCGCCGTCGCCAGGATGGCAAGCGACAGGAGCAGGGCTGTCAGCGTGGCCACGGCCGATGCCATACCTCGCGGCATGGCCGCGGTGTCGGTGGCGTGTTGGCGGTTCGGGGTGCCCAAGGCACTCAAGTATGCGCGGGAAGGGCCACGGAGGCAAGTCCGGCCTTCGATGCAAAGGTCCGGAAGTCCATCTGTT
>JBIIJH010000176.1:0-4793 GCA_044233905.1 Phycisphaerales bacterium
GCGCAGCTCAGGACGCCGATCGAGGGGATCTGTCCTTCCGCGCCGGTCTTCACCACCTGCTCCTGCTGCCACGAGTGCGACTCCATGCCGCCCCCGACGAAACGCTTGTTGCCGGCCTCGAGCAGCTTGCGCGCATCGGCCTGTGTGGTGCCGGGAGAAATCATCCCGTCCTGGGTGGCCACGCGAGCGGCAACCAAGGTGAGGCATGCGGCGAGGATCCCGACGGTGGCGATGGTGGTCTTGCGGTTCATGCACGCAAGGTAGGCGATGCCCGGAGGCCCCGCACGGCTGGTACCGGACGCCCCGTAGGATGAACAGAATCCATGCAGATCACCATCGACACCCAGGGCGACCGCCGGACCGTCACCCTCCACGGCCATCTCGACGCCACCACCGCGCCGGAGGCGGAATCGCGCCTGGACACCACCGGCGTTCGCGAGCTGGTGATCGACTTCGCCTCCTGCCCGTTCATCTCGAGCGCGGGCATCCGCACCATCCTGATGGCCCACCGGCGCATGGCTGCCTCGGGCGGCACGCTCGTGGCCCGCAACCTCTCCCCCGCCGTGCGCGAGATCTTCGACCTGACCGGCCTCTCCAAGGTGATCACGCTGGCGAAGACCGCCCGCGAGATCTCCGTGGATGGCTGCGAGCTCCTCTCCTCCGGCGTCTGCGGCGAGTGCTTCCGCCTCGACAGCGAGACGGTGGTCAAGCTCTACAAGGACGGCGTCCACATCAGCATGGCCGAGCAAGAGAAGACCTACGCGAAGGCCGCGTTCGTCCTGGGAATCCCCACCGCCATCTCCTACGACGTGGTGACCTGCGGCACCCGCTCGGGCATCGTGTTCGAACTGCTCAACGCCGAACTCTTCAGTGCCGCCATCCGGCGCGACCCGCAGCTGATCGACACGCATGCGAAGCGGCTCGCAGACCTGGCTGCGAGCCTCCACACCGCCAAGGGCGACGCCGAAGTCCTGCCCCAGCTCAAGGACCGCATCCGCGACTACATCCACCAGCTCGGCGATGCATTCAGCCCGGCGGAGATCTCGCTGCTCCTGGAACGCCTCGACGCGATCCCCGACGCGGACACCTGCGTCCACTTCGACCTGCACACGAGCAACATCATGGTGCAGGACGGCGAGCTGGTGATCATCGACATGGGCGACTTCTCCATCGGCAGCAACATGTTCGACATCGGGCTGATCTACATGATCTACGGCGTGCCCGAGCTGGGGATCTGCGAGCTGGCCACCAAGATCGACACTGCGACCGGCGTGGAGTTCTGGAAGAGTTTCGAGAAGCACTACTTTGCGAGCCGCCCTCCCGAGGAGCGCGCGATCTTCGAGGCCAACCGCCACTTCCTGTCCGCGCTCCGCATCACCTGCGCCATCGTCTACCTGCCGCACATGCGCGACCAGTTCATCCGGCAGGTCAGGGAAATCCTCCTCCCGCGGATTGAGGCGGAATCCCGCGGCAGTTCCGCGTGACTTCCCGGGGCGAAGGTGCTACCCTTCTTGGCCCGACAACGAGCCAAACACAGGAGTTCACGACCATGACCAGCGCAAGCATGTGCCCCTTCGCCGGCGCCTTCACCAAGCCGATCACGAACGACACGCCCACGATCCGCGTGTGGTGGCCGAACCAGATCAACCTGCAGCCGCTGCTCCAGCACTCCCCCAAGTCCGACCCCATGGGCACGGGCTTCGACTACGCCAAGGAGTTCAAGTCGCTTGACCTCGAAGCGGTGCGCACGGACCTGCGCACCCTGATGACCGACTCACAGTCGTGGTGGCCCGCCGACTGGGGCCACTATGGCCCCTTCTTCATCCGCATGTCCTGGCACAGCGCGGGCACGTACCGCGTGACCGACGGCCGCGGTGGTGGCGGCGCCGGCATGCAGCGGTTCGCGCCGCTCAACAGCTGGCCCGACAACGCCAACCTCGACAAGGCGCGTCGCCTGCTCTGGCCGATCAAGCAGAAGTACGGCAAGAAGCTCTCGTGGGCGGACCTCATGATCCTCACGGGGAACGTGGCCCTCGAATCCATGGGCTTCAAGACCTTCGGCTTCGGCGGCGGACGCGCCGACGTGTGGGAGCCCGACGAAACCTACTGGGGCAACGAGCGCAAGTGGCTGGCCGACGATCGCTACACCGGCGACCGCAACCTGGAGAACCCGCTTGCCGCCGTGCAGATGGGCCTGATCTACGTGAACCCCGAGGGCCCGAACGGCAAGCCCGATCCCGTGGCCTCCGCGCGCGACATCCGCGAGACCTTCGCCCGCATGGCGATGAACGACGAGGAGACCGTGGCGCTGATCGCCGGCGGCCACACCTTCGGCAAGACGCACGGCGCGGCTGATCCGAGCAAGTACGTCGGCCCTGAGCCCGAGGGCGCGCCCATCGAGCAGATGGGCCTCGGCTGGAAGAACACCTTCGGCACCGGCAACGGCGCCAGCACCATCTCCAGCGGCCTCGAGGGCGCATGGACGCCGAACCCCACCACGTGGGACCACGGCTACTTCGAGACGCTCTTCCGCTACGAGTGGAAGCTCACCAAGAGCCCGGGCGGCGCACACCAGTGGATCCCCACCGACGAGTCCGCGGCCACCGCCGTGGTCGACGCGCACGACTCCACCAAGCGCCACGCGCCGGTGATGCTCACCACGGACCTGGCACTGCGCATGGACCCGGCCTACGAGAAGGTCTCGCGCCGGTTCCTCCAGAACCCGGCCGAGTTCGCCGACGCCTTCGCGCGCGCGTGGTTCAAGCTCACGCACCGCGACATGGGCCCGGTCTCGCGCTACCTGGGGCCGCTGGTCCCGAAGGAAGCGCTCATCTGGCAGGACCCGGTGCCGGCCGTCACGCATGAACTCGTGAACGCGCAGGACGTCACCGCGCTCAAGGCCAAGCTCCTCGGTTGCGGCCTCTCGGTGGCGCAGCTCGTGTCCACCGCGTGGGCCTCGGCGTCCACGTTCCGCGGCACCGACAAGCGTGGCGGCGCCAACGGCGCCCGCATCCGCCTTGCACCGCAGAAGGACTGGGCGGCCAACCACCCGGCCGAGCTCGCCAAGGCGCTCCACGCCCTGGAAGCCGTGCGCAAGGAGTTCAACGGCGCGCAGGCCGGCGGCAAGAAGCAGATCTCGCTGGCCGACCTCATCGTGCTGGCCGGTTGCGCAGGCGTCGAACAGGCCGCCAAGGCTGCCGGCGTCACCGTGACCGTGCCCTTCACGCCCGGCCGCACCGACGCTTCGCAGGAGCAGACCGACGTGACGTCCTTCGCCGTGCTCGAGCCCGCCGCCGACGGCTTCCGCAACTACGCGGCCGCCGGCCACGCGGCGCGCGCCGACCACCTGCTGGTGGATCGCGCCTGCCTCCTCACGCTCACCGCGCCCGAGATGACCGCGCTCGTCGGCGGCATGCGCGCCATCGGCGCCAACTTCGACGGCTCCAAGCACGGCGTCTTCACCACGCGCCCCGGCGCGCTGACCACCGATTTCTTCGTCAACGTGCTGGACATGGCCAACATCTGGTCGCCCACCACCGACGCCGGCGAAGCATTCGAGGGCCGCGACCGCACGTCCGGCCAGGTCAAGTGGACCGCCACCCGGGCCGACCTTGCCTTCGGCTCCAACTCGCAGCTGCGTGCCCTCGCCGAGGTCTACGCCTGCTCGGATGCCAAGGAGAAGTTCGTCCACGACTTCGTGGCCGCGTGGCACAAGGTGATGATGCTCGACCGGTTCGACGTGCACTGATCGACGTACACGCGACGTGTCATCCGACGCGCTGGCTACCGGCTGCTGCCGGGAGCCGGCGCGTCGGTCACATTGCGCGCCACCCAGAGCGCCACCAGCACGACCACGATGACCCCCGCCGCGCACGCCTGCGAACGGCCCACCGGCGTGGTGCCGGGGATCGCGGTGGTGGCCATCGCGGCAGCCTGGATCACCATGCCGCTGCACGCCATGGATGACACCACCAGTCCCGATGCGGCGCCGGCCGACTCCACGGGCACGGCGCGCACGGCCACACCCACCGCAATCGACATCGCGGATGCGCCCAGGCCTGCAGAGAACGTGAACACGCACGCCAGCGCCACGCCCTGCTCCACCGGCAGGTACGCCCACGCCGCCAACGACACCGCGAGCAGTGCAATCGCACCGCACAGCGTGCGCCGCGGGCCGAAGCTCCGCGTAATGCGCGCCAGGATCGGCCCGCCGAGGGCGAAGCCGATGAAGAATGCGGCATTCACCGTTCCCCAGGAAGCCTCCGGCAGCTTCCACACCACGCGGGCATTGGTCGGGTTGAGGAGCCCGCCGAGTGCAATCATGATGCCGCCGGTGCCGGCAGCCGCAACGCACGCACGCCGGATGTCGGGGATCGCCAGCACCTGCCGCAGCCGCAACGCGGGTGCTGACCCACCGGCGGCGCTTCGCCCGCGCAGCAGCGGGTGCGCCAGCATGATCCAGAGCGCGATGGCCAGCGGCAGCGCGGTGAACGCGGGGCCACCCAGCGCCAGGCGCCATGAATCACTGGCGAGCACCGGCGTCGCAAGCAGGCTGCCGGACACGCCCGCCAACCCGATGGCCATCTGCATCAGGCCGATCGCACGCTGCCGGCCCTCTGCCGCCACCAGCCGCGCGATGACCGAGATGAATGCCGGATAGAGAAACGCCGCGAACGAGCCCATCACCAGCCGCGCCGCGGTGGCGTTCGACGCGGAGCCGCTGAACGCAAACCACGCACAGCAGGCCGCGTAGCCCACCGTGGCCGCCGTCAGCATGCGCTGCGTGGTTTGCG
>JBIIJH010000054.1:0-15573 GCA_044233905.1 Phycisphaerales bacterium
ACTCGCCGGTCACCGTCCACTCGATCCGCTTCGCCTTCTTCATGCGCGGAAGGCTACCCATGGCACCGGAACTACAATCGGGGAATGCACCGGATCACCGGAACGCGGATGCTCGCTGCCCTGCTCGCGGCCCTTGCCTTCGCGGCCGGATGCCGGACCGTGAGCGGGACCAACCGCACGCAGCTCAACCTCCTCTCCGAGACGCAGGAGCACGAGCTCGGCGACGAGGCCTACGGCGAGATGCTGTCGGAGAAGGGCGTGAAGAAGGTGACGTCCGGGCCCGATTACGACCGCGTGCAGCGCGTGGCGGACCGCATCGAGGACGCGTCCGAGCGACTCCACGCGAAGGCCATCCGCGGCTTCGAGTGGCAGTGGACGGTGGTCAACGATGACAACATGGTGAACGCCTGGGCGCTGCCCGGCGGCAAATCGGCCGTCTACACCGGCATGCTGCGCATGGCGAAGTCCGACGACGAGCTGGCCGTGGTGATGGGCCACGAGGCATCGCACGCGATCGCTCGCCACGCCGGCGAGCGCATCTCGAGCAACATGGTGATCCAGGGCGCGCTCCAGGGAACGTCCATCGCACTCGGTGACATGAGCCCTGCCGCGCAGCAGGCCACCATGGCCGCGCTCGGCCTCGGGTCGAACGTGGGCGTGCTCCTCCCGTGGAGCCGCATGCAGGAGAGCGAGGCCGACGAGCTTGGGCTCCTCATCGCGGCCGACGCCGGCTACGACCCACGGTCGTCCATTGACCTGTGGACCCGGATGGCCTCGCAATCCGGCGCACCGCCGGAGTTCCTCTCCACGCATCCGAGCGAGAACACCCGCATCGCGCGGCTGCAGAAGATGATGCCCAAGGCCATGAAGCTCTACCAGGCCGCGCTCGAGCGAAGCGGCGCAGCGCCTGCCGCGAAGTAGGCGGGGGCCGGCCCATCAGCGCCGCGCGGGATCACGCCCGGATGGCGCGCAGTCCACGCAGGCGCTCGCCCGCCGCCAGGATGGTGGCATCGGTCTTGCAGAAGGCAAAGCGCACCAGCGAGTGCGCACCGGCGTCCTTGGTGCCGTCCTCGCCCGGCGCGTAGAACGCGCTGCAGGGAATGCACGCCACGCCCAGCTTCTCCACCAAGTGCATGGCGAAGGCAACGTCACTGGCGAAGCCGAAGGCGCGGTGGTCGGCCAGGGCGAAGTATGAACCCTCCGGAACGTACGGCTCGAATCCGCTCGCCCGAAGTTCCGAGAGCATCAGCTCCCGCCGCGCGCGGTAGTCACGGCGCAGCTCCTCGTAGTAGGAACGCGGCGCGTTCAACGCCTCCACGGCCGCCCGCTGGAGCGGCGTGGCGCTGCAGAACGTGAGGAACTGGTGCGCGGCGCGGATGCCGGCCGTGAGGTTGGCGGGCGCCACCGTCCAGCCGATCTTCCACCCGGTGAGGCTGAACGTCTTGCCCAGGCTCGACATCACGATGGTGCGCTCGCGCATGCCGGGGAGCGTGGAGATGGAGACGGGGGCCTCGTCGAACCAGATCTCCTCGTAGACCTCGTCGGAGATCACCAGGCAGTCGGCTGCACGGGCGATGGCCGCCACTCCCTCGAGCTCCGCGCGCGTGAGCACGCGGCCGGTCGGGTTGTGCGGGCTGTTGATCAGGATGGCCTTGGTGCGGGGGCCAACCACGCGCCGCAGGTCCTCGAGCGGAAGCGCGAATTCCGGCGCCTGGAGCCGTACCGTGCGCAGCACGCCGCCGGCCATGGCCACGCACGCGGTGTACGAGTCGTAGAAGGGCTCCACCAGCACCACTTCGTCGCCGGGATCGACCAGCCCGAGCATCACGGCGGCGATCGCCTCGGTGCAGCCGCTCGTGACGGTCACCTCGGCGTCCGGGTCCACTTCGAGGCCGCTGGTGGCACGGAAGCGTGCGGCGATGGCGCGGTTTGCCTCGGGAAGCCCGAAAGTCCGCGCGTACTGGCCATGGCCCTCGGCGATGGCGCGCATGCCCGCGTCCTTCACGAATTGCGGGCCGTCGAAGTTCGGGAATCCCTGGCCAAGGTTCACGGCGCCATGCTGTGCGGCCAGCCGACTGATGGTGGCGAAGACGCTCTCGCCGAACGGGCGCAGGCGCTGGGAGGTTCCGAAGGTGCGCCTGCCGGTGGTGACGCTCATGTGCCCTGCCTTGCTGCGGCCGGGCCGCGCATGTGGACCTCGAGCTGCGGGAACGCGATCTCGATGCCGCGCTCGGTGAGGATCCGCTGCGCGCGCAGCACCAGGTCGTGGCGTGCGGGCTGCATGTCGCTGGGGCGGGCCACGTAGACGGACACGTCGATCTCCGCGGTGCCGCCCGTGAACGACACCAGCAGCACCTCCGGGCCGGGGCTTGCCAGCACGCCGAGGGACCCGGCCGCAGCCTCGCGCAACGCGGTCACCGCGCCCGTCAGGTCCGCGTCCGCAGGCACGGCCACGCGCAGCATCACGCGGATGCTCGGCTCCTGCAGCGTCCAATTGGTGATGCGGCCGGTGATCAGCTGCTTGTTGGGGATGATGACGTCCTTGTTGTCGAAGTCCACCACCGTCGTGGCGCGCGTGGCGATCCGTGAAATGCGCCCCGAGATTCCGTCGATCGTCACCAGGTCGCCGATCCGCACCGGCCGCTCCGCCAGGAGGATGAGCCCGGAGACGAAGTTCGCGAAGATCTCCTGCAGGCCGAAGCCCAGGCCGACCGTCACCGCGGCAGCCAGCCACTGCACGTCGTTCCAGCGGATCCGCAGGCAGGCAAGCGCCAGCACCAGGCCGATGATCACCAGCACGTATCGCCCCACCGCCACGAGCGCGTAGCGCGCACTGCGCTCGATCGGGAAGCGCCGGAGCACGGCGATGTTCACGATGCCGGGCAGGTCGCGCAGCACGGCGACCGTGATGACGATGGTGGCCAGGAAGAGCAGCATGTCGCGGATCGAGACCGCCACCGCCGGCCCGCCGTTCACGCCCGCCACCGTCCACACGGTGATGCCGTTGATCACCGACAGCGCCGGAATCAGGTCCTGCCAGGCCCACGCAAACCCGAGCACCAGGATGATCGCCAGCAGCAGGCGACCGAAGTTGCGCACCTGCTGCTCGAACCGGATCTGCTCCTTGGCTTCCAGGTCGCCCGCCAGGTCAAAGTGGTCCATGGCATGGTCACCGAGTCCTTCCAGCGCAGAAACGCCGATGGCGAGGAGGAGGATCACCCAGTAGCTGCGGCCGATGTTGTCGATGACCGTGGTGGCGGTGATCACGTACCCCGCCACGGCGCCGATGGCGAGCATGGCAGGAAGCGCCACCATCGCCGGGTACCACACGGGCCGAAGGATCGAGATCCAACCACTCGGGTTGCGGGCGATGATCCCGGAGAGCACTCCGTGGGAAGGTCGGAAGATGTGCGCCGTGACGATGGTCAATACCGCCAGGGCTACCACGATGGCCCAGCGCGCCACCGCGTCGGACCCGTCGGCCCCGTCCGACCAGAGCGCCGCAAGCGCCAGGAAGAGTGCCGGGAGCGCGATGTTGCCGATCACGAGCGCGGCGTGCCGAAGCGATGCCGTGGCCGCCGCGGACCATCGGAGCTGCCGTTCAGCCGCACCGCCCGACACCGACAGCGCCGCCACGAACGACGTGAGGAATGCCAGGCCGGACACGCCCAGCATGGCCGCGGCGAAAGGCTCCGCCGTCGAGGCGGTCGGCGTCTGCTCGACAAGCGTTCCGACGATGGCAAGGGCTGCCGGAACGGGGCTGGCGATGACCGCCGTCTCCAGGACCGACCGCGAAGTTGCTGCCAGCCCGGACGTCGATTGCCCGTCAGCGCCACCGAGCAAGCGCGAGACCTTGCGCCGCAGGAAGAAGAGCGCCGCCACCAGCAATCCGCCTCCGAACCACCGGAATGGCCGGAAACGGACGCTGTCCACGAGATCGCTCGAGATCCCGGACCAGAACGCACGCGAGCCGATCCATGCCACGAATGCCGACGCCCCGCGCGCATCCTCTGCACCGGCCGCCGGCATGCTGGGAAGCCACACCAGGTGCGCATCGACGAACTCGCGGTACGAGGCAAGCATCGCCGTGTATTCGGTGCGCGTGGCCTCGTCCGCCGCGAGTACGCGCGAGCAGGCGCCGAGCGCATCCACGAGCGGGCGCACGTATCGGTCCGCGCGCAGCTTGAGGAGCGGCGCAAGCGCATCGGCGTCCGCAGCGCCCTCCGGATACGCCCGCACCAGATCGGCGGCCACCGACTGTCCCTGCTCGAGCGATGCGAGGGCCTCCTCCGCATCCAGGCGTGCGATCTCGGTCGATGCCGCGCGTCCACGAAGCGATTCCAGCTCACGTCGCTCGGTGCCGAGGGCGGGCAGGTGCTCGCGGTGGCGCATCAGCACCTCGGTCACCGGACCGGAACCGGAACCGACCAGCCGTACGCGCTGCTCGTCGGACTCCTTGATGCGCGCGAGCGCGGCCGTCTTGGTTGCCAGCACATGGGCATCGTCGGTCGCCTGGTCGTAGACGGCACGGGCTTCCATGAGCTTGCGGGCCGACTCCGCGTTCATGCGCGCGATCGCAGCCAACCGCGGATCAGCCGTACCTGCCGCAGCCTCGGCCTGCGCAAGCAGCCGTCGCGCATCCTCGAAGGTGGGCAAGGACTCGTCTGCTCGCACGGCTGATGCCGCAACGAGCGAAACGAGCAGCATCCAGGCAATATCCCTGAGGCGTGGCATCGGCCGGATCATATCCCCGTGCCATTCATCCACTCGGTGAAGGTGGTGACGCGCCCGCGCGGGCGCAGCCATTCGACGAATGCCGCGAACCGGTCGCACATGCGTTCGCCGTCCACGCGGCGCATGTGGAGCGGAAGGCCTTCACCGGCAAGCGGCACGAACTCCCACGGGTGCCAGAAGAGGTTCAGGAAGCCGTCCGAATCGAGGCAGCGCGCGCACGCGTCGCGCACGATGCCCATGGGCAGGTTCTTCCACGCCAGCCAGAAGAGCGGAAGCCGAAGGCGTGGCGAGGTGGAGATGGGCACCTCCACGATGCCTCCGCTGCGATACGGGAGCCGGGGAAGCCCGGCGTTGCTGTAACGACCCGGAAGCCAGATGGGATTGACGGAGCTGTCGTAGGCGTAGCCGGCAGCGTGGATCGCCGCGGGATCGGTCCACTGGAGCCGGGGGCGACGGAATCCGAGCACCTCCTGGCCGCTCGTGGCGCGCAACACCGCACGGCTGCCGGCAAGGTCCTCCACCCGGAACGAGGAATGGAAGTGCGCGTGGCTCGCGATCTCGTGCGTCCTGGCGGCGCGGGAATGCAACGCCCCGTGCCATTCGGCGAAGTTCGCGGTGGTGAACATGGTGGCGCGCACACCGAGCGAATCGAGGAGGCGAAGCGTCCGCTCGTATCCCCTGCCCCCGACGTCCATCTGCTCGTCCATGGTCATGGTGCGTCCGCGCGAGACGGGCGCGTCGAACTCCTCGACGTCGAAGCTCAGGAGGATGAACGGGTCCGTGCGTGCCATGCTGCGTCCGTGCCGCGATACCATCGCGATCATACGAACCATGGCGCAGCCCACCCCGAATCCCGCGGTCACCATCGACGTCCTCCTGGAGGATCCGCGATTCGTCATCGTGGCCAAGCCGCCGGGAGTCGTCACCGAGCCCGGCCTCGGGCACCTGCGGGACAGCCTGATGAACGGCGCATTCGCACGCTGGGGGCCGGCCTTGGCCAAGCTGGGCGAAGGCCGCGACCACGGCCTGCTCCACCGCCTCGACCGCGATTCGAGCGGCGCCATCGTCATCGCCTTCGATGCCGGTGCCTACGACGCCATCCGTGCGCAGTTCGAGGCGCGCACGGTGCGCAAGCGCTACCTGGCCATCGTGCAGGGCAAGCCGCCGCGCGGCGAAGGCACCATCGACGTTCCGCTGGAAGAGGTGCGACGCGGCGACATGAAGGTCTCCATCGCCGATCGCCGCGGTGGCGTCGGCAAGCCCGCAGTGACGCACTGGAAGACGCTCGACGCGGGTCGCGGCCGCTCGCTCCTGGAGGTGACCATCATCACCGGCAGGCTGCACCAGATCCGCGCGCACATGGCCGAGATCGGGTGCCCGGTGGTTGGCGACCGCGTCTATCGCGTGGACCTGCCGCCCAACACCAGTGCGCTTCCCAAGGGCCGCGCCGCCCCGGCCCTCGCGCTGCACGCGCTGGGACTCGGTTTCGCGCACCCGGAGACCGGTGTCGCGGTAGATGTGACGTGCCCGGTGCCTGCGCAGTTTGCGCAGATCGCCGCCGATTCAGGCCTCACGCTGCCTCGCGCAGTGCGCTGAGCAGCCACCGACCGGCGTTCAGCGAACGCACGGCCACCATTCCCCGGCGATAGGACGAACCAATCACTACCTGACCTTGGACAGGCACTTCTCCGCAGACTTCATCACCCGCTTGGCATCCAGCGCATGGGTTGCGGTGCGATCGAAGCGCGCGATGTTCAGCCCCACCGCGCGGCCGTCCAGGTCAAGGACCGGCCCGCCGCACTGCTCCGGCCAGACGATGGCATCGTGCGCCAGCACCTCGCCGAAGCCGGACGAGACGCCGGAGATGGGGGTCATGGTGTTGCCGCGCCGGGATTCCTGCGATCCCTCGGACGAAGAGCGCAGCCGCAACGTGGCATCGAGCTCCAGGCGCTGCTCGCCGCGCAGGACCGCCAGGCGAACCACGTCGCCGGGCGCATGCTCCACGATCACGCGCCGCAGCCCGGTGCGGCCGTCGAGTTCCTTGCCGTCGATCGAGAGGATCAGGTCCCCGAGCGCCACCCCCGCAGCCGAAGCACCCGAGTCAGGCACCACCTCCACCACGCGCAGGGCCGCCTCGCACTGCGCCGCCTTGCGTTCTTCCTTCGTGGCGGGTTCCGTCCGAACACCCAGATACGGCATCGAAAGCGGATCACGCTCGCTCTGGCGCGACTCGATGGCAGCGAAGCCGAGCGCCGGTGCGTTCTTGCCGAGCCGTGGAGTCAGCACGGCCTGCCCCGGTACCAGGCGCTGGTTGGTGCGCCACTGGATCGCCGGGAGCGTGCAGTGGTCGATGCCGAGGAATGCCAGGTCCAGCGCCGGATCCGTGGCCACCACCCGGCCGGTGAAGGCGCGCCCGTCCGCGGACTCGAGCTCGACGGAAGCACCCACGTTTCCGAGCGGCAGCTGCGAGCGCTTCGTCACGGCGTGACCGTCGCCATCGATCACCGTGGCGTACGCGCACGACGCCTTGCCGTCCATCACGCGCAGCATGGATTCGCGAGCCTGCGCCACGATCTCTTCGAGCGGGAGCACCCGCTGCACGGCCATGCGCCCGTCGTCGCTGCCGCCGCGCGCAAAGTTTGTTCGAATGTTCTCCGGAGCGTCCTCCGCCGGAGGCAGGACGGTCATCGACTCGTCCGTGCCGTCGCGGAATTGGAACATGCGCTCGCGAAGCCGATCGATCGGCGTGGCGACGTTCTCCCACGACTGTCGCCCGCACCGGGAATTGATCGCCACCACCTCACCGCGGAGGTTGAAGCTGGGGCCTCCGGAATCACCGGCATCGATCGGCGCATCGAAGAGCAGCTCGTCGTCGTCCAGCGACAGGACGCGCCCGATGCGGACCAGCGGCGGGCGAGGCTCCTCGGGCGGACCCTGCGTGTAACCCATGGCCACCAGCCAATCACCGAGCTTGAGGTCGCGATTGGTCCCCAGCGAAGCGGCCTGCAGGTCCCGGCCCTCGGCATCGAGCTGGATGAGCCCGCAGTCGAGCGCGCCGATGTTGGCTTGCCCGAGCGTCTTGCCGCTCAGGACCGTGCCGTCCCAGAGCGTTGCGTTGACCCTGCGCCCGGCGCGTTCACCGACGTGACCGCACGTGGCCACCAGCCCATCGGAGGTGAGCACGACGCCCGAACCGGTGGATGCGCCGCGGATGCCGCCAAGGCGCAGCAGCACCACGGTCGGCCGCATGCGCTCGGCAACTGCTCGCAACTGCGCTTCCAGCTCGCGGAGTTCCCCGATCGATTCCACGCGGTCGAACGGGTCCTGGCCCTGCACATCCGCCGGGGGTATGGCACCGCCCCACACCACCCCGGACATGGCCAGGGCGGCGCAGACGATGATGGTGATTGCATGGACCACGAGCCCCTTCCGGGCCGGCTTACTTGGCCGCGCCGAGCTGGCGGATCTTGATGTTGCGGAACATGACCACGTCGCCGTGGTCCTGGAGCGCGATGTGTCCCTTGGCCTTGGTGCCGAAGTTTTTCATCGACGCGAACTTGCTGCCTGCGACCTTGTCCTTCCAGTCCTGGCTGGACATGTCGAACTCGGCGGTCTTCACGCCGTTGAGCATGTAGGTGACCTTGGGGCCGACGGCCTTGATGACCGCGGTGTTCCACTCGCCGACCGGCTTGACCGCGCCTTCCGGCGCCGGGTACAGCGCGTAGCACGCGCCGGCGCTCGTCAGGCGGCTCTTGCCGTCGGCGTGCTTGGCGTCATCCAGGATCTGCATCTCCGGGCCGGTCTCCCACGGAGCACCGAAGTCCTCGGAGGCGCGCCAGAAGATGCCGCTGTTGCCGCCCGGGGTGATCTTCCAGTCGATGGAGAACTCGAAGTCGGAGTACTCGTCCTTGGTGACGATGTCGCCGCCCTTGCCGCGCAGCACGATCGAGCCGTCCTCGACGGACCACTCCTTGGGCAGCGCCGTTCCGCGGAATGCGCGGAAGTTCATGCCGGCGTCCTGGCCGTCGAAAAGGAGCTGCCAGCCGGCCTGCTGCTCCGCAGTGGTCAGCGTGTTGGGACCGCTGATCGGCGATTCCTTCTCGGGAGCGTTGCCCATCGACTGGTAGACGTCGCAGCCGGCGAAGGCAACGGGGAGCGAGAGGATGGCAACGGTCAGGATGGTGGTGATACGCATGGGTTGGTTCCTTGTGGAGCGGATCGTCGTTCACCACACGCAGCCAGGCCCGCACAGCGGGCGCCGCGCAGGCGCAGCACGGAAGTCTAGGGGCGAGGGGCGGTTGCCGGAGGCTGCTGAGTGGCCGTCGCGCCGGCGGGCGCGTCCGGGGTCGCGGAAGGTGTCGCCGCCGCGGACGAACCTGCAGCGTCCGTGGGCGGTGCCATCGGGATCGCCCGGATCTTTGTGACTGCATCCCGCGCAAGCTGCAGGACAATCACCTCGGTTCCCGGGACCACCTTCACGGGGGTGCCGTTCATCAGCAGTTCGATCGCCGGGCGGCTCTCAGCCGCGGTCACCTCGAACGGAACATCCAACGAGTACTTGGGCGGGAGCGACTTGATCTCGTACGTGAACTCCATGGCATCGTCCGGGAGACGCTTGGTCCGGACTTCCACCGTGGCGGTCTGGCCGGCCGCGGTTCGAAGGACGTAGCGCACCACGCCGTCCGGGTTCCGGGAGAAGACGGTCTCGCACCGGGCGAGCTTGTCATCGAGCAGGAGGCGCGGCGTCGGCGGCTGCATCCAGGGCACCAGGACGACCAACCGGTTGGTGGCACTCTTGCTGTTGAGCTGGCCGGACTTCGACTCCGGGTCGTAGCCGGACACCACCTCGCGCACGCAGCCGCCAACAACGCCGGCAACAAGAACGACGGAAACTGTTGCAAGACCGATACTTGCGGCGCGCGGCAATTTCAGCAGTCGGCTGGTGTGCATGGTCGACATGGTAGCCGTGCGGCAAACGCGCCCCACTGGCGCCAATGTCGTGAAATCACTTGATTCACTTTCTGAGCGAATTCGTGATTGGCGGCGGGCCTGGATTGCGTTTACCACCATAACCAACCCTCCACACCATGCCAAACATGACAACCTTCCGTTCCGCCTCCGTCCTCTCCCTCTGCGCCAGCACCGTTGCACCGTGGATCGCCACCGGGCCCACCGCGCTGGCAGACATCTTAAGCCCCGGCGCCTTCGTTTCCCGATACGACGCAAACTCGAATCCCGTGTACTCGTCAGACGGCGACTCCGGCTACACGTTCGGCACCTACATCGCCGCTCTCCCGGGCACCACGGACGACCCAACCGGCACCACCGCATCGCTGAACTGGGGCGCAACCACCAGCTCCTTCAGCGGAACATGCGCCGGCTCACCCACGCTCAAGGCCCGCTCGCAGGCAATCTCGCTGATGACACTGGAATCGGATGCCACGTTCAGCATCGCCTTCAGCATGGGCGAGCTGGTTCGGGCCGGCAACAGCGTCGGTTGGGCCCTCGCCCGGATTGGCCCAGCTGGCGAACCTGACTTTGTCGTCCAGTTTGAGGGCACCGTTGGTACGTCATTTGGCGGGGTGACCCCCCAGGCCGACGGCACGTTCACCGCTACCGTGACGGCTGGCCAGTACCTCCTGGTGATGCTCGCCGAATGCACCGCCACGGGCGGAAACTTTTCCTACAACGCCACGTTCACCGCCGTGCCCGGGCCGGGCGGAGTGGCGGCACTCGTGGTCCTTGGCAGCACGAACCGCCGTCGCCGACGCATGTCCTGAGGCCGATGGCCTCACACGACCGGCGCAGCACGAACGCGACAAAAACAACACTGCCCCCGATTGTCGGGGGCAGTGTCTTTCAGTGGACCGTACTGGACTTGAACCAGTGACCCCCTCCGTGTCATGGAGGTGCGCTAGCCAACTGCGCCAACGGTCCGGAACCTCGGATTCTATCGTCAATCCGAGGTGCAAACAACCATCGAAATGACCTGAATTGGGTGGGCGGTCCGCTCGGCGCGCTTTCGGGCCGCCGGGGTGGCATCTTGGAGGGAAGCCCCTGATCGGGCCGATCACCTTGGAGCGGGCCTGCCCGCAGGAGCGCCTCCATGGATCGATCTGCACACACCCCCCGGGCCGATGTTGCCTCGCACGCGAATGGCAACGCCACGCCCCGATTCGACATCTTCCAGCCGGGCCCGGGACTTGCCCTCGTCGGTGCCGGCCTACTCGCACTGGCGGGTGTTGAGGGCGCACGGCTCGTACTGACCCTGCCTTCCACGGAAACCCAGGCACTCCTCGCCGCGGATCAGCCGGAGGCGCCGCTTGGTGCAGCCATGACGTCCGAGGTCTTCTTTGAACCAGCCGCTCCGTTCGATCCCCAGTCTGCCGTCGGCACCGGGCCCGGAGCGCCAAAGGTCACCAGCAAGGGCGTGCCGTCGGCCAGCGGCCAGCTTGTCGGCATGGCCGCCAACCCGATCCCCAACGGCACCGCGATCTACCGGCTGTGGTCCTCCGGCCGCGTGGAGGCCATGATCTCCACGGAGCAAGGCCTCTGGGGCGAATGGGTGCCGGTGGCGCCCGGCCTCTCGACGGACATGCGGCGCCCCCAGGCGCCAAAGGACAACCCGGACGTCGATCAGCCCTGACGCCTTTCAGCCCAGACGCGGCACGCGCCGCTCAGCTGAATGCCGCGATGCACCGCTCGATGCGGCGCAGGCTGGACTGCTTCCCGAGGATCGCCAACGTATCGAAGATCGGCGGGCTCACCGTACCGCCGCTCACTGCCACACGCAACGGCTGCGCCGCCTTGCCGAGGTTGCCCTCGGCGTGCTGCGCGGCGTAGGCACCGATGGCGGCCTCAAGCGCCGCAGCGGTCCATTCGGAACACGCCGACAGCACCGGGAGCAGGCCCTGCAGGTGCCCCAGCCCGTTGGGCGCCGGGCCAAGGAGCGCCTTCTCCAAGTTCTTGGTGCGCTCCCAGGCAAGCGCGTCGTCGGCCACGATGAAGAACCGGTTGGACCGGAACATCTCGTCGAGCGTCTTCGAGCGCTCGTGGCTTGCGCCGGCAAGCTGCTCGAACTGCGCGGGCGTGATCTTCGCCATGAACTCCGCGTGGAACTCCTGGCCATGGAGCCGCGCGCGGCGCACGAACTCCTCGCGCGGCATGCCGGTGATGGCATCGCAGTTGAACGCCAGCAGCTTCACGCGGTCGAACTTGGCGGGCGTCTTCACCACGCGCTTCAGCTCGAAGCGCTTCTTGATGAACTCGTTGTCGAACTTCTCGACGTTCTCGCCCGGGCTCCAGCCGTTGAGCGCCAGGAAGTTGCAGACCACCTCCGGGAGGTAGCCGCTCTGGCGGAAGTCGTCGACGTTGATCTCGGGCAGCGCCACGTCGAGCGCCGCCGCCATGGCGTTCGCTTCCTGCAGCTCGAGCTGGGTGTTCTTGTCGCCGATCCACGCGTCGAAACGCGCCTGGCTCACGATGCCCGCCGGCGGCGCAGTGAGCTTGCGGTCGGCCACGGTCTTGCGCAGCACCTTGTCCTTGTCGCGCTTGGACATCTTGCTGCCGTCGGGGTTCATGATGATCGGCAGGTGTCCGTAGATGGGGCGCCGGAAGCCGAGCGCATCCTGCAGCACCATGTGCTTGGCGGTGTTGTTGAAGTGCTCCTGTGCACGCAGCACGTGGGTGACGCGCATCAGTTCGTCATCGACCACCACCGCGAAGTGGTAGGTGGGGAATCCGTCCGCCTTGCGGATGACGAAGTCGTCCACCTCACCAGCCGGGAGCGTGGCGTCGCCGAGGATCTCGTCGTGGATGGTGATGGGGCCTTCGGGCGTGCGAAAGCGGATCACGGCGGGCTTGCCCTCCTTGATCCACGCGGACACCGTCTCCTTGGGGAGTGCCATCATCTCGGTGCCGTCGTAGCGAAACGCGCGGCCGGCAGCCTTCGCCTCAGCGCGCTTGGCTTCGAGCTCTGCCGGCGTGTCGAACGCGTAGTACGCCTTGCCCGCGGCCACCAGCTGATCGAGATACCGGTTGTAGATGTCGAGGCGTTCGCTCTGGAAGTACGGGCCGTGCTCGCCGCCGCCGTTCTTGCCCAGGGCCGGACCCTCGTCCCAGTCGATCCCGAGCCACGCGAGGTCCTTCAGGAAGCCGACGCTCGCCGAGTCGCTCGAGCGCTTCTGGTCCGTGTCCTCGATGCGCAGGAGGAAGGTGCCCTCCTGCCCCTTGGCGAACGCCCAGCAGAACAGCGCGGTGCGGGCACCGCCCACGTGCAGGTGGCCGGAGGGGGACGGGGCAAACCGGGTGACGCAGGAGGTGGTGGCCATTGGGATGGGCAAAGTACCGGGAGGGAGGTGGGCGCGCCCGCCGGAACGCCACGGCACCCGCCACGCAAGTAACGTGCGCCCATGTCCCGCGTCGTCGGCCTGCTCTCCGACAGCCATTCCCGCTGGGAACGCACCAAACGTGCATTGGAGGCGCTGCGAATTCGCGGCGCCTCCACTTTCATTCACTGCGGTGACATCGAGGACGCGTTGGTCCTCGACCAGCTTGCCGGGATGGACGCACACCTGGTCTGGGGCAACTGCGACTGGAACCAGGGAACGCTCGGCCGCTATGCGTCGGACATCGGCATTGCCGTGCACGGCGATGCCGGCGAACTGACCGTGGACGACAGGCGCATCGCCTTCACCCACGGCCACGAGCCGCAGCTCATGCGCGCGGCCATCACGGGCGGCGCCGATTACCTGATCCACGGCCACACGCACGAACTCCGCGACGAACGCACCGCCGGCACGCGGATCATCAACCCCGGCGCCCTGCATCGCGCCCCACGCTTCACCGTCGCCACGCTGGTGCCCGCCACCGGCGAACTGGAGATCATCGAGGTCCCCGCATGAATCCGCTCGACGCCGCCATCGTCCTGGCGAACGCCACCGCCACGTGGTTCCTCGCGGGGCTGATCTGGACCATCCAGGTCGTGCACTACCCGCTCTTCGATCGCGTGGGACGCGCCGGCTTCGTCTCCTACGAAACCGCGCACGCGCAGCTCATCACCATGGTGGTGGGCCCGGCGATGCTCGTGGAAATCCTGGCCGCAACGGCCATGGTGGCACTGCGACCGAAGGCAGTGCCACCATGGGCAGCATGGACGGGCCTCGCGCTCGTGGGTGTCATCTGGGCCTCCACGGCCTTCATCCAGGTACCCATGCACAATGTCCTCGGCCGCGGCTTCGATGCCGATGCCCACGCGCATCTGGTGAGCACCAACTGGATCCGGACCATCGCATGGAGTGCTCGCGCAGCCCTGCTCGCCTGGTGCATCTGGAACATCCTCTGCGCCGCAGCCCCCGCCGCCCCCACCGGAGCAAGCGCATGACCATTCCCGGAGCCGATCTGCCGGGCATGGTTGCCCACGCCATCCGCCGCACTGCGATCGGCGCGGGAATCGCTCGAAGGCGCCTGACGCGCGCGCGCGCTTCCGCTCACCTTTACACCCCGCCGGGAACGCTTTCCGTGGCGCACGACGCGCCGCCGCCGGTGGTGACGGTGTTCGCCTACGGGCCCGATGCATACGTCGAGCGCACCGTCAGCAGCGTGGCCGAGATCGATGCCCTCGGCAGCGAATGGCCGGTGATCTGGGTGAACATCGAGGGGATCGGGGACATCGACCTCCTCAAGTCCATCGCCGAGCGCTTCGCCATCCACCCGCTTGCCATGGAAGACGCCACCGACGTCTCGCAGCGCGCCAAGGTGGAGCCCTACGGCGACGCCACGTTCATGGTGCTGCCCATGCCCCACGAGGACGAGCGCGGCTTCTGGACCGAGCAGCTGGCCATCTGGTTCACCGCGAAGGCAGTGGTCACGTTCCAGAGCGTGCCGGGCGATTGCCTCGATGTGCTGCGATCGCGCATCCGCGAGGCCAAGGGCCGCGTGCGGCGCCATGGCGCGGCGTACCTGTCGTACGTGATCGCGGACTCCGTGGTGGACGGCTACTTCCCCATCGTCGACCGAATCGGCAACGAACTCGACCCGCTCGAGGAAGAGGCGTTCGCCCGCCCCGATGGCCGGACGCTCGGCAAGATCCGGCGCATCCGCGCGGAACTGATCCGCGTGCGCCGCGCGGTGCATCCGGTGCGCGATGCGGCCATCGCCATGGCATCGCTCGATCGCGTCTTCGACCTGGAGACACGTCACTACCTGCGCGACCTCAATGACCACGTGTCACGCGTCCTCGACCAGGTGGAGACCGACCGCTTCCTGGCGAACGACCTGCTCGACATCTACATGACGAGCGTCAACCTGAAGCTCGCCGAGACCTCCAAGGTGCTCACCATCATCGCCACGGTGTTCATGCCCCTGACCTTCATCGCCGGCGTCTACGGCATGAACTTCAAGCACATGCCCGAGCTGGAGTGGGCGATGGGCTACCCGTTCGCGCTGGGGCTGATGGGCCTGACGGTGATCGGCCTGCTCTTCTACTTCTGGCGCAAGGGCTGGATGCAGGACACCACCAAGACGTAATCCCGGCATCCAAGGAGCTTCGGGCGGCGAAGCCCTACTCATGCCCACCTCGCCCGCCATCCGTACCCTCGCAGAACTCCGGGCTTCCGGCTGGAAGAGCCGCCCTGTCAAGGAAGAGCTCCGCGCCAACTTCCAGCGCGCACTGGCGGCTGCATCGGCCGGCGGCGAACGCGGCGCCGCGGGACTCTTCCCCGGGATCCTCGGCTACGACGACACCGTCCTCCCGGAACTGGCCACGGCCATCATCGCGGGCCACGACATCCTGTTCCTCGGCGAGAAGGGCCAGGGAAAGAGCCGTCTCATGCGGATGCT